>JALWOP010000182.1 GCA_027083445.1 Planctomycetota bacterium | reverse complement strand
GAAGGGTTTGTCTTGTTAACCTCTCCTTCGGAAGGAGACCCGATCTTCTTGCCTGCCGGATCCCAGCTCTATTCACCGGATGTCGGCCGATCTCGGGTCCGTGGACCCCGCAGGAAACAGGATCTAGCTACTGACCCTTGACCATGACTCACACGCGGCCCTGGCTCGATCACTACGACGAAGGTGTCCCCCGTGAACTCGAGATCGAACCGTTGCGGGTTACCGCCTGGCTCGCGCGAGCTGCGAGGGACTTTCCCGATCGCACCGCGATCGTCTTCCAGGGCACGCGGATCACCTATGGCCGGCTCCAGGAGGAGGTCTCCCGCCTGGCTGCCGCTTTCGCGCGTCTGGGCGTAGGTGGGGGCACACGCGTCGCGATCCACTTACCGAACCTCCCGCAGACCGTGATCGCCTACTACGCCGTCCTAAGCGCGGGAGGCGAGGTGGTCCTGACCAATCCGATCTACACCGCAGAAGAGATCGAGCATCAGTGGTCCGATGCGGGCTGCACGATCGCCGTGACGGCGGATTTTCTCTTCGAGCGCGTCCTGAAGGCCGAGCGGGAGAGGCTTCCCGTGCGTGAGTACGTCATCGCCTCGATCCCCGAATACTTGAGTTGGCCCAAACGCTGGCTGGCCCCCCTGGTGCTGCGGCGCCACAAGCCTCCCCTGTGGGCGGCGGTGCAAGGTGGAGAGCACGTGCATCGCTTCCGAGACTTGATTCGGCACACGCCGGCAATCCCGGCGCAAGAGCTCGATTTCGATGCAGTCGCGGTCTTGCAGTACACCGGTGGAACCACGGGTCGCTCCAAGGGTGCCGTGCTGACCCACCGCAATATCTCGGCCAACGTGCAACAGATCGATTCCTGGTTCCCAGACTGCCGGGATGGAAGCGAGGTCATGCTGGCCTGTCTGCCCCTGTTCCACTGCTTCGGCATGACCGTCTCGATGAACTGGGCCGTCCGGCGAGCGATGACCATGGTCTTGATCCCAGACCCGCGGGATACCACAGCCATCTTGGATGCAATCGAGGGGGAGCGCGTCACCCTCTTCCCAGGAGTTCCGGCCCTCTACAATGCCTTGAACCACCACCCCCGCATCCAAGCGGTCGACATCTCCAGCCTGCGGGCCTGCATCAGCGGATCCGCCCCCATTCCGCTGGAGGTCATGCGGCGCTTCGAGGAACTCACCGGGGCCACGATCGTCGAGGGTTTCGGTCTTTCGGAGACCTCGCCGGTCACCCACTGCAACCCACTCAACGGGGAGCGTCGCGCCGGATGGATCGGCCTGCCCCTGCCCTCGACCGATGCTCGCATCGTCTCCGTGGAGGAAGGTGGGGAGACGAGCGAACTCCCTCCCGGTGAGGAGGGAGAGCTCCAAATCCGGGGCCCGCAGGTCATGCGCGGCTATTGGAATCGCCCCGAGGAGAGTGCTCAGGCCCTACTCGAAGGGGGCTGGCTGGCCACGGGGGACCTGGCGCTGATGTCCCCCGACGGCTACTTCCGCATCGTCGGGCGCAAGAAGGACATGATCAACTGCTCGGGATTCAAGGTCTATCCCGACGAGGTCGACGCGGTCCTGGTCGAACACCCTGCCGTCCTCGAAGCGGCGACGATCGGAGTCCCCCACCCCACCCGCGGCGAGACCGTGCGCTCGTTCGTCGTCCTGCGCGAGGGCGCGACAGCTACGGCGCAGGAACTGATCGACTTCGCTCGCGAGCACCTGGCGGCCTACAAGGTGCCACGAGAAATCGTCTTCTTGAAAGAACTGCCCAAGTCCGCGGTGATGAAGACCCTGCGGCGCAAGCTGCGCGAGCTACCCTACCCCGGTGAGGAGAATGCGAATTCCTGATCTACGCTGGTGCGTGCTGGGCCTGTTGCTCGGTGCATGCGCTCCCCAGAGCAAGCAGCCCGTCCGACTCCGGCCGGGCGTGCTCATCAGCATGGACACGACTTCGGCGGGCGCGATCTCGGTCTATGGCGCCGACCCCCGCCTCACCCCCGCACTGAGCGCCCTCGCATCAAAGGGCGTGACCTTCGACCTCGCCCGTACCGTCGCGCCCCTGACTCTCCCCGCGCACTCCTCGATGCTGACCGGGCTCTACCCGATCCGGCACACCGTGCGCGACAACGGCTATCTGCCCCTTCCGGAAAGCGCCCGAACACTGGCTGAGATCGCCCGGGAGAGTGGCTATCAGACCGCCGCCTTCGTCTCCGCGGGCGTCCTGACGCGCTCCTTCGGACTGGCCCAGGGCTTCGATACCTACGATGAGCCCCCGGCGAGCGAACGCGCGACCGGGGCCATCGCCGACCGCCGGGCCAAGGCCGTCACCGACTTGGCGATCGCCTGGCTCGATAGGCGCGATGCCCAGCGCCCCTACTTCCTGTGGGTGCACTACTTCGATCCACACGCGCCGTACGTCCCCGCCCCCCGCTTCGCACGCCTGGCTCCCGATCACCCTTACCTGGGGGAGGTGGCCGCCATGGACAACGGCATCGGGAGACTGCTCGCGCGCCTGGCGCAGGAACCCGACTATGACGAGACAACCATCGTCGCCGTCGGTGACCATGGCGAAGCGCGGGGCGCCAACGGAGAAAAGACGCACGGACTGCTGCTACACGATGCGACCCTGCATGTTCCTCTGATCGTGCGCTTTCCCGGCAATCGCTCGGCCGGCACCCGAAGGGGGGGCCTGGTCAGCGTCATCGACGTCTACCCGACCCTGCTGGCGGCTATGGGCCTTGCCATCCCCCCTTCGATCGACGGTCGAGATCTGGCCTCTCCCCCGAGCCGCAGCGGAGTGTTCGTCGAGGACTACGACGGCTACCTCAACTACGGTTGGGCCCCCCTCTCCGGCTGGGCCTGCGCCCGCGGGTTGTATGTGCACGGTCCCGTCCCCCGCGTACAAACCGCCGATGGACTCCTGCGCATCCCGGGCCCCGAGGACGACTGGGTCGAAGGGGCCCGCGCACAGCTCGAGCGCATCGACGGTAGCGGAGCCCTACCCCGCGGTTCCGAGGAGTCTCGCATCGTCCCGGATCTCTCCGCCTTCGGCTATGCGGGCGGAGCGGGCGAGCAGCACGAGTTCCCGCCGCCCATGGCCGAGCTCGACCTTCCGGATCCGCAGCAAAGCCTTCCCGAACACGAGCGCATCTGGGCCGCCTTGGCCCGGGTCGATCAGGGCGACCTGGAGGGAGCCATCAGGGAATTGCAGGCGGTTTGGAAGGCCAACCCAGCCAACTCCTTCGCTGCCGACGAGTTGGGAGATCTCTTGACACGCGCCAAGCGACCCGCTGAGGCCATCGAGGTGCTCGAAGCCGTCGTAGCCGCCGGGCTGGAGCGCCCCAGTATCCGCCGCCACCTCTCCCTGGCCTACCTCATGCAGGGTGACCTCCAGGCCTGCAAACGCGAGCTCGATCGCTATGAAGCCATCTGCCCCGGTGACCCCGCAGCCCAGGCCTTCCGCGTCAAGCTGGAGGAAGAGATCGCCAAGAGCAAGCAACGATGAAGCGCATCTGCGTCTACTGCGGCTCGAAGCTCGGTGTGCGCGAGGTCCATGCTCGGGCCGCCCGGGAGCTCGGTGAAGCCCTCCTGGCCCGCGGCCTCGGCCTGGTCTACGGTGGCGCCCACTGCGGCTTGATGGGTCTGGTCGCCGACACGGTCCTCGCCGGTGGCGGTGAGGTGGTCGGAGTCATCCCCCGCGGTCTCGTCGCACTGGAACTCGCCCACCAAGGACTCAGCCGATTGGAGATCGTCGACGGCCTGCACGAGCGCAAGGCGCGCATGCTCGCCCTTTCGGACGGCCTGATCACCCTCCCGGGCGGTTTTGGCTCCCACGACGAACTCTTCGAGGCTCTCTCCTGGTTGCAGCTTGGAATCCACGACTTGCCCGTGGGCCTCTACAACGTCGAGGGATACTACGACGGCCTCCTGACCCATCTCGACCGCTGCCGTGACGAGGGCTTCCTGCGCGCGGAACACCGGCAGATGCTGATCGCGGGAACCGATGCCGCGGGACTGCTGGATGCCCTCGAGCGCTTCCAGCCCCCGCAGCGGCCCTCCTGGCAGAAAGACGTTTGAACGCGAATGGAGCGTTCCGCGAAGAGGTCTCGCCATATCGGGGTCAATCCGGGAGGAAGACCTGCGTCCTCTGCGCCAGCCAGGGGGGTAGCTTGCGGTGGACCAGTTCCCGCGCCTCGGCGGGCCCGTATCGGGCAGAGACGTGGGTCAGGAGCAGCGCGCCGACCTCCCGGAATAGTTCCGCATGGGCAGCGATTTCGTCCAGGTGGACGTGGCCCATCTCACGTGCCCTCTCGACCGAGACGCGCTCATCGAGGAAGGTGCACTCCAGGATCAAGCGGCGAGCCTGCCTGAGATGTCGCTCGGTCTTGATGACATCGAAGCGAGTGTCACCACAGAAGGCGAGCTCGCTCGTCCGCACTCGATGGGTGATCACCTGGCCCGAGCGGCGCAGCCGCGCCAGCTCTTCGGAGGATGCTTCGTGATAGCGGGGATCGAGCTTCTCGCGCTGCGAGAAGATGTGGTAGCCCAGACAGGGGGCGCGGTGATCGCTTGCGAAGACGCGAGCCACGAGCCCCTTTCCCAGGGGCAGGGACTCTCCGGCATCGACCGACAGCACGCGACAGGGGAGGTCCGAGCCGTCGAGCTCTCGCCAGGCCTCCAGAAGAGCCTCGAAGGCGGCCCGGTTGACTGCCGGGACGATGTAGGTCGGCGGATCCAGCCCGAGGAGCGCACGCCGGGCCAGGTGCAAGGCGACGGCGCCCATGTGATCCATATGGGTGTGGGTGAACAGGATCCGAGCGCAGCCGACCGTCGAGCGCTGGCAGCGCCCCAGATCAAAGGCCAGACTCCAACGCTTGACCTCGAGACAGGTCTCGAGTCCGCCCCTGGAAACTCCCGCGATGGGCAATCCTTCGAGATCCAGCTTCATCCCGATCACCTCTCCTCCACCGAGCCACCAATGGCGCGGTAGAGCGCCTCGAAGGGACCCTGGGCGAAGCGCAGACGCCACAGATGCGCACCCAAGACCGCCAGGTAGCAAAAGATCGCCCACCAGGCGAAGACTTGGGAACGCGAGAGGCACCCGAGCTGAAACCATACGTCAAAGGGACCGATACCCACGATGACGTGCAGAAGGTAGATGCTGAGCGCGAGCTGCCCTGTATGCACGAGGGCCCGCACGAGAGCGACGCTGGGGAATCGTTCCGTGATCCACTCTCCCAGCCCAATGACGGCTGTCGCCAGGGCCGCGGCGGAGATGACGTACAGCGGCAGCGGAGGCATCGACTCGGCGCCGAAGAGCGGCCCCAGCCTCGCGGTCAGAGCGCGTGAGACTAGCTGCGCCAGGAGAAAGAGGGCCAGGGCACGCGGTGCGATGCGCCGCGCATAGTCCCGCTCGTGGCTCAGGCGACGACCCAGCCACATCCCCCACAAGACGAAGGCCATCCAGGGGGCGAGGGGAAAGAAACCGTTGATGAACAGGTGGCGCAGGTGTCCACGTGCGGTCCACATGTCGACATACTCGAGCCGATCGAGCACCCAGCCGCGATCGAAATCGAAGCCGGCCTGCAACAGCATCGGGGTGGGGAGAAGCACGAGAGCCGCCACAAGGAGGAGCAGGCGGGAGCGCACCCCGAGCAGCGGAATCGCAAACAGGAAGTAGTAGCCGTAGAAGTGCAGGATGTCCTGCTCCCAGGCCCAGAACAGGAAGTTGTAGCCCAGGATCAAGAGCACCAGCGCCCTGCGCACGAGAACCAGACGTCCCCGCTTTGGCTCCTTGCCGGATAGGAAGGTGATGCCGATCCCCGCCAGGACCACGAACAGAGCACTGGCATAGCCTGTCGGAAGCTGCATCGCACGCT
>JALWOP010000181.1 GCA_027083445.1 Planctomycetota bacterium | reverse complement strand
CAGCCCCTGATCCCCGACCTCGTCGAGGAGCAGGCGGGCTATCGCCTGCGCTTCGCCCGCACCCGCGGAGACCTGGAGACCGTCCAGGCCCTGCGCTTTGCCGTCTTCAACCTGGAGCTGAACGAGGGGCTGGCCGAGTCCTACCAGACCGGCCGCGACGAGGATGCCTTCGACGAGCAGTGCCAGCACCTGATGGTCGAGCACCGGCGCAGCGGCACCTGCGTCGGTACCTATCGCCTGCAGGTGGCCGAGAGCGCCCTGGCCGGCGCGGGCTTCTACTCAGCCGGGGAGTTCGGCCTGGAGAACCTTCCCGACGAGGTACTCTCGCGCTCGGTCGAGCTGGGTCGAGCCTGTGTCGCCCGCGAGCACCGTAGCAAGCGCGTCCTGTTCCTGCTCTGGCGGGGCCTGGCCGAGTACATCCACCACAATCGGCGTGACCGTTTCTTCGGCTGCAGCTCCCTCACGAGCCAGGATCCCGCCGAAGGGGTGCGCCTCTACCGGCAGTTGGAGGAGGCGGGGCAGGTCCATCCCCATCTGCGGGTCGAGCCCCTGCCGGAGCTGGCCTGCCCGCCCACCGCGTGCAGGGGCCCCAAGGTCTCGATCCCGACCCTCTTCGCGATCTACCTGCGCCACGGGGCCTACGTCCTCGGCCCTCCCGCCATCGACCGGCAGTTCGGCACGATCGATTACCTGACCTACCTCGAGGTTCGCCCCGAGCACCTGGAGACCTTCGGCAAGCGCCGGCGGAGTCGAGGGTGAGAGGGGCACGGACCCAAGAGACCGCCTGGTCGGCGCCCATCGGGGAAGCGGCCGGCGAGGGAGTTTCCCCGCCGACCGGGAGTCGCTTCACTGCTCCGCTCACCCTCGCGGCGCGCCTGCGGGGGGCTCTGCGACTCGTGCTGGTGCTCGCACTCAGCCTGCCGATGTCCCTGGTGGTCGCCCTCGCGAATCTGCTCCCGGGTCTCTCGCCGCGCCGCAGGGGCCGCTGGATCGACAGCTTGGTACACGCCTGGGCGCGCATGCTGCTCCCGATCCTGGGGGTGCGGGTCCGAATCGAGGGACCCCTCCCGAGGCCCCCCTTCTTTCTGGTCACCAACCACCTCTCCTACCTCGACATTCCGGTTCTCTACTCGTGCCTGCGCACGCGCTTTCTCTCCAAGGCCGAGGTCGCCGGCTGGCCGGGGCTGGGAATCGTCACCCGCTGGGCGGGGACGATCTACATCGACCGGCAGCGGGCCCGGGATCTCTCCCGCGTCTTGCCCGAGATCGAAGCGAGCCTGGCCGAGGGGCGCGGCATCGTCGTCTTTCCCGAGGGCACCTCGACCCGGGGAGCCGAGGTCCTGCGCTTCAAGCCTTCGATCTTCGAGGTCCCGATCCGCACGGGCACGCCCGTCTCCTATGGGGCGATCAGCTACCGGACGCCGGAGGGTGCTCCGCCGGCCCACCTCTCGGTCGCCTGGTGGGGTGATGCGGACTTCACGCCCCACTTCCTGGCCCTGCTGACCCTGCCCCGCATCGACGCAACGGTCACCTTCGGAGAGAAGACCCTGGCAGGGGAGGATCGCAAGCAGCTCGCCCTCGAGGCCCATGCCGCGGTGGCGGGGCGCTTCACCCCCCTGGTCGCCGGGGAACCGGAGCCCCTGGAGGCGAAGCGGTGTGCACCCTGATCTGGGCTCCGGCGCGCGAGGGCTCGGCCTGCGACCCATGGTTCAACCGAGATGAACGTTTGGCGCGTGCCCCCTTGCTGCTCCACCAACGCCGGCTGGACGGGAGCCCGGCCAACAAGTCATCCGGCCCATGACGACGTCCTCCACTGTGGTGCGGCACCTGAAAGCCTCGCCGAATCCACTTCTTCGCCTGCCCTTCCAGGCACGACACCACACCGGATGCCATCGCCGTGGCATCCGGAGCACTTCTCGGGCGGGCTGCTAGAGCGTCCATGCTGCGACCGACCCGACGCCGGCTCCTGGCTCTCTACCTCTCGGCCTTGGTGCTCTCCTACCTGGTGTGGTGGAGGCGGGGCCCCGCGCCACTTCCCCCCGATGTCTCCTCGGCCGAGGTGGTCGTCTTCGACGGGGACGAGCCCACCTCCGAGCGCATGCGGCTGGTCTGGCGGGAGCAGGGGGACCGCGGGGCGCCGGTCATCCTGCTCCTGCACGGCAGCCCGGGCGCCGGTTCCAACTTCGACCGCCTCCTGCCCCTGCTCTCCCAGGGAGCGCGGGTACTGGCCCCCGATCTGCCCGGTTTCGGGCTCTCGGCTGCCGCCCTGCCCGACTATTCGATCCGCGCCCAGGCCCATGAGCTCTTGGCCTGGCTCGAGGGCCAGGGCATCGAGCGGGTACACATCCTCGGCTACAGCCTCGGGGGTGGGGTCGCCCTGGAGATGGCGGCCGCCGATCCCAATCGCGTCGCCTCCCTGGTCCTGCTCTCCTCGATCGGGGTCCAGGAGCTGGAGTGGTTCGGGGACTACCGCTTGAACCACGCGGTACATGGGGCCCAACTCGCCCTCTGGCAGCTCGCCCGCTGGCTTCTGCCCCACTTCGGCGGCGCGGACGCCCTGCGCGGGTACGTGCGCGGCTTCTTCGATACCGACCAGCGCCGGCTGCGTCCGATCCTCGAGCGGTGGCAGGGTCCGATGCTGATCGTCCACGGCGAGAGGGATTTTCTCGTCCCCCCCGCCGCCGCCCGGGAGCACGCCCGCATCGTCCCCCAGGCCGAGCTCGTGATGGTCGAGGGGAAGAGCCACTTCATGCCCTGGACCTGGAGCGAACCCCTGGCGCGACTGGTGCTCGACTTCGTGGCGCGGGTGGAGGCGGGCCGGGCGGCCACCCGGGCGGAGGCGAGCGGCGAGCGCCTCGCCCTGGCCGAGCGCCCCTTCGACCCGGCCGACGCTCCCCCCTTCGCCGGTATGGTGCTCGCGGCGGTGATGGTCATGCTCGCCGCGGCGACCCTGGTCAGCGAGGACTTGACCTGCTTCTCGGCGGGCCTGCTCGTCAGTCAGGGGCGCATCGGCTTTCTCTGGGCCAGCCTGGCATGCTTCATCGGAATCTTCATTGGGGACGTGGGGCTCTATCTGCTGGGACGTCTCTTGGGTCGCACCGCCCTGGGTCGTGCCCCCCTCCGTTGGATCGTGAGCGAGGAGCGGGTGGAGCGCGCCCGGCGCTGGTTCGAGTCCCGGGGACCGCTGGTGATCTTCCTCTCGCGCTTCATGCCGGGACTGCGGCTGCCGACCTACGTCGCGGCGGGGGTGGTGCGCACGAGCCTGGTCACCTTTTCGCTCTGGTTCATGCTGGCGGGACTCCTGTGGACACCGATGCTGGTGGGACTCGCCGCCTGGCTGGGAACGCGGGCCGAGGCGCTCTTCGAGCGTTTCGGGGGCATGGGGCCCTGGAGCATCCTCTTGCTCCTCGTCCTGCTGGTGCTTCTGAAGCGCCTCGTCGTGCCCCTGTTCACCTGGCGTGGTCGGCGTCTGCTTTGGGGCAGGATCCAGCGGCTGTGGCGCTGGGAGTTTTGGCCCCCCTGGCTTTTCTACCTCCCGGTGGTGGGCTGGATCGCGGCCCTGGCCTTGCGTTACCGCAGCCTCGCCCTGGTCACCGCGGCCGATCCGGCCATTCCGACGGGGGGCTTTGTCGGCGAGTCGAAGAGCGCCATCCTGGAGGGGCTCGGGGCGCAGGATCCGCGCGTGGCGCCGTTCCTCTTGCTGCGGGCCGGGGAGGCGCAGCGGGTGGAGCGGGCGCGGGCCTTCGTGGAGCGCCACGGTCTGCCCCTGGTCCTGAAGCCCGACGTGGGCCAGCGCGGCTCGGGTGTGCGCGTCCTGCGCGAAGCGGAGGCGTTGGAGCGTGCGGTCGAGCAGCTTTCGGTCGACAGCCTTTTGCAGCTCTTCATCCCCGGCCCCGAGTTCGGAGTCTTCTATGCCCGCATGCCCGGGGAGGATCGGGGACGGTTGCTCTCGATCACCGAGAAGGTGATCCCGCGGGTGAGCGGGGATGGTCGGCGCACCTTGGAGGAGTTGATCCTTTCCGATGCTCGCGCCGTCTGCCAGGCGCGGGTCTATTTGGAGACCAACGCATCCCGACTCGAGTGGGTGCCCGCGGCGGGAGAGACGGTCGAACTGGTGGATCTAGGAACCCATGCCCGCGGGGCGATCTTCCTCGACGGTTCGCGCTACGCGAGCGAGGCGTTGCTGGAGGAGATCGACGATCTCTCGAGGGGGTTTGAGGGCTTCTACTTCGGTCGCTACGACCTGCGCGTGCCGAGTGCCGAGGCCCTCACCCGGGGGGAGCACTTGCGGGTGATCGAACTCAACGGCGTCACTTCGGAGTGCACACACATCTACGATCCTCGCCAGGGGCTCCTGCGGGCCTGGATCACCCTTTGTCGCCAGTGGTCCCTGGCCTATGCCATCGCCGCCGCCAACGTGCGCGCGGGCGCCCGCCCCACCGGCGCACTGAGCGTCCTGCGCCTCTACCTCGCCTACCGCCGCACCCAGAGAAGCCACGCCCCCACCGTGCGGGAATGAGGCCGCCCCACGCGGGCGCTCTACCTGGTGGTCGTCGGAGGCGCCTGAATGTTCCTCGATCGCCAGCTACCCGGAGTGTGAGTCCCGCAGAGCAGGAAATCACAGCCCCGCGACATCCAGGGGTGCTTTCTCGCTAACCAGTGCATACCCTACGCAGCACAGCCCTGCGCCGATTGTCAGGAGTTCGATTCATGCGCTTTTGCATTCCACTCGCGATGGGCCCCGTGTGCGCATCGGAAGCGTTTCCAGTAGATCTGACTGGGTCCGAATCGTACGCGGATCCATTTGCGACTCAGGCCGAGGTAGACGCCGCACTCACTGAGGAGAACATGGCGCAAGGGGTAATGGTCCAAGGGATACTCGAGACGTGGTTCCCCACGTGGTCATGCCCGGGCTGCGATGCTTCTCAGCCCGGCTGCGAGGAATACATACGGCCCATAGATCCACCCTTCAAAGTAGACACGTTCGTTTATCGCAAGCCCAACGGTGACTGGTGGGGCGGCTGGGACTTCACTGGTAGCCTCACCGCAGGATGTGACGTATGTCCGGACTAACTGCGTCGGCCGGCAGCATCCCCATCCCCGGCATGCAACGGGCGGGGCTCACCGACGGCAAGGGACTTCGCACTGGGAGTGGACGATGACCAGGACCTCTCGGACTGTGCTTGCCTGCGCGGCGCTGCTCGGCCTCTCCGTCCTGATCCTGGTGGTTCAGTCGGTCGGGCCATCCGTGAGTCGCGGGGGTGAGTCTGACCACATGACCAGACCAAGAGTGCCCGCCACTGGCGCTTTTCCCCCGCCCGAGGCCCAGGTTCAGCCCCCGTCGAGTCCCTCCTCGGAACGCTCAACTGCCGAACGAACGCTCCGAGTCGTTCTTCGCAGGTCTCCCCGACTCCAAGAGACCGTGCAAGAGGGAACCCTGTTTGGTAGACCAGGGGAGTCGAACCCTGGGAATGCGGCAACGGCCTACCCCATTCGCGCCGGCCTCGTCTCCTTGGGGAGCGGGCAGGCGCAGGGTTTTCACCCGATCGCCGTCCGAGTCGGGAACAGGCCACTGGCTGTTCGTAGTTACGATTCCCAGGCAAGAATCGTCTATGTCGAGCCCTACAACGGCCTTCTCATCGAAGTGCGGAAGAACGCCGACGGGGTCCCGGCGTCACAGATCGACGTGATGGATTGTTCGCGACCGGGGCAGCTATCGCGGCCTGGCTTGTACCGCCCGGACCTCTCCATTCGGGATAGCGTCGGATCTCCGATCTTGATCGCCCAGGATGAAATCCGATCACGCCAACGGACCTTCTTTCTGCGAACCACCGGGTCCGCATGGACCCCCCTGTTCGTGAGGGATACGAGCGTCAGCTCGTGCCATGATCTCGTCCTCGTCCCCGGCGGCTCCCTAGATGTTGCGGTCGAGCTGCCGGAGGATCCGGTACGAATGAGCCTTCAGGTCCGGACGGGCGAGAAAACCTTCCTCAGGATTGCTCCTGTCCCATCCCGGCGTTTCGAAATCCCGGGCCTTCCCGAGGGAGAACTGTTGCTCCTGATCGGTTCCGAGGGAGTCGATGTAGCCGGCGCTCGAGCGATTGCCCGTGCCACGGTAAAGGCCAACACCGTTACTCGAGTCACCCTGGGCGCAGGAGTCGGCCCCCCAGAGCCATCTGGTTCTCTGACGGGAACGCTCCAACTTCCTCTGGGGTATGGAACCAGCACGTGGGGTTCGAGAGAGAAGTCGGTCTCCCTGCGGGTCGTTCGGGAGGTGAACACCGACGGTAACTCCGTAGGTCGAGAGAAGGTCAAGACGATACCGATCGAAAGGATGCAGAGTGATCCGAGCCAGGAGCGCCGCTGGCATTGGAGTATCTCTCCTTTGGACCCTGGTGGATACAGATTGGAGGTTCGACCCCTTGGCTACCAAAGCACATTCTGGATAGACCCAGGTGCGGACCTGGACCTGGATGTTCAGGTTCCGTCCTTTGCCGATGCGCGCATTCATTTCGTCGACGAAGCCACGCACGAGGAGGTCGACGCAAGGGTCATGTCAGTTTCCGCCATCGATGCCGGTCACGTAGGTGTTTCCCGGGTGCCCGTCCTGTGGACATCTCTTCCCGCTCCCGAGAAGGGATTGGCTGTCCGCGCCGTACCCGGCTCCCTCATCATCTGGGTGGACGATCCATATCTGGGGTCTTTTTCGCGGGAGATCGTCCTCGATGCTGGAAGGCAGGAGCAAACGCTCTCCGTGGCCCGTGCCGCGTGGATAGAACTCACGGTGGAAGTGGCGGGCAAGCGATCAACCGCTCCAAGGGAGTGGTGGGAGCACATCACCCTGAGTCGAGGCGGCACCCCAGCGCCGATCTTGGGGACACTGTTTCCCGCCTCGGGTGGAGGAGCGTCTGGTGAGCTATCCTTCGTCAGGTTCTGCATACAGGGCACCGCCCCCGTAGATATCCTCTTTCCTCCCTACCCGGGACACGGAAACGTGATGCCGCTGAGGGTGGATGGCCTTTCCGAGGCCACCCCCGGTACCTGCACCAGCGCAGTCCTGCGACTGTAGCCATCCAACTAGGAGGGAATGCAGGAACGGGGTGTGGCACGCCGGGATACACGGTTCTGCTGGCACTCCCCGACGAAACCCTTCACCGCGGGTTTCGAGCGCCCCTTGGAAGCCCCTCAAAGCTCGGGCAGCCAGAGCGGCCCCCGGGTGGCGCTCTGCTCGACCAGGGCGGAGAGGCGGGCGCTCTCCTCTTTGGGGGGCTCGAACTCGAGCGCTTCCCAGACCGCCTGGGCCGCCGCCGCGGCGAAGAGCATCGGTCGGCCCCGGCGTGGATCGCCGTAGAGCTCCTCGATGCGCCCCCACAGGTAGAGCCCGTGCCACCCCGAGGGAGGCCACTGCACGCAGAACCTCTCGTTACCGGTGCCCCAGATCCGAGGTTGTTCGATTCGTCTGGCTGGAGTATGGTCCCCTTCGTTGATGCACGATGTTGTGGCTTGATCACGGCACCTGGCCCTGAGAACGCAATGAACGACGAGGTCCTGACCATCAAGGAGATCGCAGAACTACTCAAGCTGGCAGCGAAGACCGTCTACTCGAAGGCGCAGCGGGGCGAGCTACTGATGTTCAAAGTTCGCGACCAGTTGCGCACACACCGCACGTACTTCCACGAGTGGTTGGCCGAGTAGAGGCAACGGCCGGCCCATGTGATGAGGATTCACAGTGACTTCCCCACAGAACCACGAGTTTCGCTTCCGGCCCCGTGCTCGGCTCGTCTCGATCCTCGGGGAGCATCTCATCAGCGATCACGCCGTGGGGCTCATCGAGCTGGTGAAGAACTCGTATGACGCTGATGCGACGGAGGTGACCGTCGAGCTCACGGGCCTTGAGGACCCGGAATCCACTACCATCGCGGTTCATGATAACGGGGTCGGCATGACCGTCGACGACATCCGCGACAAGTGGTTGAGCCCCGCCGTCGACCACAAGGAGCGGGACAAGCACGAGAACCGACGCACGGCGTTCGGGCGGATCCCAGTTGGCGAGAAGGGTGTGGGCCGCTTCGCCGTTCACCAGCTCGGTCGCGACCTTGAGATGGTAACGCGGGCCCATGGTGGCCCCGAGGTTGTCCTTCAGTTGAACTGGGACGCGTTCGTGGGCGATGCCTTCCTTGACGGCATGGCGGTGAACGTCATCGAGCGCGATCCGGAGATCTTTGAACGCGAGAGCACGGGCACGCGCATCGTGGTTCGGCGCCCACGGTCGCCATGGAGCCCTAAGCTCCTGCGCAAGGTGCACAGGACGCTGCGCCGACTCCAGAGTCCTCTCGCAGAGGAAGATACCCGGTTCCGCGTCCGCCTCTCCTGTCCGGAGTACCCGGAGCTTGAGAACGTCGATCCCACTGACATGCTGCCGAAGGCGCATTACGAGTTCCGCGCGCTCATTGACGAGCACGGCAAGTGCGACATGGAGTACGTCTGCAAGCATCCGGCGGTTCGACACCGAGAAGAGGCGGAATCGTCCGTCGATCTCACGGCGTCAGCTAGGGATGAGCTGCAAGGAGACAAGCCCAGGAGCGGGCCCTTCTGGATCAACCTCTACGTCTGGGACCGCAGCAAGGACCACTTGCAGGCCAGCGGTGTCTCTAGGCCCGAACTGGATGCCCTATGCGGAGTCTCGCTCTTTCGCGACGGGCTACGCGTCTTGCCCTACGGCGAAGCGGGCGACGACTGGCTTCTCCTCGACCAAGAGCGTATCCAAGCCCCGGCCGAACGTATCGGCAACAACCAAGTGATCGGCCTCGTGCAGTTCAACCAGTCTGCAAACCTGCTTCTTCGCGACAAGACAAACCGCGAAGGCCTCATAGAGAACGACGCGTTTCTCGATCTGCGGGCCCTGGTGCGCGCAGCGATTCGCCAGTTCACGAAGTACTGGAAGGCGGACCGCCCCGAGAAGAGGCCTCGGCAAAGGGCCCAGCCAGCAGGGGGAAGTATTCGTGGCGCGCGGGCAGTCGCCACGGCCTTGAAAGATAGCGCCAGCGATGACGTCGCTGTGTCCCTCCCCGGCGAAGCGCTTGCTGATGATGCGTCGGATGCGCGACAAGCTGCCGAGCTCGACCGGGAACGACCCACTCGCGAGCCAGAGATTGTGACCCAGCGTCGCGCCGTCGATCTGCTCATCGCCCATCTGGACGGTGCTGAGCATTCCATGCGAGAGCGCGACCACAGGCTTGAGGTTCTCCTCCAGCTTGCCGGCACAGGCCTCGCGGCCGAAAGGGTCGTGCATGAGTTTGGGAGGCACGTTGCCCAGGCCTGGGATGCACTTCGAGAGATCCGTCGCATCCGCAGCTCCCTAGAGCAGATCGGAGCCCCCATAGCCACCTTGGGGGCCGCGCTCGAAGTGCTTCAGAGTGAGTTTCGGGTGATCGCGCCCTACGAGTTCACTCGTCCCGCCGAGCGAGCGCGGCTGGTCGATGTCCGCGAGACCGCCGAACTCGCTATTGAACTCAACCGCGGCCTCGCAGCGAAGCACAGCATCGACTGCAGCGTCGTTGGAGACTCCTGGCAGACGCGGCTCCGTCCGACGCCGCTGTTGCAGATCCTAGACAACCTCGTGCACAACGCCTGTTCTTGGGTTGCCGGTGTTGAGGAGGATGCGCTACGGCGAGTCGCGATTCGGGTCGAGCCGGAGGAAGGGAAGGTTCTGGTGCTCGACTCGGGTCCGGGCATCGACGGCGAGGCAGCATCCCACGTGCTTGATCCGTTCTTCACGATGAAGGCCGGGGGAAAGGGTCTCGGCCTGTACATTTCCAGCGAGCTGGCCAAGAAGCTCGGTGGATCGTTGCGGTTGGCGGATGAACGCGACGCTGACCTCGTGGCAGCGTGGGCCACTGGGGCTGCGTTCGTGCTCGATCTGCCCTGGTTGGAATCAGAGGAGACCAATGGCTGAACGCGACCTATTGGTGACGGCGTTGGCCAGGGAAGTCTTGGGACCGCGGGCCGGGGCCAACGAGACCCTCCCGGCAGTTGAGGACCCACTTGATGAGTACATCACCGGCGTGTTGACTCCGCACAGGACACCGTCGGTCGAACTCGATGCCGATGGGGATCTGCTGGGAGAGGACGACCAAGCCACCGACGACCAAGCGGATCCGGGCGAAAACGTCCAGTCAGGCAACATCGACCTCGCAGGGCTCCCGTCCCCATCTCTCGATCCGAGATGCAGACCCGCTTCGCTCGGCATATCGCTTTCGCTGGCCGGTGATTCCCCGGTCGTTAGCCTGGCCTGCACGTGGGCCCGATACGTGCGCGACGGCAGCAGCGGCTGGCGCCGTGAGCCGCATGGAGAAGTCCTTGACCATGTCGACTGCACTCAAGACCATCAGGTCTCGCCTGCTGGCGACACTGGAGTTCGAATCTACGTGCGAACTCGAAGGGACGGCGCGCAGTGGCGCGTCTCGGTCTTCCTCGTCAACGAGACCGCGTGCCCGGATCGGCCGGGAACCGAGCATCACATCTTCCAACCTCAGATCCGGATCAACTGTGAGGGGGGCACCGCCCTCGTTCCGCTGCAAGCGATGCGCTCCATTCGTGTGGACGACGAGGAGGAATCCCTTCGCCTGCTGTACCGTGGCCAGCAGTCCCTGGCCCGAGGTCATCTGTGTTCCGCATTGTGGAGGTCGATAGACCCTGAGCGACCGCACCCCTCACTTCCGTTGCCCGCCGCAATTCCCTTTCACTGGCTTGACGGTGATGCCGTTTTCGGGGCAGCAGTGAGGACTCGGTTCTCACCGCCAGACGTGCGTACCGAGTACGTGCCAGTCATCCCCGTCAATGCACCGGAGAAGACCTGGCCAACGTCGATGGCTGGCCCTGAATTGGATCCCGAGATCTTGAGCGAGACGTGGGCGATCGAGGACCTGCGGGCTGCGCTCGAGCCCCTCGCGACCGGCTACGATCTCTGGATCCAGACTCAGCAGGCAGGAGTGGCTGGACTCGAACCGTCGCAGCAATCCGCGGCAAACCGACATCTGAGGCGAGCCCAGGAAGCCCTGACTCGCATTCGCGCAGCGATCGACCTGCTCACGAGCGATGACGACGTCCGGCTCGCGTTCTGCTTCGCCAACCGTGCCATCGCCCTGCAATCACGATGGACAAAGGGACGCGTGAACTCGTGGTGGCCGTTCCAGCTCGCGTTCCAGTTGCTCAACATCCCTGCAGTCGTGTCGCCCACGAGCCCCGACAGGGACATCTGCGATCTCCTGTGGTTCCCCACTGGCGGCGGCAAGACGGAAGCGTATCTCGGGCTTGCGGCCTTCACGCTCGCTTACCGGCGGCTGTCGGCGTTCAGGCAAGGAGCCGCCGATGGGGGCGCCGGGGTCGGCGTTCTCTCCCGATACACGCTCCGCCTCCTCACGATCCAGCAGTTTCGACGTGCGCTGGCGTTGATCACGGCGTGCGAACGCTTGCGGATCGAGTCGGGTACCGGCCATTCCGGATGGCGCCCTGCCAGCTCGGGGGAGACGGGGGATTGGATCTGGGGATGCGCACGATTCTCGGGCGGGCTCTGGGTCGGGGGCGGCGTCACGCCAAACAACATGCAGGACTTCACATACAAGAATCGCCGTGGTCAGCTCGTGACCGTCCACGGAGCCATCTCTATCCTCGAAGGACGGGCAGACGGAGAGGCTGATGGCGAGCCGGCTCAGGTTCTGCGATGCCCTGCATGCAACGGTGTCCTCGCTGTGCCGCCGGAGGGTTACCAACCCGGCGAGTCCTTCGAGCTTCATCTGGTGCTCGTCGATGCCGCGCAGGCAGAAGCTCCACCCACGGTTTCGGCGTTGTCGGCCCCACCCTTCCGGGTTCGCAGTAGGGTGGTGACGGTTCACACCGACCCCGTCTACTGCACGCTGACGCTCACAGGGCAGGTTTCGGAGGAGGCGCGACCGGCGGCCATCGACCGGTGGATCCGGGATCATGTGCGCCGCTTGATGGGGCCCGACACAGAGGTGGTTGCAGCGCGACCCAGCCGTCCAGGATACTTCATACGAGAGGCCAGATGGAGACGCGGGCGCACCAAGCCCATCGACTTCGAGATCTTCTGCCCCAATCCGAGGTGCGAGCTCGCCACCGGAGTCCAGTGGACCGAGCAGACACCATCCGGGGACTGGCCAGCATTCCCTGCGTTCGCCGACTCATCTGGGGTGATGGAACGATGCCCCGTGCCCGCGTGGACCGTCGATGAACAGATCTACGCTCGCACACCGTCAATGGTGATTGCCACCGTTGACAAGTTCGCTCGTCTGGCCTTCGAACCGCGCGCCGCGTCCCTCTTCGGAAACGTCGAGCGACACAACGAGCATCTCGGCTTCTATCGACGCTGGTGTGCCCCGCTTGGTCCGTCAGCACCGCCCACGGATCCCCGAGAAGATCCCATCAGCGGCCGCAACGTCCAGGTTGCGCGTTTTCGTCCGCCGGATCTCGTCCTGCAAGATGAGCTTCACCTGATCGAGGGCCCGCTCGGCAGTATGGTGGGCATCTATGAGACGGCGATCGACGTGCTCGCCTCCATGTCCTCTGGAAGCGGGCGGACGCGGGCCAAGTACATCGCGTCAACAGCCACGGTTCGGAACGCGGAGACACAGGTGCAATCGTTGTATCTGCGCTCACTGCGCGTGTTCCCGCCTCCAGGGCTGGATGTCCACGACTCCCTCTTCGCGCGGTTTGAGGATCCTCACCCGCTGGACTCGCAGCCACCAGGCAGGCTCTACGTTGGCGTCTGTGCGCCTGGACGGGGCGCGCAGACGCCGATAGTTCGCATGTGGTCGAGGTTGCTCCAGCATGTGGCAGATCGTCTGGCGTCGGGCACACCACCCGCCGATCTCGATACGTTCTGGACCCTCGTGGGGTACTTCAACGCGATTCGTGAACTGGCCGGAGCCGTTGCGCTCACCCGGCAGGACATCGTGCAGAGGCTCAGCACAATAAGCGCCACACCTCGGTTCCCCGAGGAAAACGAGCCCGTCGAGCTGTCGAGCCGCGCCGACTCCATGAGCCTTCCGGCGTTGCTGGACCACCTGAAGATGGCACTGGGTGGGGCTTCCAGCCCTCCCAACGTGGTTGTCGCCACGTCCATGTTCGGTACTGGCGTCGATGTGGATCGCCTGGGTCTCATGGTCGTTCTCGGGCAGCCGAAGACGACTTCCTCCTACATCCAGGCGACTGGGCGTGTCGGCAGACGTGAAGGAGGGCTTGTCGCCACCTTTTACCGAGCATCTCGACCGCGCGACCTCAACCACTACGAGTTCTTTGCGAGCTACCACACCTCCCTCTACCGGTTCGTCGAACCGATCACGGTCAACCCGTACGCACCGCGCGCAAGAGACCGGGCGCTCGGCCCGGTGGCTGTCGCGTTGCTACGGCAGGCGTTCGATCTTGAGGGAGCATCGGGAACTGCACCAGTCCACGGGCGGTGGCGAGTGCAACAGCGCATCAAGAAGGACATTTACTGCCTCGCTCACTTGATGGCGCGTACAAGAACCGACCCAGACGTACAGGCTGTGCCGGAGATCGTGGAAGCACGTGCGCAGGGACAACCTGGCCTTCGTCGTCCGCCAATTGGAGACGCTGAAACTCACGCGGCCTCCGAACTCGATTGCTGGCAGCAGCTTGCAGCACGTACTGCCGGGCGCTTGGTTTACTTCGAGTCGACACTGGTAAACCCGCCCCAGCGTCCCGTGGTGCTCGGCGACCTCGCTCACGAGGTGGCGCGGACGGGCGTTGCCTACGAAGACGCTCCGAACTCACTTCGTGACGTCGAGTCCACGGTGACCGTGAGGGGTTGGAGGTTGTAGGGGCAATGGCACGGCCGCACCAAGAAATCCGGCCCTCGCAGTTCATCGTCACGTACGGCCCGGGTGCGATCGTAGAGACCCGCACCGGGCCAGTCGTGGTCAAGTCGATGGACCAACTCTTCCAGCAAATCCGCCGAGACCCGCAGGACTTCGAGATCGTTGATGATCGTCTGTCACGTGCAGAGCTGGGAGGCGCGCGAATCGCACGCGTTCCCACGAACGCGGAGCTGGAGCTCCCGCAGGAGGACTGGGTCTATCCGACGGAGCGATTCCCGTTCTGGGCCCTCTGCATGCGTCATCCGCCAGCGCAGATTCTGTACCCAGTTCAGCGTGGATGCCCCAGATGCCCTGCAGGCCCACGGTCGAGGGACGGTGCTCAGGCAATCCGCTTCGTTCAGGCGTGTCGGGCGGGGCACCTAGACGAGGTTAACTGGAACCGGATTGTCCATCCGACAGGAGGAGCGTGTCGTCCGGATCACTTCATCTGGCACGGTGGCGGGCGTGCACTCCGACACGTGACAATCGAGTGTCCTGACTGCGGCAATTCCGAGAACTTCGGACAGGCGTACTCCAGAACGTGGACCTGCACAGGAAAGCAGGTCGAACTCGGGCAGGCGCGGCCAGGCGGGTGCCCGGAACCCGCGCGAATCCTACAGCGCGGCGCCGCCAACCTCCACCTGACTGTTGTCTCCAGCGCGCTCACCATCCTGGAAATGCCGACGCGATTGCACACGGTCTTGAAGGACCGAGCGATCCTGTCGGCGGCGCGCGTACTCCGTCGACGCGGCATCCTGAATGAAGCGAACTTCCGCGATGAGCTCGATCACGCCGGACTACCTGCCACGACCGTGGCATACTTGCGGGGAATCCCGTGGAACGAACTGCGCACGGCTATCGAGCAGCTTCTCGACCAGGAAGACGGAGCGATCCAGCCGATCCGTGAAGAGGAGTTCGATCGTCTCGTCCGGGCCGCGACGCAAGGAGCACCTCCCGTCCGCCCCGTGACGCCCGGGGCGCCCCCGCTGTTCGAGGTCCGGCTCGCGGACGTCAGGCGCTTTCGCGGTCCATTTGGCCGCCTCCAGTTCCGTGTCACTCCCGTGAGCCGGCTCCGGATGGTCTTGGTCCAACGCGGCTACCAGCGAGTGGATCCCGACTCTGGCATCGTGACCCCCGTCTCATTCCCGTGGGGCGCCCGGACCTGGTTCCCCGGTGTGGAACTCTACGGGGAAGGAGTGTTCATCGACATTGACGGCGCAGGCCTCGGCCTGAGTGGCGCGAGGCATGACGTCTGGCGTGCCAGGCACGGCGAGCCGGATGGCACCGAGATCGATCACCCCGCCCATGTCTGGTGGCATACTTTTTCGCACCGCCTCCTCACCACGCTGTCGGTGGACTCTGGCTACTCGTCCGCTGCAATCCGCGAGCGCGTCTATCTGACGATTGACCAGCATGGGGACGCCCATGGTGGTGTCCTCCTGTTTACGGTGCAGCCTGGTGGAGATGGGACGCTCGGAGGGTTGATCTCCCTCGTGCCGTCGATGGGCCAAATCATCGACGCCGCGCTCAGGGACGTTCAAACGTGCTCCAACGACCCCCTGTGCTTTGAGTCGCCGACCGTGGGAGCTCGGGGAGCGGCCTGCTACTCGTGCCTCCTCGTTTCCGAAACATCGTGTGAGCATCGCAACCACGGACTGGATCGTCTGCTCTTGATGGAGAATCTCCCGTGACGCGCCGAGCGGAGGATCTAGCTGCGCATCTGCTAGAGGCGTTCCGCGATGCGCGCAGGGCTGTCGGAGATTCGCGGTACGACCCGGGAGGTTGGGCCACTGAGCTTGCCGACCACATCGTGCGCATTGGGGAGGACCGAGGACATGGGGCGCTTGCCACCGCCGTTCGCGACTCCGTCAAGCGCGTGGCGACGCGTCTCGACGCGGTAACACTGGCAGCCACTGGAATGGCGTGGCTCGGCGCCGGGGTTCCATCGGTAGAGCGCGTCCTCGTGGAGTTGGTCGTGGGCGCTCAGCGTGAGGTACTGGTAACGGCGTATTCGATCACCGACGGCGCCTACCGGCTATGGGAAGCGATCGAAAAGGGCGCCACGACCGGCGTCCGGTTCCGATTCGTGGTCAACGATCTGGACGCACAGAGCCCAGGAGCAGTGGCCACCCTGGTCCGGCTGGCCCACTTGTTCCCGCAGAGCTTCGAACTATACGACTTCGTTCCGGACGACACCGCTGAGCCAGGCGGTCTCCATGCGAAGATCGTCGTGGTAGATCGAGCTACCGCACTTGTCGGATCCGCGAATCTGAGTCACCACGGTCTCGTTGCCGCGCACGAGATGGCGCTTGTGGTTCAGGGGCCGACGTCAGAGGCGATCGGGGCAGCCGTCGATCGGCTGCTCCGGTCGCCGCGCGTGCGTCGCCGCGGCTGATACGGATCGAAATCCGCTCATCACCCTTCCCAGTACTCGACGTAGCGGGCAAACGCCATCTGTCCGCCAAACTGGATGTTGTCTTCGACGTCGATCACGAGGCACTCCTCCGTGCCGCCGAATCGAGGCCCGCGCATTCCGCGGCCGATCATCTGCTCGTAGAGCACAGGGCTGGCCGTGGGACGGGCAATGACAACCGCCCGGACCGCTGGTGCGTCGAAGCCAGTGGTGAGAACGCCGTAGTTTGACAAGACCGATACTCGACCTGCTCGAAACTCCTCGATCAGGAAACGACGCGTTGCTCCGCGGGTCTCTCCTGTTATTGTGGCCGCGGAGCGATCACGTCGGCGCAGGAGTACTGCCATTGCTTTGGCGTGCTCCACCGAGCATCCGAAGAGGAGCGTGGGCCACTCCTCGGGAATACTCTCGAGCGTCTCCAGAATGGCGCGGTTTCGAACTCTCTCCTGACCCAGGCGCGCGAGAAGATCGGGATGGAAGTCCTTGAACCGCTCGAAGTAATCTGCATAATGGGCGTCGTCATCAAGCGAGTAGCTCGCTCCGCTGTGCTCCATGACTTGGTGCACCGGTCGTGAGAGAACACCTCGTTCGCGAAGCCGGGCCACGGGCTGTTCGCCAAGGGACGCTGGCTTCAACAGGCGGCCATGGAATCTCAGCGCCAAGCGGCGGGTCTCCTCATCGAGGCTGCGGTACGGCGTCGCCGTAAGCCCTATGAGTGGGACGGACGAATGGGCACCACGTGCAACCTTGATACCCAAGAACTCAAGCACCTCCCCATAGCTCGGAGCGAGCGTTCGGTGGGCTTCGTCGACAAGGACCGCGCCCAGACCGGCCGACATGCCTCGCAATCGCTCACAGCGGTTTTCACCGAAGCCGTCATTGTCCTCGCCGCGCACGATGGCGTGTAGCTTCTGGATGCTTCCAACAACTATCTGAGGCGACGACGGGATTGACCTGTCAGCTCCCCAGATACGGTGAATCCTCATGGACTCTCGAACGCCGTTGTCGCGGTGACCCTGGTCGATCCAGACCTCTCGGAACGCCTGTACCGCCTGCTCGCAGAGTTCCTCGCTCTGTGCAATCCACAGGAGGCCTGGACGTTCTGGCGACCGGAGCCGCCACTCGAGAAGTGCCTCGACCGCAGTTCGCGTCTTTCCCGCGCCCGTTGGTAAGGTCAGGATGCCCCGATTCGATCCAGCCGGTGAGCTCAAGGTCTCTATCAACTGATCCTTGAGTTCAAGCTGAAAATCCTCAAGGTCTGGCAGGGGGCGGAACGGCTCGACGTCGATGGTGTCCGCTTCAGAGGGGGAGCCCGGGATTCCCGCAAAGACCTCGGGAAACCCGAGGATCTGCACGAAAAAGCGCGGCCAGGACTTGCCAGGTTCCCACCGGCGCTCGGATATGGCTCTGGCCCTGCTGTTACGCCCACTCCGTCCACGCGTCTGCGCGGGATACTCGTGGAGCCGATCACGCTCGTCTGGCGTCGCCGACCGTGCGAGCCGATATCTGGCCTCGCGGACGGAAAGGAGCTCGGGCCCAAGCAGGTCAACAAGGAACGGCGGGAGCTGTGCACCTGGGAGCTTTGACGGCAGTCGTCCGCGAGATCCACGGTGTTCGAGTTCCGCAACGATCCACTCCACGGTCTTGCGACGCCGCCCCCGGCCCCTGATGGCGTCAAGAATCGCGCGGAAGTCCGATGCGCTCAGGCGCCGTGTGAGATTGGCAACAGCCGTGTCACGGTCGAGCGTGGTGAGTTCAATCGAGTCGCTCATCTCAACCGCCCCGTTCGGCGACTCGGGCGTGATGTGTCGGCCATCGATGTCCGGCCGCGGGACGCGCCTTTCCCGTCTCGCGCAAAGACGACAGCCGCCTGTCCCGAGCCTCTCATGATTTCACGACCGTGTTCGCACATGGCGACGAGGGCGCAGGCGTGGCACGCGGGACTGCAAGCCCGACATACAGCGCGCCCGTGAGCCACCAAGTTGGCGTGGAGCGAGTAGCGGATGTCGGGCGGGATCGCATGCTCAAGCACCCTTTGCCTCAACTTGTGGCCCATCGGACAGAGGTCGATCCCTACGCGATTCAACACGCCAAGCCTCGCGAGAACGCGACCGACGTGCGCATCCGCAGGGAAGACAGACCAACCGAAGGAACATAGCATCACGCAACGTGAGCTCTTCGGACCGACTTCTTGCAACGAGGCCAGCAACGCGAACAACTCGTCGTCCGGCAAGTCCTTGGCCTTCGACAGATCAGGGACGCCGAAACGAAACGCAATCGTGCGAAGACCAACGAGAACTGCCGCCGCCTTCTTCTGCTCCAAGCCACATCCGTAGATGCGTGCGGTCAAGTCAGCTTCCGACATCTCCGCGACTTCCGACCAAGTTCCGACAGCTCGAAGCACCTCGAACGAGGGCTGGAAGGCTCGTTCGGCCGTCTTGCGGGAGAGTATGATGTACACGAACTCGACAGTGGGATCAGCCCAGTTCCCGAGGTGCGGCATGCCGTGAAGGTCCTCCAGCACGGCGGTGATGCGACGCAGGGAGTTCTCGAGTTCTTCCAGATCGCGCTCCTGCCGTGATGGTGCCGACGAATGGCTGGACAGCCAGCCCGGACGCCGGTCGCGCCAGTTGACAACTGACGACGCTGGCACTACCGGTGCACGACTGTGTGCCGACATTGCACCTCCTCGCAATCCGGGGCCCGTTGCTGGCCTGCAGCATCCGCTTCCTCCAGGATCTCAAGAGCAACCTCGCCAATAGCGCGTGCAAGTAGTGGAGGGACCGCGTTGCCAATTTGGCGGAAAGCATCCCCCATGTTACCTTCGAAGCAGAAGGCATCCGGCAACGACTGCAGACGGGCGGCCTCTCGAATCGTGATGGCTCGGGCCTGGCGAGAGTCGTGGTGGATGTGTGAGTAGGTGTCCTTCCCGAGGTGGGCTGTGACTGTCCAGGCCGGGAAGTCGGGGATAAGTTTCCGCCACTTGTCCGGGAACCCCTCGATCGAGTACGGCGGAATGAAATCCGCCTTGCGGGGCCGACGACCTCCCGTCTCCTTCCAACGCGCGACCGCCTCTCTATACCTGGCTTTCGCGTGCTGAATCGCCTGAGGGTATCTATCTCCTGGCTTCATGCGACGAAAGGTCTCGAAGTCGCGCGGTGTCCAACGGCAGAAGTGATCAGTCACCTTCTCTGTCGCATAGTCCCTGCCCCACGTGCGCATCAGGCTAGCGAACCAGTTGTCGGGCGGCTTGCGGTAAGAGACCGGCTCGAATATCTCTCGACGTGCCCGGTAGCGGTGTCCATTGGATGCGGCACGGAGGTGTTCGGTGAACCTCGGCAGATCGCCGAGCGCCATCCGCACGGTAGTTGCTTTCCTCAAGGTGCGCGCAGTGGGAAGCTGGTCCCAGGTGACGAAGAAGTCTGGATTCTTCCAGTTGCCGGGATCCAGTTCTGCGTTCGAAAGGTGACCCCGTGAGAGCGCAACATGGAATCGGCGTCTAGGAAACCGCGGCTCGATGCCCAGGTCGTCCCTCACGCCCAGCACGAAGACACGCTCCCGCGTCTGGGGCACCCCATACCAGGCGCTGTTGAGCAGCGCAGCTCGGACGTCGTAGCCGAGATCAGCGACTGCCTCACAGACGGCCTCAACCACATTCCGACCACGAAGGTGCAGCATGCCCGGGACGTTCTCGAACACGAAAACGCGCGGCCGGAGCTCGCCCACCACGAGCACAGCGTCGCGGAACAGACCATTCCTTTCGTCCCGGAGAAACGCCCCGGCGCGTGACGCCAATGAATCGAGCTTTCCCCTGCCGACGCGCGAGAAGCCCTGGCACGGCGGCCCGGCCGCCAGCAGGTCGAGCTCGTTGATGTCGAGCGCTGTGAGGGTCTCCCTCAACAACGAGGGCTCGATTTCTCGGATGTCACCTGCTTCTGGACCGAAGCGGGACATGCTCCGATCGCCGAAGTTGCGAACGTAGGTCCTGCCAGCAACCTCATCGATCTCGATAGCGCCGAGGCTCTCGAAACCGGCAGCTTCGAGGCCAAGAGTGAGCCCTCCGGCTCCCGAGAACAGGTCAAGGCACCTGTACCCAGCGCTTCGGCCTTGCTCACTCACACTACTTCTCCTCCGGTGAGCGGCACTTCTTGACCTGGTCGTGGACGAGGCCTGCGTGCGAGTCCAGGTAGTGCTCGACCTCCTTGATGAACCAGTCCTTCAGCGGGGTTCCATCGAGACTCAGTGCCGCGGAGAGCCACTTCTCTAGTTCGGGATCCACCTCGACCACGATGCGACCGCCAGAGCTGCGCGACATCAGCCAGACCTCACCGTGCGTGTTGCGGGATGGTGCTGCGGGGCAGCGCCGTGCTCTCCCGTGGCCTCTGTCGCGAAGGCTTCTTTCCCGTTCTTCGCTTGAGTCCTCGCGGCAAACATGTCCTCTAAGTAACGTAGAGCACCGGGATATGCAAGAATCTACCCTCCAGTGTCAGGATAGTTGTCGCCCAATCGGCTGCGTTGGCGATCAGACAATCCCCTGCCAGGGCTTGCCTCTGCCCCGGCACCGGGAAGATGACGACCTGGGCACGCGTCGGCGGATTGGCATCGACGAGTTCAGCTACCGTCGCTTCCACCACTATCTGACCATCGTCGTGGGTCACGATACACGACGGGTCATCTGGGCCGGAGAAGGTCGAAGTGCGGACTTTCTGGCCCTATTCTTCGAAGAATTCGGTGCAGAGCGGTGCGCCGCCAGCGAGTAGATCACCGGGGGGTATCAGTAGCGGTGTACAATCGCTGGCTAACTGACCGAGCGGAGGAAGGGCTCTCGCTTGCGAGAGGAGCCCTTCCGGAGCAGTCGGGTGGCGTGGCCGGCCATCTCGGTGTTTCGTGTTGATCACCTACGAACCCCACGAGGCACGAGATGACCCACCACGAACCCAATACTACGACGATCGCCATGGCGCTGGAACTGTTGACCGAGCACGGACTTGAAGGGGTCGGCTCTGCTGTCCAGATTCTGATCAACG
>JALWOP010000180.1 GCA_027083445.1 Planctomycetota bacterium | reverse complement strand
GTGTGTGGTTGGAGAGAAGAGCAGCTGGTGGAGCTGTGTGTGGTAGAAGCTGAGCCGGATACGCAGCGGGCGGTGGGGACGAAGCGCCAGGCGTGGGCTCGGCAGAGCTCCTCCAAGGCGGCGTTGGTGCGCTCCAGCCGCTCCACCGCGGCGGGAAGCATCTCCTGATCGGGGAGGATGCCCAGCACGATGACCTGGGGCGGCTCCCCCTCCCAGGGTTCCAGGGCCGCCTCGATCACGCTGCGGGCCAGGGCGGCGATCCGCTCGGGGGAGCGCCGACGGTAGCGCAGATCGATGCTGCCCACATAGAAGATCAAGCGCGCCGGCTTGGCCCCCGGCAGGCTGCGCTCGATGCGGTCGAGGAGCTGGGGCGCGGACTCGCCCCCGATACCGCGGTTGAGGCTGGTCAGCGAGGGGAAGAGCTCCTGCACGGGGAAACGCTCGATCGTCGAGGAGCCGAGCCAGACCGTCGTACCCTCGGGAGCGGCGGCGTTCTCCGCCGCGAAGGCGAGCAGTCGGCGTTCGGAGTGCTCGGCCTGGGCCCGGGCCGCGCGTACCGCGTGGGGCAGGAGCCAGCCCCGCAGGGTCCAGCCACCCGGCAGGATGTCGATCCAGGCCAGGGCCAGGACGAGACTCGCCAGGAGGGCCAGGGGGCAGGCCTTTCGGGAGAAGGAGGAAGCCATGTAGCCTCTCCAGCATGACCTACCCTTCGGGCGATCCCAACCACCCGCTGCCGTGATCCGCGTCGCCGCAGCCGTGCTGCGCCGGGAGGGGCGCGTTCTGCTCTGTCGCCGCACCCGCCCCGACTACCTGGCCGGCAAGTGGGAGTTCCCCGGCGGCAAGATCGAGCCGGGGGAGAGCGTCGCCGCCTGCCTCGAACGGGAGCTTCTCGAGGAGCTCGGCATTCGCGGCCGGGTGGGGGCCCACGTCGCCACCGTCGTCCACCACTACGAAGCCCTCTCCCTCGAACTCATCGCCCACGAGGTGGCCTGGATCGAGGGGGAGCTGCGCCTCCTCGCGGAACACGACGCCGCGCGCTGGGTCCTGCCGGGCGAACTGGATGCCTGGGACCTGGCGGCGGCGGATCGGCCCATCGCCCAGGCCCTGGTGGGATAGACTTCCTCCCCCCATGTCCTCCCCCGACTCGGCTCCCGCGCGCTCCAACGCCCAGGCTCAGATCGAGCTGCACCGGGAGCTGGCTCCCCGCTACGCCTACCGCTACTCCTTCGAGTTCAGCCGCCTCTTCCAAGAGGATTGGCACGCCGAGATGATCTCCCACGTGCCCGCTGGGGCGCGCGAGCTGCTCGACATCGGCTGCGGGACGGGCTTCTTCCTGGCGGAGCTCGAACGCAAACACCCCGGTTCGGTGGGTTTCGACATCTCCCACGAGATGCTGCGGGTGTCGGAGCAGTACATCCCCGGCGCCAAGCTCGTCTGCGGTGATGCCGAGCACATGCCCTTCGGCGAAGGCAAGTTCGACGTCGTCTTCTGCAAGGGCAGCCTGCACCACATGCGCGACCATGTCGGCTTTCTCGAGGGCTGTCGCCGCACCCTGCGCTCCGGCGGCGTCCTGATCATGAGCGAGCCCTGCAACGACAACCCCCTGATTCGCCTGGCGCGTGCCCTGATGTACAAGCGCTCCAAGCACTTCGACGAGGGAGACCAGGGCTTCACCCGCAAGGGCATCATCGACCTCTGCCACCGGGCGGGCTTCGAGGTCGAGAAGGTCAAGAAGTACGGCGTCCTAGCCTACGTCTTCGCCGGCTTCCCCGATCACCTGGGCATCCTGCGCTTCATTCCGGGCAACGCTTGGATCACGCGCGCTTTCCTGGGGATCGACCGCCTGCTCTGCGCCCTTCCCGGCCTCTCGCTCCTCGGCTTCCACATCGTCATCGTCGCCCGCGCGCCGCGCTCGTCCTGAGGGCTTTCCCAGCGGCGGGAAAGCGGAGCCGAGGGCCGATTCCACCTCCAGTTTCGAGGGCAAAGTAGACCGGGAGTGGGCTGAAGATCCCTCCCGCGCGCACTCGAACTGGGGTGTATGTGCGGCATCCTCGGTGCAATGGCTAGGGCGAACGCGGAGCTCGATCTCCCAGGCAGGGATTTGGAATCGATGGCCGCCCAGCTCGGCTATCGCGGTCCCGACGGGATGCGCTTCGCTCGCTCGCGCAGCGTAGTCCTGGGGCACGCACGCCTCGCCGTGCGCGACCCGGGTCCCAGGGGAGCCCAGCCGATGGCGCGGCGGGATGGACGTTGGGTGCTCGTCTACAACGGCGAGTTGTATGGGGAGCGGGAGCTACGCAGGGAGCTGCGCGACAGGGGCCACCGCTTTCACACCTCCTGCGACACCGAGACGGTCCTGGCCGCTCTCGAGGAGTGGGGGCCCCCGGGAATCGAACGTTTGCAGGGCATGTTCGCCCTGGCGGCCTACGACCTCCGCGAGCGGCGCCTGGTGCTCGCGCGCGATCCCCTGGGGCGCAAACCCCTCTACTGGGCGCGGGCGGGCGAGCAGTGGCTCTTCGCCTCGGCTCCCCCAGCGCTCCTCGCCCATCCCCACCTGGGGGCCGAGCCCGACCTCGCGCTGGTCAGTACCTACCTGACCACCCTGCGCACGACTCTCTGTGGCCGAACCCTCTTCCAGGGGGTGAGGGCCCTCGACCCCGGGGAGCTGCTCATCGTCGATCAGGAGAGCCTGCGCCACGAGAGCCGCTTTCCTTGGCGGTCGGCCCCCGTGGGCGAGCCGGTCGAGCCGGAGGAAACGGCGCGCCGTCTGCATGACCTCGTCACCGAGCGCACACGGCAGCACCTCGTTTCCGATCTGCCCGTGTGCGGTTTTCTCTCCGGTGGACTCGACAGCACCATCATCAGCTCGATCGCGGTGGAAGAGCTGGGCGAGCTCGAGACCTGGTGCGTGGGGGCGGGGAGCCTCGAGGAGGGAGACCCTCTGCACGCCGCCGGGGTGGCCCAGCACCTTGGGACGCGCCATCACACGATCGGTCTCGACCGAGAGGGCTTCGAGGAACGCTGGCGCGAGATGGTCTCCCGCTTGGGTCTGCCCCTCTCGACGCCGAACGAGGTGGCGATCTTCGCAGCGGCCGAGGAGATGCGTAGCCACGGCAGGGTCGTGGCACTCTCCGGGGAGGGGGCGGACGAGCTCTTCGCGGGCTACGAGCCGTTGATGGTCGCCCTCGCGGGCCATGTCCAGAGCGGACCGGAGTTCCTCTCCGGGGCCCGCTTTCAGCTCGAGGCGGCAGCCTGGATCTCCCCCGCCGCCAAGCCGGGTCTGTTGCGGGAGGATGTCTGGCGAAGTCTCGAGGGGGACGCCTTCCTCATCGATGCCTACGAGCGGATCTTCGCCCGTTGCCAGGCCGAGGCGGGAGCGCTCGCCCAGCCCCTCGACGTCCATCTGCGCTTCCTGCGTCGGGTGAACCTGACCGGCCTCCTGGAGCGGCTCGATACCTCGACCATGTTGGCGGGAATCGAAGGGCGCGTTCCCCTGGCGGACTGGCCCACGACACGCTTCGCCGATTCGCTTCCCATCGCCTGCAAGTTCGATCTGGAAGCGGCACGCCGGGCGTCCGCCCGGGGCGAGAGCTGCGGCGCCGGCAAACTCGTCCTCCGCGAGGCCTTCGCTCGGGAGCTTCCCGATCACGTGCGCAGCCGCCCCAAGGCCAGCTTTCCCCTGCCCTTCCAGGGTTGGATGGAGTCCGCCATGGAGGATGTTCGTGCGAGTGCCCTGCTCGATGAGCTCTTGGACCCGGGCCTGCGTGCCGAGGTGGCCGCCGATCCGGCCGGCAACTGGACCTATGCCTGGCCCCTGGCGAACCTGGCCCGCTGGGGCCGGCGCTGGTGGGGTTGAGGAGGCCTCCCCCGGGCCGGCCGGGCTGGGGCAGAGGGTTTTCGGGCGGGGTGGTGTGACCCGGTTTTTTCGCGGGGCTAGATCCGGTCCGGCCCGTAGGGAGTCAGGCGTGATGCGTGGCGGCGGGGCAGGCCGCCGCCACCAACCTCCTAGACTCCAAAGCAGCGCACTCCGGCCTCTTCGAGGGCGGCGGCGGTGACCCCCATGCCCGCGACCTTCTTTCCCTCGCTGGAGGAGGCCGCCACATGGGTCCAGGCAACCCCGCAGGAGGGCGAACCCTCCTTCAGGAATGCCCGCCGAATGTCCCCTTCGGCGCAGCGCTCGACCGCGGAGCGAGCTCCGGCGAGGAAGGCTGCGCTGAGATCGCGCCCCTTCTCGTCCACGACGCGCCCGCGTCCGGAAAGGACCCCTGCCGCGTCCTTCCCTTCGATCCAGGCGGGCGGGCGCGGAGTGGCCAGGCCCCCCTCCTCCTCGGGACAGAAGGGCTGAGGGACGAGCCCCTCCTCGGCGAGGCGCCGCTCGAGCTCGGAGGAACGGCACTCTCCCCCGTCGTAGCGGCAACGCTTGCCGAGCAGGCAGGCACTGACCAGGACTCGCTCACCACTCACGCCACGAGTGTACCCTGAACCCCCACGGCCCCTTCCAAGCGGGCCTCTCCCGAAAACCGCGACCCACCGAGAACCATGACCCGCGTGCTCATGCCCCTGGCGGACGGCTTCGAAGAGATCGAGGCGGTCACCGTGATCGACGTTCTGCGGCGCGCCGACATCGAAGTCATCGTCGCCGGCCTCGCCCCGGGCGTCCGAACCGGGGCGCGGGGCATTCGCGTCGAACCCGACACCGATCTTGGGGCGCTGGGGGAGCAGACCTTCGACCTGGTCGTACTCCCCGGCGGGCTGGGGGGGACCGAGGCGATGATGGCCGACGAGCGGGTCCTTGCCCTCGTGCGCGCCCAGCGCGCAGCGGGTCGACCCCTGGCGGCGATTTGCGCCGCGCCAATGGTGCTGGCCGCGGCCGGGGTCGAGGAGGGACTCGAGCTGACCTCTCACCCTTCGGTACGGGCGGAGCTCGGACGCGCCTCGGTTCGGGACAGCCCCCGCGTCCTGCACTGCGGCGGCGTCATCACCAGTCAAGGCCCGGGAACCGCCATGGAGTTCGCCCTGAGCCTGGTCGAGGAACTGGTTGGGCTGGAGGTGCGTCAGGGGCTGGAGCGGGCGATGGTCGTCGGCTGAGAGGGCCGCGTAGCCCGGCCCCGGCGCTCGCGTTGACGGTCCGAGGGGGGGCTCGTATCTTGCTCCGCCCTTGCGCGGCGACGCCCCGACGCCGGTTACCGCCCCGTCCAGGGGGGGTAGCGTCCAGAACTCCCCTCCGGCACCCGATCCCCCCATGCGAGTTCCCCTGACCCCCATCGTCCTGCTCTCCCTCGCCGGTCTGACCCTGGCCGACGAGATTCATCTGACCGACGGCAAGTCGATCACGGACGTTTCGATCCAGTCCGAGACGATGACCGAGGTCACCTATCGCAAGGACCGCAAGGAGGGCAAGGTTCCCGCCGACACCATCCTTTCGATCGACTACAGCGCGAAGCCGCAGCTCGTCGACCAGGCCGATGCCTCCATGCGCGATGGCCTCTTCGAGGATGCCGAGGTCGACCTGACCAACTTCCTGGCTGGGGTCAAGGCCAAGAGGCCCCGCAAGTACCCCTGGTCGAGGGCCTACGCCTACTACCGGCTGGCCGAGGTCTACGAGGTGCTCCAGTCCATCGAGGATGTGAAGCAGACGGTCAATGAGATGGCCGAGCTGGAGCCCGAGAGTCGTTACCTGCCCTACGCGATTTCGATCAAGGCGCGCGCCCTCGCGGACTCGGGGGACAAGGCCTCGGCCTTGGCTGCGCTGGGTGACCTGGAGAAGGTGGTCGCCTCGGCCGGGCTGGGAGATCGTTGGAAGCTCGAGGTCGAGCTGGGCAAGCTGCTCTACGGTGACGCGACCGGCGCCTCCCTGCGCAAGAAGCTCCAGGACCTGGCCGACCTTGCGGGGAGCGGCAACCCCGTCGTTCGCAACCGGGCCCTGGCCGAGATCGGCATCTCCCTGCTCGGGGAGGGCAAGCTCGACGAGGGCGAGAAGATCTTCCGCAGCATCGTCTCCGATCCCAAGGCTGACGATCGCACCCTCGCGGCCGCCTATACCGGGTTGGGCCACTGTCTCTTCCGCCGGGGTGAGCCGACCAAGGATCCGGAGCTGCTCAAGGAGGCCCTCAAGGCCTTCATGCGGGTGGTCGTGCTCTACGGCCACGAGATCAACTACGTGCCCGAGGCGCTCTTCTTCGCAGGCCGCTGCTTCCAGTTGATCGGTGGAGATGAAGCGGAGCTGGCCGCGACCAAGCTCTACACGCGGGTCATGCGCGACTTTCCCGAGAATCGCTGGGCCGGCGAGGCGCGCGGATTCCGCAGCCGGAAGAAATAGGGCCTCGCCCGATAGGGGGGACCCTGAGGGTCTCCCGAGCCACCGCGGCCGCCGTTCCCAGGGGGGACGGCGGCCGCGGCCGTTATCAGGGGGTTGCGGGTGCGGCCGGATGACGGAGATGGCCGCTGCCCGGGTGGGGACCGCGGCGATTCCCCACTTCGGCTGGCGGTGCCCGGCGGGTGGAGGGGGCCGCGTTTCTCCACAGGTGCATCCCGCCGTGGGTCGTCGTGTCTCCTCGGGACCCGCGAGGAGCCTGTCTGTCCTCGCACATTCCCTCCCCCCCTTTCGGAGTCAGAAGTGCCCCCCACCCTTGTTCACACCAGTTGGCGCGGTCTCGAGGAGCTGCGCCCCGCCGTTCTGCGCTTTCTCTCCCGCCGCTGCCGCGACGAACACGAAGCCGAGGACCTGGCCCAGGAGACGCTCTTGCGCGCTGCGCGCTATCGCAAGGGAGGGGGTGAACGGGGCCGGTTGGCCGCTTGGCTGGTCCAGATCGCAGCCAACGTCTTCCACGATCACGCGCGCCGGGAAGGGCGAGGACCACGCACCGGAGGCGATGACGAATGGCTCTCCCTGGTCGAGGATCCCCGGCCGTGGAGCGGCCCTGGAGAACCCGAAGGGGTCCTGGTGCTCGCTGAGCAGCCGGTCGCGGCGGATGAGGCGGTGCGCTACCTGCAGGCGGCCCTGATGCGCTTGATCGAGCGGGACCGGGCCGTGCTCTGTGCCTACTACGGGGGCACGGAGAACACACGCGAGGTCGCCGCGGAGTTCGACATTCCGCCCGATCTCGTCAAGGTGCGTCTCTTTCGGGCGCGCAAGCGGCTGGGTCGTCTGATCCTGCAGGAGATGCGGGCCGGCCGCTCGCGACACCTGGCTCTGACCGCATGAGCCGCCTTCGGCGCAGGGCCGCTGCGGCAGCCCTGCTGCTCGCCCTCCTGGTTGGGACTCGCGGCTCGTACCATCCTGTCCCGAAGGAGCGGGATGGGGACCTGGAGCGTCTCGACCGGCAGCGTCGTGTGGCGAGGCGACGGCTCCTGGCGACAGATCCCCAGCGGCGCGATCCCGCCCGGATGGCGCTCGCTCGCGCCTGCGAGGAGCTGGCCGCGGTGCCCGGGCTATCTCCCCGTGAGCGTGGACACCTGCTCGCCGAAGCGGCGCGCTGGTGGTCCAGCGCCGGAAACGAGCGGGGCGCGCAGCTTTGGAGGCAGCTTGCGGAGCCCGCCTGGGGCGAGATCTCTGGGCGCGCACGCCTCGAGTTGGCGCACCACCTGCGGCGTCAAGGAGCCCATGAAGAGGCGCTGCACGGCTACTCGGAGCTCGCGCTGGACTCGAAAGCGACACATTCGATGCGAGACCGTGCCCGTTGGTGGTGTGCGCGCACCCATGAGCTTCTGGGGGAGCAGGCGCAGGCGCGCCGTGCATGGCTCGCGCTTGCGCTCGATGCCGGTGATGCGTGCATGCGCGTGCGTGCATGGGATCGCCTGGGCTGCTCGTACCTTGCACAGGGTGAGTCGCAAAGGGCGCGCGAGATCCTTGCGCGCTGCGAACGTGAGTGCATGCGTGAGGGGTCCGAACGTACGCCGACGGGCGAACGTGTGCGCGCCGCACTCGCGTCGATGACCGTGCGTCGGAGACTCGCCGCGCAAGAGCAGTCAAAAAAAGCCCTTCCCAAGACCGCCTCTGGTCGGTCATGATCTCTGGCCGAACGTGAGGCCGGCTCGGCAAGGGTGTCATCGCGCGTGCGATGAAGCCGATCGGTGGAGCGTTCGAAAGCTACACGACATCAAAAGGCGGTTCCCTTCGGTGACGGGCTCCGGCGACGGAGTCCCGCTGTCGGGGGGGCCGCCTTGTCCTTGTAGCAGCGTCAGCGCCCGATACCCCAGTAGCGGAAGCCCAACTCTTCCACCGTCTCGCGCGGCCAGATGTTGCGCCCGTCGAAGATGAAAGGCTGCTTGAGGGCGGCGCGGATGGCCTCGAAGTCCGGACGGCGGAACTCGTTCCATTCGGTGACCAGGACCAGTGCATCGGCCCCCTGGAGCGCGGCCATCGGGTTCTCGGCGTACTCGATGCGGCTGCCCAGGTAGTGCTTGCGGCACATCTCGATCGCCTCGGGGTCGTGGGCGACGACCTGGGCCCCCGCCTCGAGCAGGCGCTCGATCAGGGTGATGGCGGGTGCCTCCCGCATGTCATCCGTGTTGGGCTTGAAGGCCAGGCCCCAGATGGCGATGCGCTTTCCGGCGACCTCCCCGTCGAAGGCCTCCTGGATCTGGGTGAACTGGATGCTCTTCTGGCGCTCGTTCACCTCCTCGACCGCCTTGACGATCTTGAAGTCGTAGCCGTGGTCGGAGGCGGTACGAATGATCGCCTTGACGTCCTTGGGGAAGCACGAGCCTCCATAGCCGACGCCGGAGAAGAGGAAGCGGGAGCCGATGCGCTCGTCCGAACCGATCCCGCGACGGACCTCATCGACGTCCGCACCGACCAGCCCGCACAGGTTGGCGATCTCGTTCATGAAGGAGATGCGCGTCGCGAGCATGGCGTTGGCTGCGTACTTGGTCAGCTCAGCCGAGGCCACATCCATGTGCAGGATGGGGTTGCCCGTGCGTACGAAGGGCTCGTAGAGCTCTCCCATGATGCGCGCCGCGCGCTTCGAGTTGGCGCCGATGACGATGCGGTTGGGCTTGAGGAAGTCGTCGATCGCCGCCCCCTCCTTGAGGAACTCGGGGTTGGAGACGACGTCGAACTCGTGCTCGGTGTGGGCAGCCATGACCTCGGCCACCTTGCCCGCCGTGCCTACCGGGACGGTCGACTTGTCCACGACGACCGTGTACCCGGTCATGTTGCGCGCGATCTCCTCGGCGGCGCCGAGGACGTAACGCACATCGGCGGAGCCGTCTTCACCCGGGGGGGTACCCACCGCGATGAAGGCGACCTGGGCGTCCTTCATTCCCTCGGCGTAGGAGGTCGTGAAGCGCAGTCGATCGTCGCGTACGTTGCGACGCACGAGCTCCTCGAGACCCGGCTCGTAGATGGGGACTTCGCCCTGTTCGAGGCGGCGGATCTTCTCCGCGTCGATATCGATACAGGTGACGGTGTTCCCGCTCTCGGCGAAGCAGGTACCCGCGACGAGTCCGACGTAGCCGGTGCCGACGACGGCAATGCGCATGGGGATGGAGTAGGATGGGGGTCGGGAATGGCCCCTTGGGGGCCGGCGAGAGGTGTCCTGTCGAACCAGAGTTCGGCAAGATAACGTCTCGATCCCAAGCGACGCCGGGCGATTAACTCAGTGGCTAGAGTGTCTCGTTTACACCGAGAAAGTCGGGGGTTCGAATCCCTCATCGCCCACCAGCCCTGGAGAGGGCATTTGGCGGTCTTTGGGGTGCAGTTGATGTGTAGTTAGGGTCCATCCGGCCCCTCTCGGTCTCCAGGGGGTGGGCTGGCGGGGGGACGGGAGTCCTCCAGGAGCAGGGCCAGGTGCCCCCGCTCCAGACGGGTCACCGCGAGCAGGCCGGGGCGTCTCCCCGGCCCGGCGAAGCGCCGGGCGAGTGTCTCGGCGGAGTCGGGGTGTCCGCGCTTCTTGACGGTCAGGGGTCCGATGTCGTGCTCCCTCTGCAGTCTGCGCAGCCGCCTGCGGTCCAGGGCCGAGGTGCCCAGGACCCGCCAGGTCTTGAGCCAGGGCTGTGGGGTTGGGGGGTCGAGCCCACCCAGGTAGGCGCTGCGCGGGGCCAGGGGGTCGAGGCCGCAGAGGCGCGCCGCGAGCCCCAAGAGGCCGGAGCGTAGGACCGCTGGGTCGACCTCTCCGAGCCAGCGCACCTGCCGGGCCGCATCGGGGTGGAGGGGCCGGGTCGCTTCGATCTCACCGGCCAGGACCTCCCTCTTCCCGTCGCTGGTGAGCAGGATCGCCGCGCGGGGGGAGCGGTCGCGGGCCAGCCGACCCGTCCAAAGAGAGTATTCCCGCAGGGTTCCGTCCAGGGAGACCCAACGCTGGGCGACACCTCTTCCCGGATCGGGAAGCTCGAAGGCGGGTGGGAGTTTGAGGCAGCCGGCACCGACCCGCTCGGCGAGGGAGAGACAACTCGATAGGGGTGGGCTCCAACGCTCGGGATCACCCTCGCGCTTCCCCCGCGGGCGTCGGTCCGGGTCGAGCAGGACCGCCGCCATCCTCTTCGGCTCGAAGGGGGGCAGGAGCGCGTCGGCGCGGAGGACTCTTCCCGGTGAGCCGGCCTGGGCCAGGTTCGCTGCCGCGCAGGCAGCTTGCTCGGGGTCGAGTTCGGTTGCCACCACGTCACCCCGTTCAGCCAGGGCAAGTGAATCCGCTCCGATTCCGCAGGTGGCGTCCCAGATTCGGGAAGGCCCAAGAAGCTCGCGCAGGCGCTTCGCCCGGGCCTCGGCGACGACGTGGGAGGTCGCCTGCTCGAGTCCCTTGGGGGTCAAGAAGGGCAGGAAACCCTTTGGAAACCTCTGGTTAGAACGAAGACGCAATTCATGGAGGCGCGCCGCCCGCCGGGCGAGGGTGGCTCCCAGGCACCCCCTGAGGTGGGTGATGACCCCCAAGCTGTCCGCATTCTTGGGAATCGAACGCAACGCGCGGTCGACTTTTTCCCCGAAGAGAAGATCATGGGGGCTGGGGATATCCACTACTGTACCAGAGGTGGGAAACTGGACAGGCGCCGGCGCACATGCCCGGAGCACCCCCCCGACGGGCCCAGAAGGAGGAGGGATCCGTGGCACGCATCCTACTGATCGAAGGTGATCCAGGCGAGCGACTGGTCATGCGCAGTCGACTCGCGGATCTCGGGCACGAGGTTCTGGTCGCCGAGGGTGGGGCACGGGGTCTGGTCGAGGCACGCGCCAGCGGTGCCGACCTGATCCTGCTCTCGATGGACCTCGGCAGCGGGATCAGCGCTGCGGATGTCTGCAAGCGGTTGAAGGCCACTCCCGGGTTGAACCGTGTACCCATCCTGGTCTACGCCTCCAAGCAGGCGACCCTCGAGCAGGCCCAGCGCATGTATGACATGGGCTGCGAGGCGTACATCGACCGGACCCATCTTCCGCACCTCGACCGCATCCTCGACGTGCACCTGCGGATCAAGTCCCAGGGTGACGAGCTCGCGGAGCAGTGTCGCTTGCTCGAACGGGAAAACCACCGGCTCTGCGAGGCCGATTCTCGCCTGGCGGAGGCCACGGCACCGGCCTCCGACCCGGTGGCCCGCGCCAACCGCAAGCTGGCGGCGGGTCATCCCGACGGGGTCCTGCTCGTCGATTCGGAAGGGATCGTGCGGGACTGCGACCGGGGGGCTTTCGAGCTGCTCGGTCCCCGCATTCAGGGGACGAGTCTGGGCAAGATCGCTCCCGGTTGCGGCCTCGAGGCCTTCGTGCGCGACGCCCGAACCGCCCCCAGGCAAGGCTTCCGCTTCGAGACCTCCGAGCGTCGCGACCGTAGCCCCCGCTCACTCATCGCATCGGTTCTGCCCACCACCGCCGGGGAATCCTCGCCCCTCAGGGTCGTGCTCTTCTGTGACCTGGGACGCTGCCACTTCTCGGGCGGATACTCCTCCGCGGATGGGATGGTCCCGCGCCAGGAGGTGGGGGCCCTGGTCGAGGCCGCCCGGATGACCTATGTCCCCGGGGCGATCATCGGATCTTCCGCGGCCACCCTGGCTCTGCGCAGCGACATCGCCCGCCTGGCCGACCTCAATGGGCCGGTCCTCCTGCATGGCGAGCGGGGTTCGGGCGAGGAGCTCCTGGCGCGCATCCTGCACTACTCCGGGCGGCGGACCGGTTCGTTCCTCGAGCTGAACTGCTCGGCCCTCTCCGAGGAAGCCCTCGAGCAGGAACTCTTCGGCAAGGCGGGGGATTCGGAGGGCGAGTCCCATCCGGGCCTCTTGGCTCTGTGCCAGGACGGCACCCTCTACCTGGCGCAGGTTTCCGCCTTGCCCACCAGGCTGCAGGCCCGCCTGGAAGAGGTCTTGGAGCGGGGCACCCTCCTTCCGCCGGGGGCCCGGCGCAAGGAGCGGCTCGAATGTCGCATCATCGCATCGACTTCGGAGGGGCTGGAAGCTCTCGTCGCCAAGGGAGCCTTCCATGGGGCTCTGGCGCAGCGCCTGGGGGCGCGCGTTCTCCGGGTGCCGCCCTTGCGAGAGAGGCGGGAGGACATCGTCCGCTTGGCACGGGCCATGTTGCTGCGCTTCGGGTGCGCTCATGGGGTCGAATCCCTCTCCCCCCAGGTAGAAGCGGTACTGGCGGAGTATCCCTGGCCGGGCAACCTGGCGGAGCTCGAGGCTTGCATGGAGCACGCCTGTGGAATGGCGCGCAACGGAGTGATCGAGATCAGCCATCTGACCCAGCCGGTGCGTGAACTTGCGACCGAGATTTCTCCCGTCGCGATCATCCCCTCCCAGGGGCCGCCCTCGCCCGCGGAGCGCCCCACGCCTGTTCCCGGGACCCACCTCGTCTCGCATGAAGGGCAGAAGGCTTGGAGCATCACCGAGGATGACCCCATCGATTTCGACGTCTACGAGAAGAAGGTGCTTCTGCGGGCACTCGACTGCACTGGAGGCGACAAGCTCGCTGCCGCGCGCCTGCTGCATGTGGGCAAGAGCACCCTCTACCGAAAACTCAAGAAATTCGGCATCACCTAGATGGCCTAGGGGGGCGCCTCCAGAGCTCGGCATCGAGGTCAAGCTTCCTCGAATTCAGGCATTATGAGAATCCTAGTAGTCGATGATGATCCCGGCGTTCGCCGTTATATTCAGCGCGTTCTCGAGCGGAACGATATGGAGAGCGTGGCGGTTGCCGGAGCTGATGAGGCACGCAACCGTCTGGACGCGGAACGGGGCGAGATCGATCTCATGCTGCTCGATATCACCATGCCTCGGGAATCAGGGTGGGATTTTCTCATCCAGCAGCGCGAGGCCGGGAACGAGAAACCGACCATCTTCCTGACCGCCCACCACTCCATCGAGGATCGGGTGCGGGGTCTGCGCATGGGCGCCGACGATTACATCATCAAGCCCTTTGCGGGTGAAGAACTCGTCGCGCGTATTGAAGCGGTGATGCGGCGGCGCGAGTCCCTGCCGACCTTCAGCGTGGGCGACCTGCGCGTCGATCTGGCCAGCCGTATCGTCGAGCGAGGCGAGGAACGCATCGAACTGAGCCCAAGGGAGTTCGATGTTCTGGGTGCCCTCGTTCAAGCTCGCGGCCGCACGGTCTCGCGCAGGGAATTGCTGCGACGAGTCTGGGATATCGAGTTCGACCCGGGAACCAAGATCGTCGAGGTGCAGATTGCGCGGTTGCGTCGCAAGCTCGACGAGAATCGACACGGCTCCCTGATCGAGACGGTCGTTGGTGAGGGATACAGGATTCCGGTTCACGGATCTTCCGCTTGATCGGTGTCTCGGCTCGCATTCGGCCGAGCCCGGATCCAGGGATCTGCGGTAAGCCGCAGGTCCCGTGTCGTGTGCGCCTTCCCCGCGATTTCCAAGCTGTAACCGAAGGGGGTTCGGATCGTAGGTCAAGATGAAGCCAAGTCACCACTGGTATAAGGAGAGAACTGCGTGGGAAACTTGCTAATCATCGCTTCGGATTCCGCAGATCGAAGCATCGTCCGAAGCCGCTTGTCCGATGCGGGTCATCACGTGAGCGTTGCGCAGCACCTGGAGCTCGAAGACTGCGAGGGGGAAGGGATTGGGGGGCTCGGCTACGACTGCATCTTGATTGCAGCCCAACCGGGAGAAGAGCCGAGTGGGGTCGATACGTGTCGTGCGCTCTGTTCAGAGCGTTTCGGGGTGGTCTCGAGTATCTATGTCCCCGTGATCGTCTACTCGCTCTTGCACGAGAATGAGGGTCTTGTTCAGAGAGCTCTGGAGGCCGGCGCGCATGCAGTGGTGACTTCCTCTCAAGGGGATCTGCTCGAGTCTATTGTGGAGGCGTCCCTGGCGAGTGCTCGTCGGCTCGCCACCCTGAAGGAGCGGGAGTCGACCTTGCGCTCCCAGCAACGAAGGATGAGCGAACGTCTCGCGGGGGAACAAGGGAGTGAGGCAGAGCCCCGCCTGACCTCCTGCCCTACCGCTGCCTTGATCGCCAACGACGAAGGTCGGGTGCGTAGCGCGAGTCGCGATGCCCGCATCTTCCTGGGTGCGGACTGCGCCGGGGCTCACCTCGACAGCATCTTGCCGGATGCGGACCTGGGGCGCTTCGCATTCTCCTCCCTCTGGACACCACTGCACGATCACCGCTTCGAGGTCACGACGAGCGACGGCGCCGAACATGCTGGCTGGGCTTCGAGTTATCCACTCGTCAGCGGCGGGACCTGCATCTTCCTGGCGCAGACGAGTGGTGTAGAAGAGAGCGTCGGAGGAGCCACGGTCCTTGTACGGGCTGCTGTACAGAATCCTCTGCTACAGCAGGCTGGGGAGACGTTCGGGCTCGATCGCATCCGGGGGCGGGGCCCCGTGGCCACCCGGCTACGGCAGAGCATCGTGACCCACGCCCAAGGTCGCGAGCCGGTCTTGCTGGTGGGGGAACGGGGGAGCGGTCGTGCGCTCCTCGCTCGCATTCTTCACTACCAGAGTGTGCACCGGGACGACTTCGGACCCTTCTTCAGCCTCAAGTGTCGTAGCCTGCAAGCCAAGACACTCGAGCGCGAATTGCTGGGAAGTGATCGCTCGGGATTCGACGGAATCCACCGGCCGGGCTTGCTGGCGCTGGCCGGAGAGGGGAGCGTGCTCCTGGAGGAGATCGACTGCCTGCCCGCCGAACTGCAAGTACGCCTCGCAGAGATCCTACGTAGCGGCATGCTGCCGGCTGGAGGATCGCGAACTCCCCCGCCGTTGCGCGCTCGCGTGGTAGCGACCACAAGCGCGGATCTGGGAGAGCTGGCGGCCCGCGGGCTCGTCTCTTTGGATCTGGCCGAAATCCTGTTGTCCAGGAGGATCGAGGTGCCCGCTCTGCGCAACCGCGGCGCTGAACTCGAGTCGATCATCGACGAGGCTCTAGAGATGCATGGCATCACGGCCGTTGAAGAAGATGTGCGACTCCTCCTGCGGCAGTACCCCTGGCCGGGGAACTACGAGGAACTCGAACGTGTGATGCGAATCCTGGCCTCCCGTGCCGGAGGAGGGCCGGTGACTCGGGGTCACCTCCCGCAGGCCTTCGAGGAGGTCGCCCGCGAGTGTGCTGCTGCGGGTATCGTGACGGGAGATCGCCCAGTGCCTGCGGCAGAGCGCGGCGGGCACCGGCCACCCTGGGCTATCACCTCCTCGGACCCGATCAGCTTCGAGTTCTATCAGAAGCAGGCCATTGTGCGTGCGCTCTACGCCTGCCGAGGTGACCGACTGAAGGCAGCGCGCCTCCTGCGGGTCGGGAAGAGCACGCTCTATCGCCGGATCCGCGAATTCGGGATCGGGTGAATCTCGCCGTTGCAGCTCATCATCCCTTTCAGGATTCCCGAACGCGAGTGTGCTGGGGGCTCACTCGAGTTCGAAGAGCACACTGGAGCAGGCTTCGGAGAGGGGGTTGCGTCGGCGCAGGCGGGGGTTGAGGAGGGTGGCTTGGAGCTCGACCAGGGGCGCTCCGTTCGGCGCCTCGACCCGGGTGAAGCGGAAGAGCTGGGTCTCCCGATCCCCTTCCAGTCCGACGACGATCGAAGAGCGTGCTAGAGGGCCGGATCCGGAGTGCAGGTGGCCGCGTGGATCGACGGACCAGTGTTCGCCGAGCGAGTCCCGGGCGATGAGTTCGAGGTGCACGAGCTGTGGCCCGCTCGACGATCCGAGCGGGGGCAGGGCGCGCACGACGACGGCGGACCCATCCGAGTCACGCTCCAGCACGAGGCGCGGTTCACACTCGAGTGACCGGCGGCGGAGCAGACGCATCGTCTCTCCTCCGATCCGTCGAGGATCGCGCTCGCTTGGGACGGGAAGGGTGACCAGCTCATAGGCATCGAGGATGGCCTGCACCCTGCGGCGTTCCTCGGGGGAGGCCTCTCCCGGGTGCCACTGCCAGATCGGATCGATGGGGGCCAGCCCTCCGCGCGGCAGAACCAGGCTCTCCCCATCCCGGTGCCAGGGCAGAATCAGATCGGGTGCTCGTTCGAGGGAGGTGATGAGGTCGAGTCCGTAGCCCGTGCGGCACCCGCTGAGGTCCAAGACGGGGCGGTCGGCCAGGTAACCGAGTGCTCCGCTCCAGGGGCTGAGCAGCGAGAGACTCGGGTCGACGTTCTCGCGCAGGAAACGGCCCAGGTCGCGCAGCTCCGCGGTGCGCTGCTGCTCCTCTTGGAGGGCGGCACGGCCGCGCAGGTGGTGGCGACCCAGCCCGGGGTCGGAGATGGAGGCACCGATCCACGCCTCATGTCGCGCGAGGGTGCTCAGGGCCTTGCTCGGAAGGGCCGAGAGGAGTGCGACCAGGAGGAGCGCGGCCCAAGAGAGGGGCTCCAGTCCCCTGCGCCGGCTGTCGAGAGCGGCGATGACGCCGAATTGGATGGCGATGGCAAGCAGGGGCAGGGCCGGCATCAGGGCGATCGTGAAGGGGTAGGTGCCGCGACCTCCCCCGCCTTCCAGGGTGACCAGGGCGATCCAAGCTCCGGCAAGGAGCAGCGCACGCCAGGCCTCCCCCCCCAATCGGCCCAAGAGGAGAGCTCCCAAGGGGAAGATCAAGAGGAAGGGCGTGACCGCCGTGAAGAGGAAATCGGCCAGATAGCGGCCCCCCGCTTCGAGGTGGCCCGTGGTGAAGAGTGTGCCCAGGCGGTGGGCGTAGAGGTGGCCTCCGTTCCCGTCGGGCAGATAGAGCAGGACTGCGCCGGTGATGGCGGCCGGTAGCAGAGACGAGAGGGGCAGGGGGCCACGCGGATTGGCAGGACCCTGGCGCTGGAGGAGGGTCAGGAGACCCAGGAGCCCTGCGAGCACGAGCCCCTCGACCCGCACCAGCACGAGGAGGGTCAGGGCCACGGCCAGGGAGGGGGCGCGACCCCGCTCCCGGGCGACGTAAGCCGCGGTCAGGGCCAGGGCGGCCAGCGCAAACTCGGTGCCGCTGGCGGTGGCTGCCGCGAAGACTCCCGAGCAGACCAGCAAGAGAGCGGGGATCACCCCCGCGCTGCGGTCGGTGGCGAAGCGCGCCGAGGCCGAGACGGTGAGCAGGCCCGCCAAGACCCCTGCGAGCTGCGCGAAGCGGTTCACGGGGAGGTAGAGCCGTTCCGCCAGGGTGGCCACCAGGACCAGCAGGGGGGAGGCATGGGCCCCCAGTCCCCCCTCGGTGCCCGCCGGTGTGATGTTCCATGCGAGCGCCCCTTCTCGAACCAGGTTGCGCGCCAGACGGAAGGCAGCGTGTGCCTCCTCGAAGGGTTGGCCGAGGCGCCCGCTGGGGTCCACATGCACGGCAAGGGCATGGGCCAGGAGGGCCGCCATTGCCAGGAGCAGCGCAGTGGTGCGATTCATCAGCCCTCGTAGACGATCGATTGTACCTCGCAGCCCTGGACGGCTTCCGCCACGAGCGCGTCGACATCGAGCTTCGCCTCCGCGGCGGCGCATTCCTCGAGGGTGCCCTTGATGATGGGTCGAGCGGGCTGGAAAACCGTGCAACAGTCCGGCTCGGGAATGTTGGAGAGTTCGAAGGTGCCGATGCGGCGAGCCAGGTCGACCACCTCCTCCTTGTCGTAGGTCAGTAGGGGGCGCAGGACCATGCGACTCGTCGCGGCCCCGATGCACTCCATGTTTTCCAAGGTCTGGCTTGCGACCTGACCGAGGGCCTCACCCGTGATCAAGGCTTGGTAGCGGTGCTCCTCCGCCAGCCGATCGGCGATGCGCTGCATGAAGCGGCGGTAGAGCACGGTGCGATAGGGCTCGGGCGCGTGGTCCCGGATGGCGGTCTGGATCGCCGCAAAGGGCACGACGAAGAGTTTGGCACTGGCTTGGTAGCGACCGAGGGCGTGGGCCAGGTCGGAGACCTTCTTGACGAACCCCTCGCCGATATAGGGAGAGGAGTGGAAGGAGACATACCCCACGCGGCAGCCGCGTTTCATGGCCAGGTAGGCGGCCACGGGGGAGTCGATGCCTCCCGAGAGCAGCACCAGACCGCGTCCCAGGGTCCCTACGGGCAGCCCCCCAGGTCCCGCATAGGTCCTCAGGTAGAGCCAGGTGCGTTCCGTCCGCACCTCGATTCCCAGGGTGAGCTCGGCGTGATTCAGGTCGACCTTGATGCGTTCGGGGCCGGGGAGCACCCGCGGTCCCAGGAAGTGCTCGAGCTCGCGCGAGGTCATGGGGAAGCGCTTTTCGGAGCGCCGCGCGCGGACGCGAAAGGTGACCGGGAAGGGACCGGGATGATCCGCGAGTGCCTCCTCGACGAGTAGCTTGGCCACCCTCGCGATGTCGTCGGGGTCGGTGCTCTCCGCGCCGTAGACGGGAGAAACGGTCTTGACCCCGGGGACGTCCGCCAGGCGCCGGGCGACCTGTGCGACCCGACGCTCGGGGATGACGGTCATGCGGCCGAAGCGTCGTTCGATCCGCAGGGGCGACAGGGTCGAGCCCGCCTCCTTGAGGTTTTGGACCAGGGCGCGCTCGAAGACCGGCCGGTTGCCCTTCTTGAGGGCGATCTCGGCGTAGCGCACGAGGACGGCTTCGGGAGAAATCGTCGCGCTCGTCACCGCAGGGCCTCCAACTCGGGCGCGATCGCGAGCAGTGCCTCGAGCGCGCCGGCGATCTCCTCTGGTGTGGTGTAGCGTGAGAAGGAGAAACGCATCACGCGCCGTGCCCGCTCGGGGTCGAAGCCCAGGGCGAGCAGGGCGGGGCTGACGTGTTCCGAGTGGGATTGGCAGGCGCTGCCGACACTGGTCATGACTCCGCGCGCCTCCAGATGGTGCTGCCAGACCTCGGCCGGAGCTCCGGGCAGCTCGATGGCCTGGACCGCGCTGATCTGGGTACTGCCCGCTTCGACGGCCCGTGCCCCTGTGATGCCTTCCAGTCCTGCGAGCAGGGCCTCCCGCGCAGCGGCGGTGGCCCGTCCGGTCGCCTCCAACTCCTCGTCCGCCAGGCGCGCCGCTTCGCCGAATGCGACGATCCCCACGACGTTCTCGGTCCCCGGGCGCAGGGCGCTCTGTTGGCCACCGCCGAACTGCAAGGGACGCAGAGGACGCTCGCCCGCCAGGACCAGGGCGCCGCTGCCCTTGGGAGCGTGGATCTTGTGAGCGGAGATCGCCAGGGAATCGGCACCGAGCTCGGTGAGGTCGAGCTCGACCTTGCCGAGACCCTGGACCGCGTCGACGTGCAGGTGGGCCTGGGGGGAGGCGCGGCGCACGAGCCGCGCCAGGCTGCGCACCGGGTAGACCGTGCCGAACTCGTTGTTGACCAGCATCTGCGCCACGAGGATCACGCGCTCATCGAGCAGGCTTTGGGCGTGTTCCAGGTCCAGATCTCCGTTCGCGTCGAGGCGCAGGGTGCGAACCGCAAAGCCCTCCTCGCGCAGGGCTTCACCGGCCGCCCAGACCGAGGGATGCTCGCTCGGGCCGAGGACGACTGCGTCCCCGCGCGAGCGCCGGGCCCGTGCGGCACCGAGCACGGCGAGGTTGTTGGCTTCGGTGCCTCCCGAGGTGAACAAGACGTGGGCGGACTCGGCGCCCACGGCCCGCGCGACCTGGGAGCGAGCCCGATCGATCGCCCGGGCGGCGCTCACGCCCAGGGCGTGACGGGAGGAGGGGTTGCCGAACTCCGCCTCCAGGAAGGGGGCCAGGACGGCACGCACCTCGGGGGCGATCGGCGTGGTGGCCGCGTTGTCGAGGTAGACGGGCTGCATGGGGAGCGACGTAGGCTACCAGGAAGGGGGAAGGCCCGATCTCGGCCGGAACCCGGTCCGGTCAGAAGCCCGGATCGGTGGTCTCGCGGGGCCGGACCTCGACCTCGCGCTCACGCACCTCCTCTCCCGCGGTCAGGATGACCCGATAGCGGCCCGCGGGCAACGGATCGAGGCGATAGGCGCCGCCCGCGTCGGTACGCACGGGGGGGAAGCGTCCGGAGGCGAGCGCTTCTCCTGAACCCGTGAGGGGCAGGGCTACGACCAGGGCTCCCGAGAGGACCTCCCCGTGGGCCTGGTCGAAAGCGGTACCGGCGACGGAGCCGCTGCCGAGGGGGATCTGCAGGGGGCCGGAGAGGGGATGGCTGAAGCGGATGGGGGGGCCGTTCAAGCCGCCGAGCAGATCCGGCCAGCTTCCCCCCCGAGCCCAGGGCGGGAGCAGGATCACCTGATAGTCCCCCGGTGTGAGGGCGTCGAACTGGAAGTGCCCCTCCCCGTCGCAGATCGTGCGGCGTGGGATTCCGCTACCGGGGAGGTCGGCGGGCCGGGTCGGGGTGAGCGCCACTTCAAAGCCGCCCAGGTCGCGTCCGTCCGCCACGATCCAGCCGGTGAGGTCGCTCGGCTCGGGATCGGGAAGGTGGAAGTCCTGGGGGATCGGTTCGGTCAGGCGCAGGGAGACCGGACCGACGCCGACCCGGGTCGCGATCGTCGTCGCCATCTGCTCGGGGGCGTGCACCGAGACCTCGACCGGCCCCTCGCGCAGACCGCCGAGGACGAAGGCGCCATGCCGATCGGTGAAGGTCCACAGTGGGCGGCCTCTCTGGACGACGAACAGGGAGGCTCCCTCGACCGGCTTTCCATCCGCACCATAGACCGTGCCCACGAGTTCGGCCTCACCCAGATCCAGTTCCGGGGTGGGCAACTCGTGCTCCTGTGGCGGACGACCGAAGTCGGCCGCCAGGGGAGGCGCGTCCCGGGAGGCCAGGGCGAGCACGATGGCCATGGCCACCAGGGCGAGGAGGGGGATCAGCGTCGTGACGCGCACCCCCGGACGGTATCAGAGCGCGGCGAGGATCTCCCGTCGCAGCGCTTCGGCCGCGGGAAACTCGGAGCAGTCGAGCCGTTCGAGCCCCTCGCCGAAGCTCTCCAGTCCCCCCATTCCCGCGCGGCGATAGCCCACCCAACGCACCCCCAGGGCCAGGCGGTCGCACAGGTGGGCGAAGCGGGCCTCCCGGGTCGTGCCGGCCTGGTACTCCTCGACCAACTCGGCCAGGCCGAGGGGCCCCGCCAGCTCCAGGCCGAGGCGGCGCTCCATGGCGGCCTTGGCCCCGGGGGGGAGCGCCAGGGCCGCCTTGCGAGGCAGGTCTCCGCTGGCAGCCTCGGGCAGGTCGTGGACGAGGGCCAGCCCCAGGAGCCGCGCTTGATCCAGAGGGGGCGTGACCCGCGGTCCGAGAGCGAGCGCCAGGTGGGCCACACCCAGGATGTGGCCGGCGATGGACTCGGGACGACCGATTCCAGCGAGGATCCAGCCCGTCCGGGGCAGATCGTCCAGGGGGAGCAGGCGCAGTAGGGGTTCGAGCATGGCGGCCGGCCATCCTACCCCTCCCCGATCGAGGTATACTCTGCGGCTCGATTCGCCGCCCCGAGTACCCCCAGCCAGCAAGTAGAGCGTGAGGACCCCCTTCGTCGCAGGGAACTGGAAGATGAACCTGGATCGCCGGCAGGCGCTCGAGCTGGCCGCCGCCGTGGCCCAGCACAGTACTGCCCAGGACAGTACCGGCCAGGACAGTACCGGCGCCCCGGGAGTCGAAGTGGGCTTGTTCCCGCCCTTCGTTTACCTGGCGGAGGTGGCCTCGGTTTGCCGCGATGGGGGAGTCCGGGTCGGCGCTCAGAACTGCTGTGACCAGGCGAGCGGAGCCTTCACTGGAGAGACCTCTGCCGCGATGATCGCGGATGTGGGGGCCACCCACGTGCTCATCGGCCACTCCGAGCGCCGCCACGTCTACGGCGAATCCGACGCCCTGGTGCGCGCCAAGATCGAGCGGGCCCTCGAGAGCGGCTTGAAGATCGTGCTCTGCATCGGCGAGACCCTCGAGCAGCGAGAGTCCGGTGCGACCGAGTCGGTCTGCGCGGGGCAGCTCTCGAGCGCTCTCGAGGGGATCGGTCCCGAGCATGCCGAGGCCTTCTCGATCGCCTACGAGCCCGTGTGGGCCATCGGTACGGGCCGTACGGCGACCCCCGAGCAGGCTCAGGCGGTGCACGCCTATGCCCGTGGCCTCTTCGGAGGCATCATCGGCGATGAAGCCGCCCAGGCGCTGCGCATCCTCTACGGCGGCAGCGTCAAGCCGGACAATGCGGCCGAGTTGCTCGCCCAACCGGACATCGATGGCGCGCTCGTCGGCGGCGCCTCGCTCAAACCCGAACTGTTCCTCCCGATCATCGACGCGGCGAGGTAAGCGCCATGACCCTGCTCACGACTCTTCTCTATATCGTTTTCGTCCTCTCCGCCCTGGTGCTCGTCACCGTCATCCTGCTCCAGGAAGGCCAGGGTGGGGGCTTCGGCGATGCACTCGGTGTGGCCGGTCAGCAGACCTTCGGCGTCAAGGCTTCCGGTATCCACAAGTTCACGATGATCGTCGCGATCATCTTCGGGCTGAGCGCGGTGACGATCCACGTTCTGAACCGCACGACGAGCCAGTCGACCGCCCTCGACGAATAGGAGCCCCCTTGCTGCGCTCCATGACGGGCTTCGGGTCGGGAGAAGCCCGCTCCGGCGGGCGGCTCGTTCGTGTCGAAGTCCGTTCGGTCAATCACCGCCACCTGCAGGCCAAGCTGCGGCTACCCCCGGAAGCCGCCCACCTCGAAGCCGACATCGACGCGCTGGTGCGACGGCGACTCACCCGGGGGGCGGTGACCCTCGGCCTCCAGGTCGTGCGCGAGGGTGGCGCCGCCGCGGCACGCATCGACGAGGAGGTGCTGGAGGCCTACGCCCAACGCTTGAGGGCCCTGGCGCCGCGGCTGGGGTTGGAGGGAGGCATCGTCTTGGCGGACCTCTTGGTTCTGCCCGGAGTGCTCGCGGCCGAGGATGGCGAGGCGGACGCCGGCTTCGACAAGCTGGTGCTGAAAGCGGTACGGGCTGCGCTGGCGGAGCTTTGCGCCATGCGCGAACGGGAGGGGGCAGCCCTAGCCGCGGACCTGGGGAAGCACGCGGCCGAAATCGACCGGCTGGTGCGGCGTATCGCCAAGCGCATGCCGTCCGTCGTGCGCCGACACCAGGAGACCCTGCGCAAGCGCGTGCGCGACCTGCTCGCTGACGAGGCGGCGATCTCCTCGGCCGACCTGGCCCGTGAGCTGGCCCTGCTCGCGGATCGGCTCGATGTTTCCGAGGAACTTTCGCGTCTCGATGCCCACCTGGCAGCACTCTCCGGTCTCCTCGAAAAGGGGGGCACGATCGGTCGCAAGTTGGATTTTCTGGCCCAGGAGTTCTTCCGCGAGGCCAATACCGTCGGATCCAAGTGCAACGACGCCAAGGTGACGCACACCGTCGTGGATCTCAAGACCAGCATCGAGCGTCTGCGCGAGCAGGTGCAAAACATCGAATGACTTCGCGCGGGCGCATGCTGCTCATCTCCGGGCCCTCCGGCTGCGGAAAGAGCACGATCTGCGATCGACTGAGGGAGGATCCCCGTGTCGTCTACTCCGTTTCGGCGACCACCCGTCCGCCCCGGCCGGGGGAGGTGGACGGCAAGGACTACCACTTCCTGAGCAAGGAGGAGTTCCGGCGCCGCATCGAGGCGGGGGATTTCATCGAGCATGCCGAGGTGCACGGCAACATGTACGGCACCCTGCGGGCTCCCATGGAGACGGCCATCCGCGAAGGCCGCATCTACCTGGTCGAGATCGACGTGCAAGGAGCCTTGCAGCTCAAAGCCCTCGACGTGCCGGGCATCTACGTCTTCATCGCACCCCCCAGCCTCGAAGAGTTGCGGCACCGCTTGGAGGGACGCGGGACCGAGAGCCCCGAGCAGCTCGAACGGCGTTTGGCCAAGGCCGCGGATGAGTTGCGGGAGAAGGACAAGTACGACTACGTCATCGTCAACGATGTCTTGGAAGAGGCCGTGGCCAAGATCCGGGAGCTGGCGGGGCTGGGGAAGGAGCCCGCATGAGTCGCATTCTGCTCGTTGCCGGCGCTTCAGTCGCCATCTACAAGGCCTGTGACCTGACCAGCAAGCTCTCCCAGGCGGGACACGAGGTGGCGACCATTCTGACGCCGCACGCCGCGCAGCTCGTCTCGCCGCAGCTTTTCGAGGCTTTGAGTGGCGGTCCGGCCCTGGTGAACGAGTTCGGCTCAGAGCGCCGCTCGGCGATGGACCATGTCGATCTGGCTCGCTTCCCCGAGCTGGTGGTCGTTGCGCCCTGCTCCGCGGATCTAGCCGGCCGGTTGGCCCTGGGCCTGGCTCCGGACCTGGCCTCGACCACCTTGCTGGCGGTTCCACCGAGCCTGCCGAGGCTCCTCTGTCCGGCCATGAACCCGGTCATGCTCGCAAGCCCCGCCGTGGCACGTAATCTCGAGCAACTCGCTCGGGACGGGTGGGAGCTTCTCGCTCCGACGAGCGGTCACGTCGCCTGTGGCGAGTCCGGCCCGGGGCGGCTCGTCGAGCCCGAAACCATCGCGGCCCGCATCGAGGAGCTCGTCGGGTGAGGACCGGCGGCCACCCCAAGCCCGGCCGGAGTGAAACGCCGCGGGGCCATGTGGTGGTCACCGCCGGTCCGACCCGCGAGTACCTCGACCCGGTGCGTTTTCTCTCCAACGAATCGAGCGGACGCATGGGCTTCGCCATCGCGGCTGCGGCCAGGGAAGCGGGGTACCGCGTGACCTTGATCGCCGGCCCGGTTCATCTGGAGACCCCCGCCGGCGTGGAGCGCATCGACGTGGTGAGCGCCCTGGAGATGCTCGAAGCCCTCGAGGGAGCGTTCGAGGATGCCACGGCCCTCTTCATGGCGGCCGCCGTGGCCGATCTACGCCCGGCCCAGCGGCTGGCCGGAAAGTGGAAGTTCAAGGAGCAGGGCGCGGGGGAGGTCGTGCTCGAGCTGGTCACCAACCCCGACCTCTTGGCGACCGTCGCCGAGGCCAAGGGGAAGCGGCGGGTGATCGCCTTCGCCCTCGAGACCGAAGATGGCCGGCGGCGCGCCCTCGAAAAGCTGCGCCGCAAGAATGCCGATTGGATCGTGCTCAACGATCCGCGCGCGCTGAACGCCGAGCGTTCCTCGGTGCTCATCCTGGGGAGTGAGGGAGAGGAGCTGCGCATCGAGGATCGCTCCAAGGCCGAGATCGCCGTCTCTCTGGTCGCCTTGATCGAGGAGCAGGATGGCTAGCTCTCTTCGTCACTGCTCCTGGGCTCTGCTCGGGCTCTTGACCGCCTGTTCCGGGGGAGGTCGCCATCGACCCCGTTCGGCCGTGCTGATCACCCTGGATACCACCAACCAGCGCGCACTCGACGTCTACGGCAAGGATCGGGGCTTGACGCCGAATCTGAATGCCCTTGCGCGCGAGGCGGTCGTGTTCGACAACGCCTGGACGGTGGTGCCGATGACCCTCCCGGCCCACTCCTCCATCCTCACCGGGCTCTATCCGCCACGCCACGATGTGCGCGACAACGGGCGTCTGCCCCTGCCCGGCGCGGCGGTCACCGTGGCCGAACGCGCCCGGGAGGCGGGCGTGCGCACCGCCGCTTTCATCGCGGCCGTCGTTCTGACGGCCCCCTATGGGCTGGACCAGGGCTTTGAGCTCTACGACGCCCCCACGGGGGAGGATCTGGAACGCAGCGGGGAAGAGATCAGTGCCGCAGCGGTGGCCTGGCTGGACGCTCGCTCAGATTCCGAACCCTTCTTTCTCTGGGCTCACTACTTCGACGCCCACGCTCCCTATGAGCCGGATCCCGAAGACCTGGCCCTAGCGGGCGGGGCCTATCTCGGTGAGGTGCACGGGGTGGATCGGGCCGTGGGTCGCCTCCTGGATCGACTACGTCGAGAGAGCGACTACGACGAGATGACGATCGTCGTCGTCGCCGATCACGGGGAGGCCCTCGGCCGCCACGGCGAGGTGACCCATTCGGTCTTGATCTATGGCGAGACGATGCGCGTGCCCCTGATCGTGCGGGGACCGGCTGAGGCGCGGCGGGGAGTGCGCGACGGACGTTTGGCAAGCGTCATCGACGTCGCTCCGACCCTGCTCGACGGTATGGGGCTCAGCGCGGGTGGCACCGATGGGCTCAGTCTGCTCCGAGAGGGAGAGGGCCATGCGGGGGTCTACCTCGAATCCTACTGCGGCTATTTGAACTTCGGTTTCAGTCCGCTCACCGGCTGGGTCGGGGAGGGGTATGAGTACCTGCACAGCAGTCGGCCCGAGCTCTACGACCTGGAGGGGGATCCCGCCCAGAGTCACGACCTGTTTGCTCCCTCCGACCCCCGTGTGGAAGAGGCGCGTGCGGCCCTCTCCGGCATGGGAACGGTGCGGCCCCTAGAGAGGGGCTCTCGGGATGTGGTCGCTGCCGGGGAGCGAGTGGACCTACGCGCCCTGGGGTATGCGGATGCGGCTTCCCTGGAAGCCACCTTGCCTGCTCCCCTGGCGGAGACCTCCCTGCCGGCCCCCCAGAGTCGCATGGCCGAGGTGGCGGCGGTCAGTGACGCGGTGACTCGGGGCCGGAGCACGGGAGACCTCAACCTGGCGATCCAAGAGCTCGAGGAGATCGTGCGGGTGAATCCGGGCAACAACATGGCCCAGCACATGCTGGGCAGCTTCCTCGTCTCCGTCGGGCGCTACGACGAGGCCGTCAAGCCCTTGGAGAAGCTCGTCCGCGACGGACACCGTCGAAACGATGTCTATCTGCCCCTGGCGAGGGCCTACGAGGCCCTGGGCAAGCTCGATCGTGCCCGCGCCCTGGCCTCCGAAGCTCTGGTGATCCTGCCGGGGGACGCCGAGGCACGCGCACTGCTCGAGCGCCTGGAGGGTGAGTGACTCCCCGGCCGTGACGCTGCTCGGGCGTTGCATCGCCGCTCCGGAGTTGAGAACCTGAGGGGCCGGGGCAGGTCCATCGCGCGGACCCCCCACGATCGATCCGCATCCAAGCATCAGGCGAGGTTCACTTGGCGAGGGGAAAGAAGGGGGGCAAGAAGAAGGCCCGCAAGGGGCGCCTGGCGGCGCTGGTGTCGAGCTTTCTGTTCGGGGAGCCGCTCGACGATGCCACGACGGCTCGCGTACGCGAGTTGACCGGTCTGGCGATGATCGGGCTGTCACTCTGGCTTTTCTTGAGTCTGTGGACCTTCTACACACCGCCGGATGATCCGCTCGCCACCGGCAAGAACCTGGGCGGCCTACTCGGGCACTACCTGGCTGACGCTGCCTTCCGGACCCTGGGGGTCGCCGGTTACCTCTTGGCCGTGCTCGGGATTTGCTGGGGCTGCATCATCGTCGCCCGCAAGAGCGTCGATCTGCCGGCGATCCGCGTCATGGGGGCGGTGGTCTTCGTCTTCAGCTTCGCCTTCGTCCTCGACTTGGGCTTCGGTCCGCCCCTGGCCCAGCGCGCTGCCCACGTGGGGCTGGCCAATCAGTTGCCTTACGGTCCCGGGGGCTATCTCGCGTACGTCTACACCCCGATCCTGGTCGAACGTTTCGGGAGCCTGGGTCTGTGGGTGCTCTTGATCACCTGCGCCTGCATCTCCTTCATGCTGGCCACCGAGATGGCCTTCTATCCCGCCCTGCGCGCCTTCGGCGAGTGGATCGATGAGCGTCAGGAGAAGCGCGGCGAAGGATTCGTCCGGGCCCTGGCGGGCTGGACGGCACAGCTCCTGCGTGGACTGTGGGACTTCCTGCGTGGTGCCGACCTGGAGAAGGCCGCGAGCCGCGAGCGCAAGCCCAAGGCCAGGCCGAAGGCCAAGCCGAAGGCGAACGAGGCTGCGCTGGAGGAGGAGTACGAGGACGAGGAGGAGGAAGAGGAGTGGGAGTACGAGGAGGAGGATCCCGACGCCACTGACGGGGAGGACGAGTGGGAAGAGGACGAGGAGGAAGACGAAGAAGAGGAGTGGGAAGAGGAAGAAGAGGAGGAGGACGAGCTCGTCCCGCCCGCCAAGGCGGCGCGCAACAAGAAGAAGGCGGCTGAAATCGTCGCCGCGGCGGCTGCCAAGATGCGGCAGACGACGATCCACGAGCCGCGCTACGACCCGCCGACACCTCCTCCCGGCCCCTGGACCCTACCGCCCCTGGATCTGCTCGAGCCTCCCAGCGGTGGTGCGGGGCTCGACAAGGACTTCCTCGAGAAGTGCGCTCGGGATCTGGAGAACGCCCTCAAGAGTTTCCGAGTCGAGGCGGAGGTGGTCGAGGCGCAGGTCGGCCCCGCGGTGACCCTCTTCGAGCTGACCGTCGCCCAGGGAACGCGCATGAACAAGGTGACCCAGCTCTCCCAGGAGATCGCGGCCACCCTGCGGGCCCGCTCGGTGCGCATCATCGCGCCCATCCCGGGCAAGTCGACGATTGGGATCGAGGTGCCCAACGCCAAGCGGCGCATGGTGCGTATCTCCGAGCTCGTCTCCCAAAAGGCCTACGACAAGAGTTTCATCGCCCTGCCGATGTTCATCGGCATGGATGCCGAGGGCAAGGCGATCGTCGAGGACCTGGCGCGCATGCCGCACTTGCTCATCGCCGGTACGACGGGGTCGGGCAAGTCGGTCTGCATCAACACGATCATCGCCAGCATCCTGCTGACGCGCTCGCCCCACGACGTGAAGATGATCTTGATCGACCCCAAGATGGTCGAACTGCAGATGTTCCAGAACATCCCGCATCTGGAGCTTCCCGTCGTGACCGACATGCAGCAGGCGACGAGGGTGTTGCTCTGGGCGGTCGAGAAGATGGAGGCGCGCTACGACCTCTTCAAGCGTGCCGGGGTCAAGAACATCAAGTCCTTCAACGCTCTGGGCGAGGAGAAGCTGCGTGAGCGCATGGGGGACGACTTCAACGAGGAGCGCACTCCCCGTCACCAACCCTACATCGTGGTCGTCGTCGATGAGATGGCGGACCTGATGATGCAGTCCAAGAAGGAGGCCGAGGCCGCCATCACCCGCCTGGCCCAAAAGTCCCGTGCGGTCGGCATCCACGTCATCGTGGCGACCCAGCGTCCCTCGACGGATGTGATCACCGGGGTGATCAAGGGCAACTTGCCGACGCGCATCGCCTTCCAGGTTTCCTCGCGTATCGACAGCCGAGTGATCCTGGATGCGATGGGGGCGGAGAAGCTCTTGGGTCAGGGGGACATGCTCTACACTCCGCCCCAAACCTCGACGCTCCGTCGGGTGCAGGGGGCGCTGGTGGAGGATCAGGAGTTGCAGGCCCTGGTCGACTTCGTCTGCCAGGAGTCCACCCAATCATTCAACCAGGAGCTGATCCAGGTGGCGACGGGAACGGCGCCGCCGGGTGAGTTGACCCAGGGGGGGGACAAGGTCGATGAGCTCTTCAACGAGGCGGTGACCGTGGTCCTGAAATCCAAGCGCGGTTCTGCCAGTCTCCTGCAGCGCGCCTTGGGAATCGGTTACACCCGTGCTTCGCGTCTGATCGATCAGATGACCGACGCAGGGATCCTGGGGGAGCATCGCGGATCCAAGTCGCGGGAGCTTCTGATGACCCTCGAGGACTGGGAGGAGAACCTGGCCAAGATCGCGGAGGCGGAGGGGGCGTGAGCGCGGTCGAGCTCTCTTTCGAGCCCCATCCCCTGCTCTATCCCGCGGCCTTCGAGGCCCTCTTTCCGCGACCGGTGGGGCAGTTGGACGGTGCGCCGTTCCAAGGCCTGCTGAACCCACAGGCCGAGACTCCCCTCGCCAGGAGTGAGGAGCGCCGTCGCGCGGTACGCGACCTTCTGCGTCACGGCGGTCACCGTCCCACGGGCCGCGGCAAGCCCTCCTCGGAGTACCTCCTGCGGGCGGCCGGGGAGGGAAAGTTGGCCTCGATCAATCCCGCCGTGGATGTGGCCAATGCGGTCTCCCTGGCGAGCGGCATTCCGATCAGCGTCATCGACCTCGATCGGGTCGAGCCCCCCCTGCGTATCGCGATCCCCACCTCGGGTAGCTATGTCTTCAACCCCTCCGGTCAGGAGATCTCCCTTGCCGGCTTGCTCTCTCTCGCCGATCGCCATGGTCCCTGCGCCAATGCGGTCAAGGACGCCCAGCGCAGCAAGACCAGCCCCGCCACCACCCGCACCCTCTCGATCCTGTGGGGTCCGGCCACCGAAGAAGCCGCCATCGAAGCGGCCCTGGCCTGGTACGGCGAACTCCTGGCCCAGCTCGGCGCCCAAGTCACCCGCGTGGCCTGAGCCCACCGAGCGGCGCGCGGCCCCCCTCACCCACGTGGAGTGCAGGAGAGCCGCGGGTCCGGCGGAAGGATTCTTGAATGGTCAGTTGCAGAACTTAACCGCGATGGCGTCGGAGGTGTTGTAACCGGCGCTGCCGAAGCCGGGGTCGCGGAACCAGAACTGGAAGTTCTTGATGTCGCCCGGGGCGATGGTTTGGCTCCCGGGGAGGTTGGTGAGATCGAGGGGGAAGCTCGCCGTGCCACCGCCGTCCACGGTCACCACCGGCAGGCGGTAGAGGGTGCCCCCTACACACAGGGTTCCATCCCCCAGGGGGACACTCTGCTGGCCGTTACCGAAGAAGAAGAGGCCGAACTGACCCGGTGGGGCCGCCGTGGCGAGGAGCACCAGGTCGTTGGCGGAGATGGAGGTCGAACCGCTGGTCGACATCACCGCCCCCACGCCGGCCGAGTTGGCCGAGGTGGTGCAGTAGTTGGTCACGCTGCCCACACAGAGGTCGATGCGTCCGATGCGCGTGCGCCAGGCTCCATGCAGTGCGCGGTATTCGTGGTGGCCCCAGAATGATCCGGGCTGGGCCGGGTCGGAGTTGGTGGCCGAGTAGTCTCCGAAGCGGCCGGTCGTGTCCGGTGAAGATCCAAGGCGGAGATAGACCGGAGTGCTCATCGTTCCCGGAGGATCGCTGGCCGAACGGGAGACCATCAGGGACGAGATGAACTCGCCGGAGGAGGAGCGGTTGAAGGTGATTACGGCATTGCCTGCCGCGTCGGCCCAGATGCTCGGGAAGAAGGTGTAGATCCCGGAGCCGAGATCGATCTCGCCCGACTGTACGAGGGTCGGCGAACCGCTGGTGGGCCAGTTGCCGAGGTCGATCTCATACCACCGCACCCGCGCCCGCGTGTAGTTCTCATGGTGTACGGCCCAGATGTGACCGCCGACGACCATCGAACTCCAGAAACGGGCTTCGAAGAGGTTCGGTCGCACCGAGGTGCCCTTCTGGGGTGGGTTTTTCGGGCGGCTGTACTCCGGGACCGTCAAGGTCGTGAACTGCACGTTCGGCGTCGTGGCGCGGTCGGTAACCGCGTAGATCCGGATCGACGTGGCCGAGGTGAAATCCTCTGCCCAGGTCAGGAAGAGCGGGTGCGAGCCGCTGTCCTGGTTGGTGCAGGTGCCCATCGAATGGTAGCCATTGATGACCGTATTCGTCATCACCAGGGGGCCGCCGCTCATGGCCGAGGCCTTGTCGATGAAGAACATCACGAACCGATCGGGGCCGAAAAGGTCTCCGGTGATCGTGATGAAATCCTGATCCACCGCAAGGTTGCCCGAATCGACGTAACCTATCGCAACTGTGTAGACGGGGATCGAATACTTGTACCAGGTTCCGTTCGGGTCGCTGTCATCCGAGACCGCGAGCAGGAAAGAGCGGTTGGAGGTGTCGCCGGCGTAGCAGTAGAAGCGTTGACTGTGGATGTCGTAGACCACCTCCGGGTCCGAGATAAAGAGACCCGCACCCACCGAAGCCCAGAAGTCCTTGTTGCTCTGCAAGAACTGCATCGTTCCATCCTTGGTGAACCAGGCGATGCCACCGTTGACCATGGCGACGATGTGGTTGGGTCCAACTCCCATCTCCGGGTCGGGGGGGTTCCAGCCCGTCTCGGTGAAGCCCAGGAAGTTGAAGACGCCGCCGGCAGCGGGGGAATCGTCGTCGCTGCGGTCACGCTCGATGTTGCGCGGGTCGAAGGTCGGCGGTTCGTGGGTCGGCCGGGCCGCGCCCTCCGCAGGGTCTCCGAAGTGCAGCGTAGCGATCTTGCGCAGGGAGGCCGCCGCTTCCCCGGGAGCGGGCCGCTGCTGGGCCAGTGCGTCTCCCTCGGGCAGATGCAGACTGAGATGGACCGCGCTCGAGTCCTCTCCGCCCCCGTCCCCCTGCCAGGCGACGGCCTCGCCGCCGCTTGGGGTGAAGGCGCACTTGGCTCCGCCGGTGGCGACGGCAATCGCCTGCTTGCCATCGCTGGCCCTCGTGAGGCGTAGCGGTTCGCCGAGGGGCTTGCCCGTTCGCGGGTCGAGGTGGAGGCCGAAGACCCCCGGCTCGTGCTTGGGTCCGTCGGCGTGCTGGTTCCAGACGGCGAGCGCCTGTCCCGAAGCGTCCAGGGCCAGGGCCAGACCGTTGCACCAGCCCTCCCCGGTGGGGAGTTCGCGCACCGCGCCGGGGATGCCGGCGTGATAGACGCGCACGCGCGGCGCGAATCCGTCCTCGACGCTTTCCAGCCAACCGACCAATAGGGTTTCGCCCCCGGCCGCAAGGGCGGGTTCGATCGCTTCCACTCCTCCGGCGACGTTTACGCGGCGCTCGGGGGAGAGCTCCGTGCCTTGGAGGGTGCGTAGATAGACCCCCTCTGCACACCCCTTTGCATCGACACGTGCATAAGCGAAAGTCACCCTGCCGTCGGGCCAGGCAACCGCGGTCGGGGTTCGCACGCCGCGCTTGCACGAGGCCACCTCGAAGGCGTCGCCGTCGAGCCGTCCCTCGGCATCCAGGCGTCGTCCGCGAAGGCTATTGCCATCTGCGTCATCGGGATCGAGCCAGCCGACCAGAGCTCGACCCCCCGGAAGGGCGACGACGACCGGGCTCTGTTGGTTGCCTTCGGAGAGATCGTTCACGATCACCTCCGCCGTGGCGGTCGAGAGGTCGGCGCTGAAACGTCGGGCGACGATCGTGCCCAGGGAGCCGTCCTGGCCGAAGGAGCGCCACGCGAACCAGACGCAGTCTTGGTCGTCGACGGCCACCGCCGGCTGGGTCTGGTGGCTGCGTGTGGTCGCGTTGACCTGAACCTCTCCGGTCAGGGGCGTCCCGTCGGCCGCGAAGCGGCGGGCGTAGACCCCGTAGGTTCCCTCCTGCTGGCGGCGGCTCTGCCAGACCAGGGTCAAGCTGCCGTTTGGGGACTGCGCCAGGGCGGAGGCTTCCTGGGAACTGCGCGTGAAGGTATTGGCTTGCACGTCGATGCGCACATCGGAAGAGAGGGCGACACCGGCGAGCACGATGCTAGCGAGAGCTTTCTGGAGCATGGCAGTAGAGGTTGGGAATAGGAGCGAGCGAGAAAGGCCTAGTGTCGCATGGAAGATGAGTTCTAGGGGGGCCCATTTTGGGCTCTCCTGTACCCCATCTCCTGTACCTGGTGTGGTTGGCGGCATGACCCGAGGATGTCGCCAATGCGATCTCCTTGGCGGGCGGCATTCCGATCAGCGTCATCGATCTCGATCGGGTCGAGCCCCCCCCCTGCGTGAAGCGGCCCTGGCTTGCTACGGCGAACTCCTGGCCATGCTCAGCGCCCAAGTCACCCGCGTGGCCTGAGCCCACCGAGTGGCGCGCGGCCCCCCTCACCCACGTGGAGTGCAGGAGAGCCGCGGGTCCGGCGAAAGGATTCTTGGGCGGTCAGTTGCAGAACTGGACCGCGATGGCGTCGGAGGTGTTGTAACCGGCGCTGCCGAAACCGGGGTCGCGGAACCAGAACTGGAAGTTCTTGCTGTCGCCCGGGGCGATGGTTTGGCTCCCGGGGAGGTTGGTGAGATCGAGGGGGAAGCTCGCCGTGCCACCGCCGTCCACGGTCACCACCGGCAGGCGGTAGAGGGTGCCCGCTACACACAGGGTTCCATCCCCCAGGGGGACACTCTGCTGGCCGTCACCGAAGAAGAAGAGGCCGAACTGACCCGGTGGGGCCGCCGTGGCGAGGAGCACCAGGTCGTTGGCGGAGATGGAGGTCGAACCGCTGGTCGACATCACCGCCCCCGCGCCGGCTGAGTTGGCCGAGGTGGTGCAGTAGTTGGTAACGCTGCCCGCGCAGAGGTCGATGCGTCCGATGCGCGTGCGCCACGCCCCCTGGCCCCGATACTCATGATGGCCCCAGAAGGAACCCGGCTGGGCAGGGTCCGAGTTGGTGGCTGAATAGTCGCCGAAGCGACCACTGACGTCCGGGGAAGCTCCAGCGCGGACCTCGACCGGTGCGCTCATCGTTCCCAGTGGATCGCCGGCCGAACGGGTGGCCATCTGGATCGAGATGAACTCGTTGGAGGAGGAGCGGTTGAAGGTGATCGCTGCGTTGCCCGCCGTATCCGCCCAGATGCTTGGGAAGAAGGTGTAGATCCCCGCACCGAGATCGATTTCGCCCGACTGCACGAGGGTCGGCGAACCACTGGTGGGCCAGTTGCCGAGGTCGATCTCATACCACTGCACCCGCGCACGGCTGCTGCCCTCGTGGTGTACGGCCCAGATGTGACCGCCGACGACCATCGAACTCCAGAAACGGGCCTCGAAAAGCTCCGGTCGCACCGAGGTCCCCTGCTGGGGGGGATCGGCCGGGTGGCTGTACTGCGGGACCGTCAAGGTCGTGAACTGCACGTTCGGCGTCGTGGCGCGGTCGGTAACCGCGTAGATGCGGATCGAGGTGGCCGTGGTGAACTCCTGCGCCCAAGTCAGGAAGAGCGGGTGAGAACCGCTGTCCTGGTTGGTGCAGGTACCCATCGACTGGAAGCCCGTGATGACCGTATTGGTCGTCACCAGCGGGCCGCCGCTCATGGCCGAGGCCTTGTCGATGAAAAGCATCACCAACCGATCGGGACTGAAGATGTCTCCGGTGATCGTGATGAAATCCTGATCCACCGCAAGGTTGCCCGAGTCGACGAAATTCGTCCCAAACATGCTGTTCGTGGGGATCAGGTACTTGTTCCAATTGCCGTTCGGATCGCTGTCATCCGAGACAGCGAGCAGGAATCCGTTGTTGGCGTCGCTGGCGAAGCAGTAGAAGCGTTGACTGTGGATGTCGTAGACCACCTCCGGGTCGAAGACAAAGCCGCTCGCTCCTACCGATCCCCAGAAGCCACTGCTCCCGTTGATGTCCTGGGAGAACTGCATCGTCCCATCCTTGGTGAACCAGGCGATGCCTCCGTTGACCATGACGACGATGTGGTTCGGTCCAACTCCCATCTCGGGGTCGGGAGGAGTCCAGCCCGTATCGGTGAAGCCCAGGAAGTCGAAGACACCACCGGCGGCGGGGGACTGGTCATCGCTGCGATCACGCTCGATGTCGCGCGGATCGAAGGTCGGGGGTTCGTGGGTCGGCTCGGCCACACCCTGCGCGGGATCTTCGAAACGGATCGTCGCGCCCGCGTACTGGGCGACCGCCGCCTTCCCGGGAGGGTGCTCCTCTTGGGCCAGAACATCCCCCTCGGGGAGGTGCAGACTGAGATGGACCGCGCTCGAGTCCTCTCCGCCCCCATCCCCCTGCCAGGCGACGGCCTCACCGCCGTCCGGCGTCAGGGCGCACTTGGCACCCCCGGTGGCGACCGCGATCGCCTGTTTCCCATCACGGGCCCGTGTGAGGCGGAAGGGTTCACTGGTCGGCTTGGCTGTGCGCGGGTCGAGGTAGAGGCCGAAGACCCCCGATTCGTGCTTGGGTCCGTCGGCGTGCTGGTTCCAGACGGCGAGCGCCTGCCCCGAAGCCTCCAGGGCCAGGGCCAGACCATTGCACCAGCCCTCCCCGGTGGGAAGTTCGCGCACTGCGCCGGGGATGTCTCCGTGATAGGCGCGCACCCGAGGCGCGAATCCGTCCTCGACGCTTTCCAGCCAACCGACCAATAGGGTTTCGCCCCCGGCTGCAAGGGCGGGTTCGATCGCTTCCACTCCTCCGGCGACGTTGACGCGGCGCTCGGGAGAGAGCTCCGTGCCCGACAGGGTGCAGAGGTAGATCCCCTCCGCATCTGCCCGGTCATCGAGACGCGCGTAAGCGAAGGTCACCCGGCCATCGGGCCAGGCAACCGCCGTCGGCGTCCGCACGCCGTGTTCACAGGGGGCCACGTCGAAAGCATCGCCGTCGAGCCTTCCCTCGGCATCCAAGTACCGTCCACGCAGGCTGCAGATGCCGCCGTCGCCTGGATCGAGCCAGCCGACCAGGGCTCGGCCCCCCGGAAGGGCGACGATGACCGGGCTCTGTTGGTTGCCCTCGGGGAGATCGTTCACGATCACCTCCGCCGTGGCGGTCGAGAGGTCGGCGCTGAAACGTCGGGCGACGATCGTGCCCAGGGAGCCGTCCTGGCCGAAGGAGCGCCACGCGAACCAAACACAGTCTTGGTCGTCGACCGCCACCGCCGGCTGGGTCTGGTGGCTGCGTGTGGTCGCGTTGACCTGAACCTCCCCGGTCAGGGGCGTCCCGTCGGCCGCGAAGCGGCGGGCGTAGACCCCGTAGGTTCCCTCCTGCTGTCGGCGGCTCTGCCAGACCAGGGTCAAACCGCCGTTTGGGGACTGCGCCAGGGCGGAGGCTTCCTGGGAACTGCGCGTGAAGGTGTTGGCTTGCACATCGATGCGCGCATCGGATGAGAAAGCGAGACCGGTGAGAGCGACGCTGCCGAGAACGGCGCTGCCGAGGAGATGCTGGAGCATGGCGAAAGGAGCTGAAAACAGGAGGGAAGGCGAGAGCTCTAGTGTTGCACGGTCTCTGAGTTTCGGGGGGCCTATTCTTTGCGCCCGGCCACAGGCGGCGGGGGCAGGGTGGCTGCCAGGGTTCCAGCGAAATCCCTCTGGGGGACGCCCTCGAGCCCGGCGCGGTAGCCGACTCCGTCCTGGATCACCTCGACCATGCCCTCGGCGAAGAGACGAGGGTCTTCGATGACATCTCCCCGCGCGACGAGCAGATCCGCACGCTTGCCGGGCGCGATCGCGCCGCAGTCGTCCGCGCCGATCTCCTTGGCCGCGAGTCCAGTCGATCCGTACCACGCCGAGAGGGAACTCAGGCCCTCCCGCATCAGGTAGTAGAGCTCCATGTAATTGCGGCCGTGCATACCGGGTAGAACTGGGTCGGTCCCCATCAGGATGGGCAGATCACCGCTCGCGGCGAACTGCACAGCCTTGGCGTGCACCTCCGCCACTTGCTTGACCTTCTCCATGACGAAGGGGGAGAGACCTTCGGCTTCGAGGAGTTCGTAGATCACCCAGCTCGTCGGCGTCACCGTGCAGCCCTTGGCTGCGGCCCGCTCCACCAGTCGCTCGTCCATGTAGGAGATGTGTTGGATGTCGTGGACACCGTTCTCGATGGCACTCTCGATCCCGGTGGAAGAGTGGGCGTGGGCCGCGACGCGCAGGCCGCGGGCCTTGGCTTCGTCGGTGATCGAAGTGAGCTCCTCGGGGGTGAACTCGCGGTGCTCCAGTTTGTCGCTGGGGGAGGCGACGCCCGGACTGGCGCAGACCTTGATCAGATCCGCTCCGCAGGCGGCGACTTCCCGTACGCGCTGGCGGCAGGCCCAGGGGCCGTCGACGATGCTCGACGGACGTCCCGGCGCCGTGGGCCACAGACGCGAAAGCTCACCGTGGCAACGATCCGGACCTCGGAAGTCCGCATGCCCACCCGTGGTCGAAAGCATGCAGATGGCGATCTTGAGCCGCGGGCCGATGACGATCCCTTCATCGACGAGTCGTTTCATCCAGTCCGTCGCTCCGCCGATGTCGCGCATGGTGGTCACCCCCCCGTGCACCAGGCTCGTGTAGAGGATGCGCTCGACATAGACGATCGTCGCCTGGCTGTTCATGCGATCGATGTGCTCGTCCGCCAGGCCGAGGACCGTGATGTGACCGTGGCAGTCGATCAGTCCGGGGGTCACCGTCAGGCCGCTGCAGTCGACCTTCGAATCCCCCGGGGCGAGCGGGCGATCGGGTGCGTGGGGTTCGAGGGCGTGAATGCGACTTCCATCGAGGATGAGGTCGACCTCCTGGTGCAGGGAGGAGCGCTCGGCGCTAGTCCCGTCGTAGAGCTTGGAGATGTTGGAGAGGATCAGCATGGGGGCAGGGTAGCAGTCCCCGTCGGCCTGGACCTGTGACCGGTGGCGGGGGAGCGGCTAGGTGTGCACCTCGTAAACCCCGGTATCGCACTCCCCATGGTGCAGGAAGGCACCGTGGCCGAGCGATCCGCTCACCACCTTCCCACCTTCCCGAGTCGAAACGGGGAGCCGACCCCCAGGAGGAATCATGAAGTTCTCGCACCCTTCCCTCGCTCTCACGATCGCCCTGACGGGCGCCGTTCCGGCGGCGGCCCAGTATGTCCTGGCCGAATACTCGAACTACCCCACCCTGATCGGCGTCGATGACGCGGAGTTCACGCCTGACGGTCGCTTCCTGGTCGTGCGTGACAACACCCAGGAGACGAGTGCTCTGATCTACGACGGGAAGACCGGGGCGGAGCTTCTGCGGTACCAGTCCCAGGCGGGTTCGGTCTTTGGTGGACCCTGTGAAGATGCGGTGGTGGTGAATGACGACTACGGGGTCGTCATCGGCACGGCAGCCATGTTCTTCGATCTGAACAACCTGACTGGTACCCCCTACGCCGAGTACGACGTCGGGCCGACGGCAAGGGACCTCGCCATGACCCCCGATGGGCGCTATGTCGCCGTGCGGGGCGAGTCCGACATGTTCGTCTTCGACCTGCCGAACGGCCTCCAGCTCCTGAAGGTGCCCGGAATGGCGCCCCCGTGGATGCCGACCGCCTTTTCGGTGGACAGTGTCGTGGCGACCGACAGCCACGCCGTCTTCACCAGCTACACCCCCCAGGGAAACACCCGGGTCACCATCGTGGATCTGAATGCCGCCGGGGGGCCCCAGGTGGTTTTCGAGACGACCGTTGCCGACGATCAGAACGGAGTTCCCCACGATATCGCCGCCACTCCCGACGGCCGTTTCGTCGCGGTGCGGTCCGACACGCAGGTGGGCCTCTACGCGCTCAGCGGTACGAGCAGCCATCAGGTCTGGCTGCACGGCATGGCCAACGGGATGAGCACTCCCTTCGGTGGTTCGGCGATGGATTCACTCGTCGCCACGAACACGATGGTGGCGACGATCAGTCGCCGTCAGAGCGGCTCCAACTGGGGTGCTCAGATCGATGCCTGGCGAATCCAGAACAACGACTCCTTTTGGAACCTACTCGACGGTGACCCCCACGACCTCGACTTGACCCCTGACGGGAACCGCTTGGTCATCCGCACCCACAATCGCCTCTACCTCTTCGACGTCTCCAATCTGGCCGGCAACCCCCTCATCCAGCCCCTGGATGAGGAGGTCCTTACCGGTAACTGGACCAGTTGGAATGCCGGCTTGGACAGCCTGGCGGTGACCCAGGATCGGGTGCTGGCGATCAGCCGGCAGGACAACAAGTCCAAGGTGCGCGTCTACGACATCTCGAGCGACACCTTTGACAAGGTCTTCGGGACCCAGATGGGTGAGCCGGCGACAGACGTGGCCATCACGCCGAATGGGCAGCGGGCGGTCGTCACCGGCTTGACGGCGGGCATGGTCATCGATCTGCGGCTCAACAAGGTCGTCCTGGACTACGACCCGGTCAGCGGAGGCATCGTGCCGTGGTGTGACGGTGTCGCCGTGAATGACGAAGTGGCGGCGGTCTTCGGGGCGATCTGTTGCACTTCAGCGGCCTTCGACGGCTGGCTCGGTTTCTTCGACCTCTTCTCGCGCGCCGAGAACTACTGCGTCTCCTACCCCAACTCCACCGGTCTGGCCGGCCGTCTGGTCGCGACGGGGAGTTCGCGGGTCGTCGACAACGACCTCACCCTGCAGGCCTACGACCTGCCGCCGGGCAACATCGGCCGTTTCCTCTACGGCGATCAGAAGCAGCATCTGCCCTACGGCTCGGGGCTGCTCTGCGTCACCGGTCAACTGGCGCGTTTCCCCGTGCAGAACATCGGACCCGCGGGGCGCGCGGTGCTCACGGTGGACAACACCAACCTGCCGGTCGGCGGCGGCCTGCTCCTGCCCGGAACGACCTGGAACTTCCAGTTCGCCTTCCGGGACACGGCCGGCGGGACGAGCAACCTGACCGACGCGGTCAGTGTGCTCTTCGAGTAGCAGCCTCTCCAGCGAGGGGATAGGGACGAGCGTGGTGTTCGAACACCACGTTCGTCTCGACGTGTCGCACGTGGGTACCGGCGGCGATGTGGTCCATGACGACGGCTCGCAGGTGCTCGGTGTCCTGCACCGCCACGTGCACGAGCAGATCCTGGGCGCCGCCGACGTGGTAGAGATGCACCACCTCGTCGAGCTCGAGTAGCTCCGCCTCGAAACGCTGCGTCGCGGCACCACCGTGGTGCTCGAGCTGCACGAAGACCACCGCCTGGAGATCGAGGCCCAGGGCACGCGGGTCGACCGAGGCGTGGAAGCCGCGCAGCACCCCCTGCTCGACCAGTCGCTGCACACGACCGAGACAGGTCGAGGGCGCGATCCCCACCTGCGCGGCCAGGTCCTTGTTGGTGATGCGAGCATCCTTCTGCAAGTGGGCCAGGATCTCGTTGTCGATTCGATCGAGGGGGGCTTTGGAGGGCATGTAGCGAAGAATATTCGGAATAGATGCGGATAGTACGCAGGGTATACTGCGCGTGGGCTATCACATGCTACAGTATTCGACTTCCGCGGGCTTGACCTCATCCGCAGTCCTCCAGGCTCCCTCCCCTCGAGTGCATGGGGAGCGTCCCGAGGCACTCCTCGTCCAGGTGGCGGAGCTCCTGCACCGCCACGGGACCCCGGCTCACCGCCTGGAGCGCCTACTCGCTCGCTTGGCCGCTTCCTTGGGGGTCGAAGCCCAGTTCCTCTCGACACCGACCAGCTTCCTGGCCGCCTTCGGACCGGCCGCGGCGCAGGAGACCTATCTCCTGCGGGTGGAACCGGGAGAGACGGATCTCGGCAAGCTGGTGGAACTCGACCTGCTGCTCGAAGACCTCGAGGCGGGCCGCACCGAGATGGGGGAGACGCGCCGCCGGCTGGAGGCGCTGCGAGCGGCACCCGCCCGTTACGGCCCCCTGGCTTCGGCGCTCGCCTTCGGTGGAGCTTCCGCAGGAGCGGCGGTGCTCTTCTCGGGCGGAGGGGCCGAGGCGGCCTGGGCCTTCATCCTCGCGGCGCCCCTGGCCTGGCTCGCCCCTGCCCTTGCCCGCCGCGAGGAGGGTGCACAGGTCTTCGAGCCCCTGGCGGCCTTTCTCGTCGCTCTGGCCGCGATGGCCGGGGCGGGCTTGGGTAGTGGAGCCTCGGTGCCGATCGTCACCCTGGCAGCCCTGATCGTGCTCGTCCCGGGCCTGACCCTGACCCAGGCGACGATTGAACTCACCACCCGCCATCTCGTCTCGGGCACCGCCCGCATGGCGGGTGCGATGACCACCTTCCTCTCGATCACCCTGGGGCTGGCCCTCGGCCGGGCCCTGGGCGGCTCCCTGTTGCCTCCCGTGGCGGAAGCACTCCCATCCACGCCGCCGGTGGGGGCCTCCGCCCTCGCCGTCGGCCTCTCGCCGGTGGCCTTCGCCGTCCTCTTCCAGGTGCGGGGCAGGGAGCTGCCCTGGGTCTGGCTGACGAGCGTCTGCGGCTATGGGGTTGCGGCCTACTGCGGGCGCTTTTCCCCCGAGGCGGGGCCCTTTCTCGGGGCCCTCGCGGTCGGCCTGGCCGCGAACCTCTACGCGCGCCTGGCCGACCGCCCGGCGCTGGTACTGCTCACCCCCGGCATCCTGATGCTGGTCCCCGGGTCGGTGGGTTACCGGGCCCTGGATCTCTTCCTGGGACGGAACGCCCTGGCGGGCACGGAGACGATCTTCCGCATGGCGATCTCGGCGGTGGCCCTGGCGGGGGGGCTCCTCTTGGCGGGAGCGCTCCTTCCTCCCAGGAGGACCCTCTAGCCCCGCGAACTCCAGGATCTCGCCCACCCGGGGGGACAGGGCGGTGGCCTTGAGGCATTCTCTTGGGATGTCCCCCCGCTTCGCCCTCTTCGGCGCGGCCGCGGCGGTTGCCGATCGCCACGTCCGCGCCATCGCGCAACACGGTGGCGAACTCGTCGCCTGCGCCGATCCCAGGGGATCGTCCGCCACCATCGACGAGCACTTTCCCGCCGCCCGTTGCTTCGATTCGGTCGAAGCGCTCGTCGATGCCTGTCGGGGAGAGATCGACTACGCGGTCGTCTGTACCCCCAATGACCTGCACGAGGCGCACGTGGCCCAGGGGTTGGAGCTTGGCGCGCATGTGATCTGCGAGAAGCCGGTCGCGCTCTCTTCGGAGGGGGTCGATCGACTCCTCGCTCTCGAACGCGAGGCGCAGGGGACTGTCCACGCGGTGCTGCAGCTCCGCCTGCACCCGGAGATCCGGCGCATGGCGGTGGAGGCGACCGGAGAGGCACCCCACCGGATCGAGCTCGACTATGTCCTGGCTCGCGGGGCCGACTTCCTGGAGTCCTGGCACGGCCGGGAGGAGCGCTCGGGTGGGCTGATCTTCGAGATCGGGATCCACTTCCTCGATCTCTTGCTGGCGCTCTTCGGCGCGGCGGAAGAGGTCGTCGTCCATCGCCGGGACGCCCTGGGGGTCCGTGGGGAACTCGCCCTGGAGCGGGCCCGCGTGCGCTGGCGCCTCTCGATCGATCCGGCCGATATCCCGTCCTCCCTGCGCGGGGGGACGAATCCCAGCCATCGTTTGCTTCGCGTGGATGGACAGGACTACGATCTAGCCCGCGGACGGGGAACAGTGGGTTTACACACACAGCTCTACGAACAGGTCTTGGCTGGGGCGGGCTACGGGTTGGAGGATGCCCGGCCCGCGATCGTGCTGGCCGACCGCATCCGTCGCGCCACGCCGATCCCATCCGAGGCGATTCGATGACTCTCCACCACCGCGCCGCCGCACGGGCGGCAAGTCCCGGTCGTGGGGACCAACAGCCCGCGGCCGTTCCCTTTCTCGACATCCCGCGCGAGTTGGACGAACTGCGCGAGGAGCTGCAAGCAGCGATGGAACGCGTGCTGGCCGGGGGGCACTTCATCCTGGGCCCCGAGGTGGCGGCCTTCGAGCGCGAGGTGGCCGAGGCCCTCGGCGTGCGCCACGCGATCGGTGTGAACTCCGGTACGGATGCCCTGGTCATCGCGCTGCGAGCCCTGGGTATCGAGGCGGGAGACGAGGTGATCACCAGCCCTTTCACCTTCATCTCGACCGCCGAGGCGATCAGCCTGGTGGGCGCGACTCCGGTCTTCGCGGACGTCAAGCGCGACACCTACGACCTGGACCCCAAAGCGGTGCGGGAGGTGGTGAGCCCCAGGACGCGGGCGATCCTGCCGGTGCACCTGTTCGGGCAGACCGCCGACATGCCTGCCCTGCGGTCCGTGGCGGAGGAGTCGGGCCTCGCGGTGCTCGAAGATGCCGCCCAGGCCATCGGCGCGAGTCTGGGGGGCGCTCCCGCGGGCGCGCTGGGGGATGCTGCGGCCTTCAGCTTCTATCCCACCAAGAACCTCGGCGCCTGTGGAGACGGGGGGCTGGTGACCACCGACGATGATCGGATTGCCGAGCGGGTGCGCCAGCTCCACGGCCACGGAGCGGCCGGGCGTGACACCTATGTCGACGTGGGCTACAACTCGCGCCTGGACGAGTTGCAGGCTGCTCTCCTGCGCGTGAAGCTGCCCCACCTGGAGCGCTGGAACGAGCGCCGACGCCGTCTCGCGGCACGCTACGACAGGGAACTGGCCGATCTGCCCGGTTTGGTCGTGCCCGCGGTACGGCCGGGGGCTTGCCACGTCTACCACCAGTACACCGTGCGCATCTGTGGGGGGCGCCGGGATGCCGTGCGTGAAGCCCTGGCCTCCCAAGGGATCGCTTCGATGGTCTACTACGCGAGGCCCCTGCATCAACGACCGGTCTACGCGACGGAGCAGCGGCTGCCCGTCGCGGAGCGCATCGCCGATGAGGTCCTGAGCCTTCCGGTGACGCACACCCTGCGGGACGAGGAGCAGGAGAGGGTGATCGCCGGGCTACGCAGTGCTCTGCGGGAGTAGGGCTCTCCGGGAGTAGGGCTCTCCGGGAGTGAGTCGGCCGTGCCTGCTTCGCCGTGCGGGTAGCGGCCCGTTAACGCCAGCAACCGCCGGGGCTCGCTTTTCCCCGACGGCCACTTGGCGGTGTTGCTTCGTTCTCGCACCCCCCTCTACGCGGCACGCCGTGGGGGGTTGGCTTGCGCGCCGGGTTTTCCCCGGGACGGTCGGTTTTTTCCTTGACCTGACAGGGTTTCTCCTTCCGGACACCAGCCCCCAAGGAACGAGCGCCACGCCCGGGGACGGGGCGTGGCGCTCTTTCGCAAGGGGGATGTATCGGTTCAGTCGCCGCCGAGGTAACCCATGCCCGTCAGGGCGCTCTGGGCCGCGGTGTTGCCGCTCTCCAGGCTGCGCGCCTTCACCTTCTCGAGCACCTCGGTCATCTTCCCGTCGTCGGGATAGGCGATCATGCCCTGGTTGATGACCTCGACCGCAGCGGTGAGGGCATCCGCGTCGGCTGCGTTGACCAACTCGATCGTCAGGCTGCGGAAGTCACGGGCGGCGACCTTGGTCTTCTCCGAAAGAGCTTTCAAGGCCTCGGGCACCTTGGCGGAGTCGACGTGGGCCAGGGCGCGGGCCCGGTCGATCGAGAGGTCGTAGAAATCCCCGTCGTCGGGGGTCTTGCCCTCGAGAGCCTTGTCGAACTGGTCCAGGGCGGTCTGGTAGCTCCCCTCGTCGAGGGCCTCGCGGGCGCTGGTGGCCGGATCGCCATCAGAGCCGCCGCAGGAGAAGAGGCCGAGGAGGAGCAGCAGGGGTAGAGTCTGAGTGCGCATGGAGGGTGTCTACGGGACGAGGTGGCCGAAAGTTTACCCCTCCTCGCCAAAGAGGTCGGGGCTTCACTGGCCCGAGTTCCACCCGCGGGCCTTGGAGGGGCTCGCCTGCCCCAGAGTGAGATGGGCTGGGAATCCTCCCGCCCTAAGTCCTGAACCAGGAAGTGGTTAGGGAGAGGGGTGCAATAACACTCCAGCGACACTCCCATCACACTCCGATAGGAGTATGATCAGAGTGTCGCGGGACCGCTCGAGCACTACGGTCGGCCTCCGCTTTCCATCTCTCCTCCAACGGGCGACCGGTTCCTCCCGCTCCCCGCCAACCCTCCCAAGCCCGTGCGCGAGTCCAAGGTAACCATCAAGATCCCGCGCCCCCTCTACCGCAGGATCCAGCAGGTGGTCGAGGACTCGGGGTTTGACTCTCCGACCGACTTCATCGTCTACGTCCTGCGCGACCTGATGGGCGAAGCCGAAGCGCAGAAGCAGGCCAGCACGAATCAGGAAGGGCCCGAGTTCACCCAGGAGGAGCTCGACGACGTCAAGCGCAAGCTGCGCAACCTGGGCTACCTCTAGACCCTCTCTCTCCCTCCCTCCCTCCGATGACCACCACCGTTCAAAGCATCTCTCCTGTCCACGGCGGCCTCGCCGAACCCGTCAACCGCATCGATGCCGGCGCAGCGGGTGAGACCTCGCTGCCCCGCGTCGAGGTGAACGAGGTCGATCGCACCTCTCTCTACCGCATCGCCGACGGGACCCTGAGTCCTCTGACCGGGCCGATGGGGAAGGCGGACTACGACAGCGTCTTGGCCGAGGGCGCGATCGAGCGAGGGGGCAAGAAGTGGGCCTGGACGATTCCGATCGCCCTGCCGGTGACTGATGAAGAGGCGGCGAGCTGCACCCCGGGGGCCAAGATCGGTCTGTGGCACGACGGCCGAATGTTCGGGACCCTCACCGTCGACAGTTGCTACGACTGGGACAAGCCGGCCTTCATCAAGGCCGTCTACCGCACGGATCGTACCGATCACCCGGGCGCGCGCCTGTGGACCGGTGACCCGCGTACCAAGCTGGTCGGCGGTGAGATCAGCCTGATTCCCTTCGAGGACGAGCGACCCTTTGCCTCGCGCATCCTGTCTCCCGCTCAGACGCGCAAGCTGATCGCGGATCGAGGTTGGGAGCAGTCGATCGCCTTCCAGACTCGCAACCCCCTGCACCGGGCCCACGAGTACGCCCTGGTCTACGGCGCCGAGTCGATCCTGCGCTCGAACGGCAAGAAGACAGGCGTGGTGCTGAACCCGCTCGTCGGCCAGCTCAAGGGGGATGACGTCCCCGCGGCGACGCGCATGCAGACCTACGAAGCCCTGGTCGAAAACCGCTATCTGGGTGAGGGCGACAAGGACGAGGAGCTGTGGAAGCAACACGGCCAGGACCTGAACGACAACCTGGAGCTGATCGGGCTCGACATGCGCATGTTCTACGGTGGCCCCGCGGAGGCGGTCATGCACGCCATCTATCGCCAGAACCTGGGCTTCACCCACTTCATCATCGGTCGCAAGCACGCCGATGCCCCTTTCGACGACAAGGAGGCCATTTGGGGTGATTTCGATGCCCAAGAGGTCTTCAACGAGCTCGGCGGCCACCTGGCGATTCGCAACGTCAACGTCGGCTTTGCGGCCTACTTCGAAGAGATCGGTCGCGTCGGCCTGATGGAGGAGAACAAGGAGAACACCTCGGTCTTCATCTCCGGCACGAAGGTGCGCGAGCAGCTCGTTGCCGGTCAGACCCCGGATCCACGCATCATGCGTGAGTCCACCGCCAAGATCCTCGTCGACTACTACGCCAGCAAGGAGAGCTGATCCGATGGGCCTCCTCGATCTGTTCAAGAAGAAGCCGGTACCGAATCCCTCCGGCCCGCGGCCCAAGTTGCCGCCGCGCCCCTTGGGGGCGATGGGTGGTCCACGCCCCGAACCCCAAGCGGACAACAACTTCATCGTCATCACTCTCGACTCCCTGCGCTACGACTCGTTCATGGCGGCCGAGCCGAAGAACATCACCAAGCTCGGCAAGGTCGAAAAGCGCTATTCCTATGCCTCCTGGACGGCACCTTCGCATTACAACCTTCTGACCGGCCTCTTGCCGCATACTTCGCCGCCTAACGTCTATGCGTCGGAGTACTACAAGGAAGACTTCTTCAACTACAACGAGCGTCTGGGTGCCAAGGGGATCGAGTTCGCCAAGATGGTGCCGACCCTCTGGTTGCCGCACTTCCTGCGTAACACGCTCGGCTACCAAACCCACGCCCGCGTCTCCCTTCCCGTGCTCAACCCCAAGACGGGTATCAACCGGGACTTCGACGACTTCAAGCTGATGGACAGCCACAACGACATGGCTGCCATGCTGCCGACCATGAAGCTCGACGGCGATCGGCCGCACTTCTACATGCTCAACGTCGGCGAGACGCACTATCCCTATGCCAAGCCCGACGAGGATTCCTCGATGTGGCCCCGCATCAGTGGCGTCAACGGCGTCTTCAAGAAGATGAACGAGCAGCTCGAAGGCACCGATGACAAGGATGACGAGCGCTTCAAGGAGACCTTCCAGTTCTTCGATCAGGAGAAGCTAGACCAGCTTCGCGAGCGACAGATCGACACGGTCCGCTACCTCGATCAAGAGGTTTTCCCCAAGCTCTACGACATGGTCCCGGACAACACATGGATCATTGTCACGGCCGACCACGGCGAACTCTTCGGCGAGGAAGGCTACTTCGGCCACGGGCCGATCATGCATGAGAAATGCTTCGAGGTGCCGTACCTCGAGGGCAAGATCCGCTAGGCGGCCGCCTGGCAACCCGTTTCATTCTCCTCCACGCAAACCCCGGCTGCATCTGGCCGCAATCGCGAATCCACTATGTCCAACAACAAAGGCTTCATCCTCTGGTTCACCGGCCTGTCCGGTGCTGGCAAATCGACCCTGGCCGAGTACCTGACCCCCATCCTGCGTGAGCGCGGCGTGAACGTCGAAGTCCTCGACGGTGATGTCGTGCGCACGAACCTCTCCAAGGGCCTCGGTTTCTCCAAGGAAGATCGCGACACCAACATCCGCCGCATCGGATTCGTCGCCAACCTTCTGGCCCGCAACGGCGCCTGCGCCATCACCGCGGCGATCTCTCCCTACCAGGAGATCCGCGATGAATGCCGCAACATGGCCGATGCCGACTTCATCGAAGTCTTCGTCGAAGCCCCTCTCGAGGTCGTCGAGGAGCGCGACACCAAGGGCCTGTACAAGAAGGCGCGCTCCGGCGAGATCAAGAATTTCACCGGAGTGAGTGACCCGTACGAAGCCCCCAAGAACCCCGAGGTCGTCGTCCACACCGGATCGGAGGACATCGAAACCTCGGCTAACAAGATTCTGGACTATCTGGTCAGCCGTGGCCTGGTCTCCTCCACGCCCGCCGGCGCCGGCGCATGAGCTCCACCCACTCCGGATAGGTGCGGCGGCCGTTCTTTGGAACGGTCGCCGCTTCGCTATCGGTGGCACTCATGTCATTCCTGATCTCCGCCGTAGCCGAGAGCCTGCAGATTGATCTTCTGCTCGAGTCCGATTTCGGCATGCGCCCTTTTCATCCGTGATTGCCGAACGTTCCGCAGGACGGAATCCAGGCTGCGCCGTAGCTCGACAAAAGGCGCTTCGGAGGCGCGGTCAATCGTCTCCAAGGGGTCCTCGAGTCGATCGTAGGCATAGCGCAGGGTGTCTTCGGCGAGTGCGTCGACGATCAAGACCTTCTCTTGTGAAAAGAGGGCCGCATCCCGAGCCTCCTGTACCGTGCGCGTTTGGAAGGAGAAGCGTGGCCCGCTGCGGGGTTTTTCCAAGAGGCTGCGCCCTCCCCAGCGTTCGTCCGGGACGAGTCCGGCTAGATCACAGAGGGTACGCGGAAGGTCGATCAGGCTCGCCGGCCTGGAATCTTGACCGGGATCGAGCCCGGGGGCACGGAACATGAGCGGTACCAAAGTCTGAGCCCGCCATACCGACGAGCCGTGACCGCCTACGCCATGTTCCCCGAAGGATTCGCCGTGGTCGCTGGTCACGCAAAGGACCCCGTCCCGGGGAAGCAGTTCGACGCACTCACCGAAGAGGATGTCCAAGTCGGCGGCTGCCCGCCGATAGTGAAGCTCGTATCGCTTGAAGGCTCGCGCAGCCTCCCCTTGGACCGAAACGCCCCTCTTGATGTTCGAACGCACCTCGACCAGGCCGTCGATCACCTCGTCCAGGGAGGCTCCCGGATCGAAGTCTGGGCCCAGACGTTCCTGGGTCGCTGAGGTCGAATGATAGGGATCATGGGCCCGGTAGCTGTGCAGGAAGAGGAACGTCGGGCGACCGTCCGCAGAGTTCAAAACGCGCTCCAGGGAATCCCGGGTGCGTTCCGGATCGACTCGCCCCTCTTCGAAGAGTGAGAACCCCTGGGCCATCCCAGTCGTCTGGGACACATACCCCTGGTCGGTGATGGCAACGGTGCGGTAGCCGAGGTCCGCAAGGTGTTCGGCGAGCGTCTGAGCCTCGTCGGGTAGACGGTCGCCGGGCTGGAGGACACCGACCTGGGTGGGATAGAGGCCGGTGAATAGCGCTGCATGGCTGGGCAGGGTCCAGGTCGCCGCCGTGCGCGTCTCGGTGAAACAGAGGGACGCTGAAGCCAGGGCGTTGAGGTGGGGTGCGATGCGGGCATCCCCACCCCAGGTTGCCAGGTTGTCCGCTCGGTAGGTGTCCGCGAGCATGAGCGTGATGTCGGGGCGGGGATCCTTGCTCTTTCCGCTCGTGACCCGTGGGGCCAGAACCCCGATCAGGGCCGCCACCGGGCTTGCCCTCAAGTGCAACTCATGTTCCCCCGCCGCGAGCGGGATGGCTACGAGCCACGGTTTGGGCATCGAGGAGAGGGGAATCTCCAGGGTGAGCAGGGAAGAATCGTCGTCCTCGACTTCGACACGGAGTGTGTCGTCGATCCCAGCTCCCCAAACGCGCAGCTCGAAGCGAAGGGTTCCAGGAGCTTCCAAGCGGAAGGAGCGCGTCACACTCCCTCCCGGGGGCAAGAGGAAACCGTCCCCCGCCACTCCCGGCAGGATCAGGCGACCCGTACCAGGCTCCTCCTGCACGGCTTCCAATACCAAGGGAGCTTGTGTCGTGGGGTGCACCAGGTAGAGCCAGGGGCCGCTGACCAACATGCCCTGCTCTTTCTTGGCCAGGCGACGCAGGACCTCGGAGGGTGGATCGGTGCGAGCTAGGAGCGCCATCGCGCGCGCTTCCATGGAGAGAATCTGCAGGGGCTCTCCTCCCGTGCTGCAAGTGAGCCCTCCGATCTTGACCGGGAAGGGTCGTGGGATCCGATAGAGACCCTTCCACAGCTCGATCAGGTCCTGGGGGGGCAGGGTTGCTTGGATCTGCCAACCGTTCTCCCTGCGGCTGACTTGCAACTCAGCCGACCCGAAATGGGCTTGCGTGGAATCGAGGATGGCAGTGGGGCCCCGGGAGAGATCGACGAATGCTAGGGGCGCTGTCTGATGTTTTGAGCCGCAGCCGGTAGCGGCGAAGGGGAGGAGTAACAGTGCCGGGAAAACGAGGCGGACGCGCATCTACTGCCCATCCTCCTCCGTGACCTCATTCGTGGGGCTCCCCGGATCCGGTTCGAGCGAGAGCGAGACCGAGTTGATGCAGTAGCGCAGACCGGTGGGGGGCGGACCGTCGTGGAAGAGATGGCCCAGGTGGGCGTCACACTTGGCACAGCGCACTTCGGTGCGTGTCATGCCGTGGGATGTGTCGAGACGCTCCTCGATCCTGGCCCCCTCGAGAGGCTCGAAAAAGGAGGGCCAGCCGCAGCCCGATTCGAACTTGGTGTCGGAGCGGAACAGGGGCGTTCCGCAGCAGACGCACTTATATGTGCCGATGGTCGTCGTATTCCAATAACGCCCCGTGAAAGCGCGCTCCGTGGCCGCATGACGCGTGACCTCGTATTCCAACGGCGAGAGCTGCTCGCGCCACTCGGCGTCACTTTTCTCGATCTTTTCCGGATCCGTGGACATCGACGTCTCGACCTGGCTTGGGGTATGTGTGCTTGCGCCCGAGGGCGCGGGGGGTCGTGCATCGCAGGCAGCGAGAAGCAGCAGGGCGCAGGAAGGCAGCCCAGCAGCCGTGCGAAGGTGCCCAGCGATGGAGAGGGAGGTTCGATTCATGGGATGCACCAGCTACCTAGAGGATAGAGCCTTTTCCCAAATCCCGCGCTAACGGGCCCCAAGGACCAGGACGACCCGCGAGCCGATCTCGCGTTGTTCCAGGATGCGGAAGCGGTCACGTACCTCTTGGGGAAGGCCCTCCCAGTCCCGGCGGCGCACGAGCCCTAGGAACTGCGCACCCTCGCTTTCCCGCAGGGCGTCCAGGCGGCCGCGCACCGCCGGTACACCTCCATAGAAGCGGAAGCTCTCAGGCTGTACCCCCAGGGTGGCGATGGCGTGGGGATGCTCCGGACGCTCCGCGAGCCAGCGCGCCAGCTCTGCACCGGACTTCTTGGCATTCAGCGGCGGGTAGACCCAGATCGCCAACGCCAAGGTGAAAGCTCCCCAACCTACCGCCTGCGCCGAGGCCCAGGCGGAGATGCGACCTTGGCGGGTGCTGCGCAGGGCGATCCCACCGGCGACGAGCAAGGGCAGGGCAACCAGGGGGCCGCGCCAGGCTAGACCCGGCAACTCGTCGAGAAACAGCCCTGAGGCGGCGAGCGCCGTCCCGAGCACGAGATAGAGGAGCGGGCCGGGAAGGAGTACCCAGGGCGAGGCCTGCCCCCGATCGATGGTCCTGACGAGCGCGCGCGCAGCGAGTAGCGCGAGCGCCGGATAGACGGGCAAGAGATAGAGGTCTCGCTTGGGCGGCATGAGCGAGAAGATGATGAACAGGGAGCAGAACCAAAGGGCTGCGCGCCACAGTCCCAGGTCGCGACCCTTGCCGAGAGCTGTGACGATCCCCAGGACGACGAGCGCCGTCCAAGGCATGGCCCACGGGGGCAACTGCACCAGGTAGGTCCAGAAGGGAGCCAGGTGATGTTGGCCCTGCACCACTCGGCCGACATGCTCTCCGAAGAGCAGGTGCTCCTTGAGTGAGGGTTCGATCCAGATGGCCGTGAAGGCCCAGATGGCAACCGGTGCGACTGCCAAGAGGATCATCGCCGAGTATGCGCGCTTTGCGATCCGGGGGCGCTCGATGGGAGCGAGCAGGCCCCACAGGATCAGCGGTACCAAGACGTGCAGCCACGCGACCGGTCCCTTTGCGAGGGCGGCCAGGCCCATGCACAGGCCGGCCGCCAAGACTCCGCGGGTACTTCGACGTGGGTTTCCAGCAGCCGGGAGGGTAGCCAGGACGATCGCCGCCAGGATCCAGAAGGAGAGCAGGGGGTCGATCTGCAGCCGTCCGCCGTGGTGGGCGACCAGGGCGGTGGAGAGGAAGAGGATCGGAGCCCAGAAGGCCTCGCGGGTGCCCCACCAGCGCCGGGCCAGGAGCGCGGTCAACCAGGCCGAGCCGGCGGTGGCCAGGATCGACGGTAGGCGCAGGCCCCACTCCGACCAGCCCGTCAGCCGGCCACCCAGGCCCGCGAGCCAGTACAGAAGGGGCGGCTTGTCGGGATAGACATCCCCGCACAGGTGCATCACGATCCAGTCGTGCCAACCCCCGCGGCTCCAGATCTCCCGCGCAACCTCGGCGTAGCGCGGCTCGTCCGGCGCCCACAGCTCCCGGGCGATCGCGGACCCGATCAGCGGCAGGAGCAGGGAGAGCCAGACCCAGCGGCGCGATGAGGGGGAGTCTTGGGTCATGGCTCGCCGATCCTATCCGGACCTGCCCCCCTGCCCCAGGGCTGGGAAGTGCGTCCGGGTGGTCGGAAGGATTGGAAAGGCCCCCGCTGCCCAATCCAAGACTCGGCGTATGGTGGGGACTGGTCATGCTGCGCGCTCTAGCAGCCATGGCGCTGGCCTCCCTCGCGGGGGCCCAGGGCCTCGTCGCCGAACTCGCCCCGCCGGGAGCCAAGGCGGGGGACGGGTTCGGCAGCGCCGTGGCGATTGGACCCGACGCCATCCTGGTCGGTGCTCCGAACAAGGGACCCAAGTATCGGGGTCGGGCCTACCTCTTCAGTCGTCTGGATGGCTCGCTGCTGCGAACCTACGCCCCGGACGATTGGGCGGAGAACGACCACTTCGGTCGCTCGGTGGCGCTCGATGAGCATGTCGCCGTCATCGGGTCCTTCTCCGACGACGTCGCACCCAACGCGGGCTCGGTCTACGTCTACGCCCGCGGCAGCGGCGACCTGCTCTTCGAACTGCATCCCCCGCAGGGGGCCGCGGGTGACGGCTTCGGCCAGGCGGTGGCGCTCGGCAGCGGAGTCATCGCCGTCTCCGCCCCCGGCGACGATCGCGCCGCACCGGATGCGGGGGCTGTCTTCGTCTTCGATCGCAAGGAGGGTCGCCTCCTGGCCGAGTTCCGCGCAGCCCACCCACGCCCGAGCATGCGCTTGGGATCGGCACTGGCGGTCGATGGTTCGCTGGTGATCGCTTCGGCGCTCTGGGACAAGGGGCACCAGGAGAACGTCGGTGCGGTCTTCGTCTTCGATTACCTGCTCGGCGCGCAGCGCTATCGGCTCTTGGCTTGGGATGCCGCAGCGGGTGATCGCTTCGGGAGTGCGCTCGCCGCGCGGGACGGCCGCCTCTTGGTGGGGGCGCCCGCCCACGACCAGCCGGGGAGTGAGGAGATCGGCAAGGCCTATCTCTTCGACAGCGCTTCCGCCACCCTCTTGCTCAACGTCGAAGCTCCCGCGCAGGCCGGGGCCGGGGCGCGCTTCGGCACCGCGGTCGGCCTCGGGGACGAGACCCTGCTGATCGGTGCCCCCGCGAGCGACGAGGTCGCTCCTGGAGCGGGGCGCGTCTACCTCCTTGATTCCCAGGGGACGCTTCTCAGTGCAATCGGAGAGTCCCTGGAGGGGGACCGCCTGGGTCAGAGCCTGGGGGTGTGGGGTGCTCGTGCGGTGCTGGGATTGCCCCAGGCCGACCCGGCGGGCAGTGCTTCGGGGTCGGCGCAGCTCTACTGCCTCCTCCGTCCGCTGGGGACCGCCTACTGTGGGGTGGCGAACCTGAACTCCACCGGGCTGCCCGGGACGCTTGCGGCCCATGGCAGCGCCGAGATCGATTGCGGGAGTTTCGAGCTACTTGCGGCTCAGCTTCCCGCGGCGGTTCCCTGTGTCGCCCTGATCGCCAGGCGACCGGATGCTACCACCGTGGGCTGGGATGGAGGTGGCATCCTGTGCCTGCGACAACCGATCGGGCTCTTTCGAAACGCGCTCGCGGTCTCCCGGCCGGATGGAAGTGTGACGCTGCAGCCGGCCCTTGCCGCGCCTCTCCCCGCGCCCCTCAGTGGAGCGATCGTACCGGGGGAGACCTGGCGCTTTCAGGTCTGGTTCCGCGATGTCGGCCCCGTCGCAAGCTCGAACCTGACCCACGCCCTGGCGGTGACCTTCAAATGAGGCAGACTAAGGCCCATGGTCAAGCAGCAACCCTCACGGCGTTCCGTGCTGCGCGCTCCGCTGGCGCTCGCAGCTCTCGGTAGTACCTCCCGGGCCCTCGCGGCACAGGATGGGGGCTCAGCCCAGCCGGAGGCACCGGTCAAGGGCGGGGTTCGACGCGGGAACATTCGCCAGGCGGGGGTGGGCTGGTGTTACGGCGGTCCGCTCGAAGAGCTGTGTCAGCTCTGCGTCGAGCTGGGGCTCGATGCCATCGACATCGCCCATCCGCGGGACTTTCCCCTGCTGAAGAAGTACGGCCTGCAAAGCTCGATGACCGTTTCGATGGAACGCGGCATCGGCATCACGAACTCCTTCAACCGCAAGGAGAACCACGAGCTCGGCTTGGAGGTGCTGAAGCAGCGCATCGATGAGAATGCCGCGGCGGGGTTCCACAACGTGATCGTCTTCTCCGGCAACCGCGCCGAGGGATTGAGCGACGCGGAGGGGCTGGCCAACTGTGCCGAGGCCCTACGTCAGCTCGTCGGCTATGCGGAGGAGCGTGGTCAGACGTTGCACATCGAGTATCTGAACTCCAAGCGCGACCATGCCGGGTACATGTTCGACAACATCGCCTGGGGCGCGGAACTCATCCAGCGGGTCGGTTCGGATGCGCTCAAGATCCTCTTCGACATCTACCATGCTCAGATCATGGAGGGGGACGTCATCGCCACGATTCGCGAGCACCACGCGATCATCGGCCACTATCACACCGCCGGCGTGCCCGGGCGACGCGATCTGGACGATAGCCAAGAGCTCTACTACCCCGCCATCATGCGCGCCATCGTAGAGACGGGTTTCGAGGGTGTGGTCGGGCAGGAGTTCATCCCCAAGGGCGATCGTCGCCAGGCGCTGAAGCGAGCCGTCGAACTCTGCGACGTGTAGACGACCGTGTACCGCGTCGCTCGTCTGTACCGCGAGGCCTTTCGAGGTCTCTCGCGGGAAGTTTGGCTGCTCTCAGCCATGCTCTTCGTGAATCGCTGCGGTTCGATGGTGCTGACGTTCCTCGTCCTCTACCTGACCGAGTCGAAGGGCTATGGGGAGACCCAGGCCGGTCTCGTCCTGACCGCCTTCGGAGTGGGGGGCATGGGAGGGGTTTTGGCTGGGGGCTGGTTGGTCGACCGGGTCGGTTTTCGCGTCGTCCAGGTCGCCTGCCAGGCATTGGGAGGGATCGGCTACCTGCTCTTCCCACTCCTGGAGGGGCGCTGGAGCTTGCTCGCCGGGGCAGCCGCCATCGGCTTCGTTTCAGAGGGCTTTCGCCCGGCCAATGGGGCGGCGATCACCACCTTCAGCCGGCCTTCCACCCGCCTGCGCGCCTTCGGCTTGAACCGCTTGGCCTTGAACCTCGGGCTCAGCATCGCGCCCCTGATCGGCGGTTGGCTGGCCGGGATCGACTATGACTGGCTCTTTTGGATCAACGGCGGCACCTGCCTGCTGGCGGCCTTGGGGATGGCTCTGCTGCTGCCTTCCGGCGCGCCGCATCGGGAGCATGCACGCGAGAAGGGGCCCCCACCCTGGCGTGACCGTATCTTTCGCTGGGGGTGGCTCTTGCTCCTGGCCCAGGGCCTGATCTTCTTCCAGATCACCAGCACCTATCCCCTGCATCTCGGCCGCGAGTACGGATTCTCCACCCTCTTCATCGGTCGAGCGATGGCGGTCAACACCCTCTTGATCGTCGCCGTCGAGATGCCGCTCATTCACTACCTCTCTCGCTTCAACCCCCTAGGGGTGATGGGCCTGGCAGGGATCTTCATCGGTCTGGGCTTCGGGCTACTGCCCCTCTCCAGCTCAGCTACTTGGGTGCTGAGTTTGGTCGTCGTCTGGACGATCGGGGAGATGTTGATGATGCCCATGGCCATGAGCTGGGTGGCAAGCCGAACCGTGCCGGCCAACCGTGGTGCGTACATGGCAGCCATGGGGATCGGCTTCTCGATCTCCGTCAGTCTTGCCCCGCTGGCGGGTACAGCTCTCTTCGAGCATCTGGGCCCAAACTCGGTCTGGTATGCCTGTCTAGGGATGGGGGTGCTGGTAGCGGCGGGATTCACCGCGCTTGCGCACAGCGTTCAGAGCGAAGTCAGTCGTAAGCCGAGCAGCAGCACAGCACCTTGAGCGACGTCTTCCCCGTCCGTATCGACGTTGATCTCGGCGCCGAGTGAGACGGTCCAATCCAGGCGCCAGGAACTCCGAGCTGCTAGGGAGTAGCCCAGGAGGGCCGTGGGTTGAACCATGAACACATCCGTGCTGCCTCGCCGGGCGGGGGAGTCGTCGCGCCAGTCGATATCGAGTTGCCACAGGTCGATCTGTCCCCCCCAGAACCAGCCCTGGTGGCCGGGTTCCATCCAGTGCGTATAGCCGAGGCCAAGGCCGGGACCTCCTCCGGACTCGTGATCGTGTTTCCCCCAGTCCCGCCGGTCGCTCTGATCCCAGCCGACGCGATAGGAGATGGCTGAATCCGCGGAGAGATCCTGTTCGAGACGCACGGCTCCGACGACACCCGCCGGGTAGGCCTCGAGATCCCAGCCCAGTCGCAGGCCGGGCGCTTCGGTCAGGGGAGCCGAGGAAGGGGAGGAGGCACAGGAACCGAGGAGGAGCAGCAGAGCGAGGAAGCGTTGCATGTCCCAAAGGCTACCTCAGCGCCTTGGCCCCGTTCTTCCACCCTCCCCGCGCCACTTGCAGGGGGGTGGCCCCGGCTCAGGCGGCGCTCGTGTCGCCAGGGTCTTGGGTGGGGGCAGCGAGCATGTTTTCGGCTCGGGCCACGGCCAGGCGAACCGCTAGGGCCGTGTCGGGAGTGACCGAGATCGAGGTGATGCCGCACTCGACCAGGAAGGGGGGGATCACATCGGGGTGATCCGACGGCGCCTGGCCGCAGATACCGATCTCCAGCCCCCTCTCCCGGAAGCTGGTGACCGCGTCGCGGATCATGCGCTGCACCGCGGGAGAGCGCGCATCCACGGCGTGCGCGTAGCCCTCCAAGTCGTCGCGGGAGACCGCGTAGACCGTCTGGACGAGGTCATTGGAACCGATCGAGCCGCCATCCAGATCCATGCTTTCGATGAAACGGTCAGCTTCGATGACGTTCGAGGGAAGCTCGACCATCAGGAAGAGGGGCACTCCCGCTTCGCGGCCCAGACCGCGATCTCGCAAGAGGTTGCGCACGGCCTCACCTTCTTCCGGCGTGCGACAGAAGGGAATCATGAGCTGCAGGTTGTCGAGGCCCAACCTCCGCTGGACGAGACGCAGGGCATCGCATTCCATCTCGAAGGCCGGCAGAAAGGTGGGGTCGACATAGCGTGAAGCACCACGCCAGGCGATCATCGGGTTCTCCTCGACCGGCTCGAAGACGCGCCCTCCAAGGAGTTCGCGGTACTCGTTGGACTTGAGGTCGCTCATGCGCACCAGCACCGGACGCGGGTGGAAAGCGGCGCAAATCAGGCCAACACCCTCCATGACTCGATCGACGAAGAACTGGCGCTTGTCGGCATAGGCGGCCGTGCGCCGGTCAATGGCGCCCAACATGGCAGCCATCTCTTGTTTGCCTTCGCGCTCCAGGGCCTCACGGAAGGGTTCGAGCTCGGGGATCAGCTCTCCACGCTCCACCCACTCGGAGAGTTCGCGGAAGTAGAGCAGGGCCAGGGGATGGACACCGACTTCCGATGTGAGGATGAATTCGATGCGTGCCAGGCCTACACCGTCGACCGGCAGCAGCGAGTCGCAAAGGGCCTTGGCAGGGAAGCCGACATTGAGCTTGATCTTGGTCTGGAGTTTCTGGTCGAGGTCGATCTCGGTCGTCACGATCTCGAAGGGTTGGATGCCGGCGAAGATCAGTCCATCGTCGCCCTCGGCACAGGTTCCGGTGACCTCCGCCCCCTGTTTCAGGAGCTTGGTGGCGTTCTCGCTTCCGACGATGGCCGGGATACCGAACTCGCGCGCAATGATCGCCGCGTGCGAGGTGCGTCCCCCCTTCTCGGTAACGATCAGGGAGGCCTCTTGCATCATCGGCTCCCAGTCAGGAGTGGTCATCTCGGTGACCAGAACGTCGCCCGGGTCGAAGACTCGCTCTTCGGGGGGGATCTCAGCCAGGGTTTCACCTGCGATCAACCGCTGGCGCAGCTCGCGCTTCTTGAGGATGACCTCTTCGTAGCTGTTGTAGAGTCGGACTCGGCCGGCACCGATACGGGTTCCCACCGCTTGGCCGCGTGCGAGCACCTTTCCCTCTGAGATCAGCCGCGAGACCAGGTCGGCATCCATGACGTAGCGCGTCATGCGCGCCGGTTCCGCCGTGGCATGTACCGTTTCGGGCCGCGCCTGCACGATGAAGATGTCCTGGCTGCGGCCGTCCTTGGCCCACTCGATGTCCATCGGCTGGCCGTAGTGTTCCTCGATCGCCAGGGCCATGCGGGCCAGCTCCGTGATCTCCTCGCGGGTCAGTGACCAGGCACGCCTGCGCGCGTGGGAGACGTCGATGCTCTCGGTCCCCGTGCCGCCCTGGCCGCCATAGACCATGGCGATATCCTTGGCGCCCAGGTGTCGGCCGACAATGGCGGAGTATCCCCGGCGCAGACCCTCCTTCCAGACGGTGAAGTGATCGGGTGAGACGCTCCCCTGCACGACGAGCTCACCCAGCCCGTAGCTGGAGGAGATATGGATCACGCCGCAGTGCCCCGAGTCCGGATCCAGGGTGAACATCACGCCGGAAGTCGCTAGATCCGAGCGGACCATCTTCATGACGACGACCGCGACCGAGCTTCGCAGCGGGTCGATACCGCGACTGAGCTGATAGCTGACCGCGCGCTCGGTGAAGAGACTGGCGCAGCAGTGCTTCCAGCGCTCGACCACCTGTTCTTCGCCATGGACATTGAGATAGGACTCGCACTGACCGGCGAATGAAGCCACCTCGGAATCCTCGACGGTAGCCGAGCTGCGCACGGCTACGTCGACGTTCGGGCCGTACTCCTCACACAGTTCAGCGTAGGAACGGCGGAGGGCATCGGCGACCGGAGCCGGTACCGGGGCAGCCACGATCAGGGCCCGGGCCAGGGCCGCGCGACCGTGCATTTCCAAGTGATCGTCGGTGTTGGCACCCTCCGCCGCTGCTCGGAGGGCCTTCGCCAGGCTTCCCGCGCGAACGGCGGCTCCGCGCACGCCCTCCAGGCCCTCGGCGCAGGTGACGCCTGCCCAGGCGGCGGGGGGGACCTCCCCCTCCAGGAAGAGACGATAGGCACGGGCGGTGCAGGTAAAACCGTTGGGGACACGCACGCCCCTGGGGACGAGTTCCCGGTAGAGCTCACCCAGGCTGGCGCCCTTGCCACCCACGAGTTCGGTGTCCTCTCTTCCGACTTGGGAGAACCAAAGGATCAGCGCTTGGTCACGGTCACTCATCGACGGCAGGGGGCAGGTGGGGAGGAGGGGTGGATAGCCTGGAGAAGATCGGGAGGATGGAGCGCAAGCTTGAGTTCCCATTAACGAGACCGCCGGGAGATCCGCAAGGGGATCCCCCGGCTAGGGCCTTACAGGCGCGGCGGGAGCCGCGCCCTGGGGCGTGGGTCGCTCAGTTACACCAGGTCACCGACAGGCCGTCGGCGAAGTTCCAGGTACTTCCGTCGCGGAACCAGAAGGAGAAGTTGGTCACGTCGCCGGGGTTGACGACCGCTCCCCCGGGGAGGGCGTTCAGGTCGACGGGCATGAAAGCGGAGCCGAAGGCATCGGTCTGCAGGACGCCGAAGCGGTGCAGGGTGCCGCCGACGCAGAGGGTACCGGCGCCGCTGGCGGTGTTCGCTTGGCTGTCACCGAAGAAGAACAGGCCGAATTGGTTCGTCGCGCAGAGGTCGGCGCCCAGGACGAGGTCGTTCTGCGAAACGCTCGTGCTGCCGGTGAAGGACATCTGGGCTGCCAGTCCGCTGGAGTTGGTTTGGGCGGTGCAGTAGTTGCTGCCGCCGCAGGAGGGGATCAAGGCCAGGGTCTGGCCCACGTCGATGCGGCCGTAACCGAAGGTGGTGTCCAATCCGGTGGAGCCGATGTCGTCACAGCCCGCGCGCAGGTAGTTTTCGGCCTCGGCCGCGGTCAGGGAGGGATCCATGCTGAAGATGAGGCCGATCAGGCCCGCGGTCAGCGGGGCGGAGAAGCTCGTTCCGGAGACGCTGCCGTAGGAGTTGTTGCTGCTCGCAGTCGTCGTGTAGACGCTCTCTCCCGGTGCGGCAAGATCGCAGAAACCGCCCCAGTTCGACCAGCTCGGCTTGGTGTCATTGAAGTTGGTGGCCACGACGACGATCAAATCGTCATCCCGGCTGCCGGTCAGCTTCTGGCCCGAGTTTCCCGCGGCCCAGACGACCAGGGTCCCTTGGGCGCGGCAGTAGGCACCCGTGGTTTGGTTCGAGGGATCGGTGACCCCGCTGTAGCTGATGTTGGCGACCCGGTCTCCCGCATCCGAGGCCGTGCGCGCGGCATGGTTCAGCGTCGAGATCGTGGAGCTGCCGTTGGACTGGTTGCTGACGCGCATCATGCGGTGGCCGAGGTTCCAGCCTACGCCACTCACGCCGTTGGCATTGTTGCCGTTGGCCGCGGCGCATCCACTGGTGGAGGTCCCGTGCCCATGAACATCGTTGATGTTCCCGCCCTGGCTCTCCCACTTCTTGTCGACGGCATTGTAGCCCTCCTTGCGGTTGAGCTGGAATTCGCTGTGGGTGGTCCGAAGCCCGGTGTCGCAGAGGGCGACGACGATGTTCGGATCGCCGGTGTTGAAGTCCCACCCGTTGCAGGAGTTCATGTGGGCGGCGTCGTGGTGCCACTGGCTCCCGAAATTGGTGTCGTTGGGGCAGTTGGCCAGGGGGTAGACGATCCAATCGGGGGTGACGTAGCGGAAGTCACCACCCGCCATCAGGGCATCGGCCACGGCCTGTTCGTTGCCGACACCGACCTCGATCAGGGTCTCGTCCGTGGCCGGGATGTACTCGACCAGGGGATACTCGGCCAAAGCCTGCTGGGCGGCTTCGCGGTGGGCTTGGAGCTCTTGCTCGGTCAGGCCGTAGCGGGCGGCGTCCTCGGGCTGCAGGGGCAGGGCGGTCAGCACGCCGCGCAGCTCCATCTCACCCGGGATCTCGACGAAGCGATAGGGGCGGGTCGGGGGGCCGTCGGTGGGGGTGCGTTGCGCCAAGGCAAGTGAAGGGAGAAGGAGCACCCCGAGGGCGCAGAGAGAGTGGCGGTTCATGGTTTTCCTGGGAGGAGGGACTGCGCGGGAGGGTGTGCAGTCCTGGAACATGGTCGTGCCCCACTCCGGATAGAGGGGGCCGGGATTCTCGATTTGACTTGGACGGTGCGCGCGGGTCGGGGGTTCCTCGGGCTCAGCCCTTTGCTCAGCCTGAACGACGCTCTGAGAGGATCCCGGCAGATTCCGCGACCCTCCTGGGCAACCCTACCCCCCTGGAGGCCCCGGCGGGGGTTTCTGGGATGCTTCCAGGCTGCGATTCCCAGCTCGGGACGGAGGTCGCGAACGCTTGGGGGCTCCCAGGCAGGCGGGTCGGCTCGCCCCCACTTCGGAAAAGGCGGCTAGGGTGGACCAACGCCGCTGTCGCCTGCGGCAAAGCCTACCCATGGATAGCGCTCCCCTCTGTTCGGCTGACCTGGAGCGACTGCTCGTCCACGAGGAGTGGTTGCGAGCTCTGGCGTGGCGACTGGTCGGCGAGGCGGCGGCGGACGATCTGGTCCAGGAGACCTGGCTCGCGGCCCTGCGGCGCCCTCCCGACCCCTCGCGACCCGCCCGCCCCTGGTTGGCCGGAGTCATCCACCGGCTGGCGCGAATGCGCGCCCGCGGGGAGGGGCGGCGGGCTCGGCGCCAGCGGGAGGTCGCTCGGCGCGATGAGCTGCCTTCGACAGCCTCGATGATCGAGCGCATCGACACGGGACGCCGGCTCGCGGAGGCGGTGATGCGTCTCGATGAGCCCTACCGCAGTACGCTCCTGTTGCGCTACTACGAGGGGCACAGCGCCGCCGAGATCGCCCGCCGGCAGGCCACACCGGCGGGGACGGTGCGCTGGCGCCTCAAGCGTGGGATCGAGCAGCTACGCAGCGATCTCGACCAGGAGTGGGGCGAGCGCCGGGCCTGGAGCCTGGCTCTTGGAGGACTTCTCCGAGGTGGTAAGCGGACGCTGCCGGTGCTGCGTCCCTTGATCCTCTCGGCCGCGCTCGCGGTCGCGGTTGTCTTGCTCGTTTTCTTACCGCGCATGCTGACGACGCAGGATTCGCGTCGCCTGGCCCTGTCGCCGACGCTCGTCGAGGGGGAGGAGGCAGAGGGCGGTACCCAGGAGCGGGCCTTCGTCGCCGCGACGACGGGGATGGTCCGATCGCCCAGCGCGACGCGACGCGAAGTGACCCTGAATGATGAGAACGGAGCTCCCCTCGCGGACTGCACGACCATCATCGTCGAAGCCTCCGGGGCGGCAGCGGAGAGGAAGACGGACTCCCAGGGAAGACTCGACCTCGAGGGTCTCGAGGGGGACTTGGTTGCCTGGGTCGATCGCCCCAGCGCCTTCGTGGCCCGTGTCGCATTGCCGACGGAACTCACCGGTGAGTCGATCGTCGTGCCCCATGGCTCCGACCTGCGAGGTCGGGTCATGGTGGGTGGGGAGCCCCTGGTGGGGATCAAGCTGCTCTTGGATTTCGACCGCTGGCCCTACCCGGAACCGATCCCGGAGGCGGCTGAGAAAGCCCTGGGAACCTGCCGCCACGCTCGGGCCTGGACGGATGCCGAGGGGCGTTTCCACTTCCACGGGCTGGCGGCTGACTGGTCCGGCGATCTGTGGATTCCGGAGGGATTTCTCCCCTTGAGCCTGGATGGTGTTCCCGTCGCTGCCCGGCGCAACCTGCACTTCAGCTCCGCCGATCTTCCGGGTCGGGTCCAGGTGGCCGCCATGCCCCTCATTCGAGGGCGCTTCACGGGAATGGGTTCGTCCCTGGCCAAGCTGCCGCTATCGGCGCGGCTCGAGAGCCGCACCGGCGAGATGGTGCGGGTTGCAACCCACACCGGAGGGGAGGGAGAGTTCTCCTTCACCTCGCCGGTGCTGGGGGTCGAACGGATTGCGCTGCGGGTGCAGATTACCTCTCCCCCCATGATCGTGGTGCGCCATTGCCGGCCCTTGGGAGTGGGGGATTCCTTCGACATGGGGGACTTGCCCCTTCCAGAAGACGTCAGGTTCCTGGAACTGCGCGTCACCGATCCGGAGGGCAGGCCCCTGGCCGGCTTGCGGGCCCGAGGTCTACCGAAGGGGCTGCCGGGGAATGCCAGTGGAGAGGATGGTGTGGTCTCCCTGGTGGTCCCCGCGGGCACAAGGGAGATCGAAGTGGGAGGGAGCGGCTGGGAGAGTCAGCGTCTGCCCGTCGACGCCACCAGCGCCACGCTGCGACCTGCGGGGCGCCTGATCCTGACGGTGCTGGGAACCGACGGTCGCCCCTGCCCGGAGATCACCCTGCACCTCTCCGCATCGGAGGGAAACGCTCTCTTCGCCCCGGGTGAACCCAGTCCGCTGCGCGAGAGTCCCTGGAAGATCCGCGCGGGCACGGACTCGGGTTGGGAGGTGAAGAGCGATGAACAGGGGAGAGCCGTCCTGGAAGGCCTGCTTCCCGCGGGGCGCCTCGACGTAGCCGCCCTCGATGCGCTCGGTCGAGCCGTGGGCACGCTATCGCTCTTTGCTCCCGCGGCAGGGGAGACGCTCGAGCGGCAAGTAATCCTCGATTCCCCCGTGGGGCGATTCGACGCGTTCTGTCGCGACACGAAAGGTCGCCTCCTGCTCGGCGTGCAAGTCGTGGCTCGGGATGGGGAAGGGCGCCTGGTGACGCGCAGTGGCGACGGAGGCCGCTTCGTGCTGAAGCGGCTTGGTCCCGAGCCGTTCGAGCTGGAGCTGCGTGGCAGGGGGTTCGTTCCTCGCCGGCTACCGCAGACCACTCTCCTGGACCAGGGCGCCTTCGTCCTGCATCCCGGCCGAGACCTGATTCTGCGCATCGATGGTGCAGAGGACGACGAGCTGGCGCTGAGTGCCAGCCATGGGGATCTTTTCTGGGAGGCCGAACGGGTCGGGCCTGGAACCCTGCGCTTGCACGATCTCCCCCAGCAGAAGGTCGAGTTGCTCCTGACGCACGGCTCCGAGAGCTACCGCATCGAGGACGGGGGCCGGCTCCAGCAACGTTTCGTGCTACCCGAGGCGTCACAGCCTGGTGAGGAAGAATTCAGCGGACGCACTCCGCATCGCGATCGCCGTCGGTGAACCACCAGCGGGATGTATCGAGGGTGGCCCCTGCGAGGGGGTGGTCACCCTCCAAGGCGTAGGCACCAACCGGCTTTTCGCCCCGTGGGCTGCGGAAGCCGCCCTGGGCCAGGAGTCTCGCCCAGTGGGAGCCCCGCATGGCGTAGGCGCGGGCGATCGACGCCCCGCGCGCCGCAAGCAGCTCCAGGGCACCATCGAGGGCGGCACCTTCGGCGGCGGGGTCGATACCCAGGAGATCGGAAACGATCCCAACGACCTCTCCCGCCAGGGGACGCTGAACGACGGCATAGCCGACCAGGTGGTCACTCGCATCCCGCACGGCGAGGGCTTCGAAGCGGCCCGAGGGTGCATCGAAAAAGCGCCAGTTGAGATAGGCCGCGTCCCGGTGAACCATCCAATCGAAGCGTGGCTCCACGGCTTCGCTGAGACGGTCGACCTGTGGGTCGAAGCGTGCCAAGGGCTCACGGCGCAGACCGCTTGCGCGGGCACGCAAGGCCGAGCGTCGCTGCGCTCCGCGCCAAGCGGCCCAGGGCGTGCCCCACATCGCCAGGCGTCCGCTGTGCAAGCGAATGGCACGCGCGGTGGAGGTCGAAGCCAGGACGAAGTTCCACTGGCCGATGTGCCCGGCCAGCTTCCAGCCGAGCTTGCCGAAGAAGATACGACCCGAATAGCGGTTGGGCAGACCCCAGGCGGCAACCCAGCCGCGCTCGTGGGCATCGCTCATCGCGCGCCAATGCAGGGCGCTGAAGACGCCGCGGCTGCGCAACTCGGGGTGGGTCATCACGTCTCCGGTCTGGCCCACGCGGCACTCGCCGGGGTCCTCGCCGCGAAAACGCACCTGCCTGGGTGAGCAGGCATAGCTCGCGACCAAGGCACCTCGGGCGTCACGGGCGATGGGGGCGATCGTCGCTCCGGCAGGGCAGCGGTCGTAGCGCCAAGGGAGCAGGCGCTCGCCGTCGTGCATGCCGAAACAGAGATCGTAGAGGCGACCCTGTTCCGCTCGATCCTGGCGAGTGGAATGACTGGCCACCAGCCCATCGCTCATGGCCGGCAGGCCGCCGGGGGGAGCGTGGGGCAGGGGCGGGAGCGTAGGGGAGGGAAGCGAGGCCATGGCGATCGGAGCCGGGGACATCAGTGGTGATGGGTAACGATCCTGGGAGCCGGCGCGGGGACGATGCCCAGGGCGCGTCCCAGGCGCTTGCGCCCGAGAACCGGGTTTTCCAGGTAGTAGAGCGCGCGCTCCCAGCTGCGCCGCAGCCGCTGGGGCATGGCGTAGTACCAGCGCTCGTAGCGTCGCACCATCTCCTTGCGCAGCTCCTCGAGCTCGACCTGGGTGAAGTTCTCGTGGGTGTAGGCCGAGCGGTTGGAGGAGACGTAGTTCTCCGAGAGATCGGCGACATCGATGTTGGCCTGATAGGCGTCCCAGCTCTCGGTGCCGATCAATGGATTGAAGACCGAGATGCGGATCAGGTCCGGGCCGGCCATCCGCAGGACCTTTTCGGTCTCGGCTACATCCCTGCGGGTCTCTCCCGGTGAGCCGACGATGATGTAGACCTTGGCCCAGATCCCAGCTCGGCGGGTCATGCGCGCGGCGTGCACGATCACCTCGGGCGTGAGATCCTTCTTGAGCACATCGAGCATGCGTTGCGAACCGGACTCCCAGCCGTAGTAGATGCGCCTGCAGCCGGCGCGATGCATGTGCTTGAGAAGGGGATAGTCGACACAGTCGGCGCGCGTGTTGGCGATCCACTCGAACTTGAGACCACGGCGCAGGATCTCGGCGCACATCTCGTGGATGCGCTTTTTGCGCAGAGTCAGGATCTCATCGACGAAAGCGATGATGCCCGGGTCGTAGGTGCGGATGAGAAACTCGAGCTCATCGACGATCGACTCGGTCGAGCGCACCCGAAACCCGCGTCCGGTGAGTTCCTTTTGGCAGAAGATGCACTTGAAAGGGCAGCCGCGGGTCGAGAAGACGTAGAGCAGTCGCTCGGGGTTGTTCTCGAAGTAGGCCTGCATCGGCAGGAGGTGCCGAGCGGGGAGGGGCAACTCGTCGAGCTTCTTGATCAGGGAAGGAGCCGGGTTGTCGATCCAGGGAGATCCCTCGCGCAGGGCATAGAGTCCAGGCACCGCTTGGAGCGCGTCGTCATCGTCCTCGCGCAGGGCCTCGACGAGCATGGGGAAGGAAAAGTCGCCTTCGCCACGAATGACATAGTCGAACCAGCCGGTGTCGCTGAAGACTCCGGGATCGACGGATGCGTGCGGGCCGCCGACGACAGTGATCTTGCCCTGCTGCTTGGCGTACTTCGCCCAGGCGATCGCACGGCGCACGTTGGGTGTCAGGGCGCTGAACCCTATGAGATCGTTGCGCTGGATGGCCTCACGCACGTCCGCATCGCTCGCCAGGCGCTCATCGAGTAGCTCGACCGGCAGGCCATGGCGCTCGAACATCGCGCCCAGGAAGCCGATGCCCAGGATCATGGCCAGGGGGTCTTCTTGAACGTGGGGTTTGACGTACAGGATCAGAGTGCGCATGGGGTGGATCTCGAGTCTTGCGTGGCGCTTGTGAAGTAGTGCTTCAGAGCCTCCCCCAGCCAGCGACGGAGTGTTCCGCTACGGCGGCCGGCATCGAGATACCCCAGGTGTCCCCCATGGGCTTGCAGGTGCAGGGAGACCGCCGCGGAACGCGGAGTGGAGAGCAGGATCCTGGAACTGGCGATCGGATCGTCGGCACTGGCTAGGATCGCTGTGGGAACCTGGATGCGTTCCAGGTAGGGAGCGGAGGATGCCTGGGCGTAGTAGGCATCGCGGCTGGGAAAGCCCCAGAGGGGCGCGATGTAGCGGGCGTCGAACTCCCGCAGGCTGGCGAGGGGAGAGACCCGAACGCTGTGTCCACCGGTCTGGGGGAAGCGCGGGATCCAGCGCCTGCAACGGGAAAGGATCCACAGGTCGTAGGCCCGCTGGGGCCACCGCTGGAGGTGGCGCGAGGTCGTTTCGAGATCGATGACTGGGTTGACCGCCAGGGCACACAGGTTGCCGTCGCCCGCCACCGGCCCGTCGCCCAGCCAGCGTAGGAGCGTGTTGCCGGAAATCGAGAAGCCGACCATGAGGATCGAGCGCGGGGCGTACCGCTTGCGTACCCAGGTGAGGGTGTCGTCCAGGTCGGCGATGTTGCCGGTCATGTAGGGGCGTTCGGTTCTCTCCCCGAGGGCCTTGCCGAAGGAGGCGCAGCCGCGATGGTTGATGGCGAGCACGCCATGCCCCAGGGAGCGACCGGTCTCGGCGGCGATGCGCATACAGGGCGCCGCGGTGCTCCCGCCCAGTCCATGCCAAAGGAGGACCAGGGGGCTGCGCCTGCCCGGTGCGTACCAGGCCCCCAGGGCGCCGCCGTCCCGGAGGGGAATGGCGAGGGGGGTGTAGCCCGAGTGCCGCCCGGGGCGAGGTCTGCGGATGGGCAATCCAGCCCCCAGAAGGGTCTGGAGGTGTCCTCCTCGGGCCCAGGAGGGTGGCCG
>JALWOP010000179.1:5546-5939 GCA_027083445.1 Planctomycetota bacterium | reverse complement strand
TACTTGATGGCGTTGAAGTCGGTAGTGATCCCGCAAATCCAATCAATACTGACGGTGCAGATAAAATTGATGCATTGGACACAGATGATGACAATGATGGCATTTTATCTAAAGACGAACAAAATGACCCCGATGGTAACGGTCTGCCCGACGATGCCGTCAATACAGATGGTGATAAAAAACCAGACTACCTAGATGCTGACCACACCGATGGTCCACTTGCTGACCCTGATAAAGATGGTTTAACAACGGCAGAAGAAAATGCACTAGGCACAATGCCTAATAATCCAGATAGTGATGATGATGGCATTAATGATGGCGATGAAGTTACCGCAACAACAGACCCATTAGATCCAGATAGTGATGATGATGGAATCCTCGATGGTGTGGAAG
>JALWOP010000179.1:0-5536 GCA_027083445.1 Planctomycetota bacterium | reverse complement strand
GATGGTACAGATACAATCAACGCCTTAGATGCTGACGATGACAATGATGGTGTATTCACACAATTTGAAAATTACAATGGTGGCACACCTGCTGATGATGATACAGATGGCGATGGTAAACCTGATTATCTCGATGATGATGATGATGGTGACGGCATACTTTCTGCTGCTGAAGGCAATGATCCAAATGCAGATCACAACCCACTAGATGCGACCAATATTGATGGAGATATTGGCAAACCTGATTATCTGGATACAGATAATACTGATGGTCCAAAAGCCGATCCAGATAAAGATGGCTTAACCAATGCAGAAGAGTTGGTACTAGGTACTGATACCAATAATCCAGACTCAGATAGTGATGGTTTAAACGACGGTGACGAAACGAAAGCAGGCACCGATCCCAAAGATGCTGACAGTGATGATGACGGTATTTTAGATGGTGTGGAAGTTGGAGCTGATCCCGCTAATCCAATCAATACCGACGGCACAGATAAAATTGACGCATTAGATACTGATGATGACAACGATGGCGTCATGACAGCTAAAGAAAACTACAACGGTGGCACGCCAGAGGACGACGATACCGATGGTGACAAAACACCTGACTACCTTGATACCGATGATGATGGTGATGGCAAACTATCAGCCGACGAAGGTAATGACCCCAATAACGATGGTGATCCAGCCGATGCCGTTGATACTGATGGCGATAAACAGCCAGACTATTTGGATACAGACAATACCGATGGCCCTGATGCCGATCCTGATAATGATGGCTTAAGCAATGACAAAGAAAAAGGCTTAGGCACTGACCCAATGGATGCCGATAGTGATGATGATGGACTTGATGATGGCGACGAAGTCAAAGCTGGTACAGACCCAAAAGACGCAGATAGTGATGATGACGGAATTTTGGATAATGTAGAAGTTGGAGCTGACCCAGCAAACCCAATCAACACCGATGGCACAGATAAAATTGATGCATTAGATACGGATGATGACAACGATGGCGTCATGACAGCTAAAGAAAATTACAATGGCGGCACACCAGCAGATGATGATAGCGATGGTGATAAAATACCTGACTATCTTGATGCTGATGACGATGGTGATGGCAAGCTATCTGCAGATGAAGGCAATGATCCTAATAACGATGGTGATCCAGCCGATGCCGTTGATACTGATGGCGATAAACAGCCAGACTATTTAGATACAGATAATACCGATGGTCCTGATGCCGACTCTGATAATGATGGTCTAACTAATGGTGAAGAAAAAGACTTAGGCACTGATCCAGCAAATGCCGACAGCGATGATGATGGACTTAATGATGGTGACGAAGTCAAAGCTGGCACTGATCCAAAAGACGCAGACAGTGATGATGACGGAATCTTGGACGGCGTCGAAGTTGGAGCTGACCCAGCAAACCCAATCAACACCGATGGCACAGATAAAATTGATGCATTAGATACGGATGATGACAACGATGGCGTCATGACATCTAAAGAAAACTACAACGGCGGCACACCAGCGGACGATGATACCGATGGTGATAAAACGCCTGACTATCTGGATACCGATGATGACGGTGATGGCAAAGCATCAGCAGACGAAGGCAATGACCCCAATAACGATGGCAGCCCAGAAGACGCGGTTGATACGGACGGTGATAAAGAGCCAGATTATTTAGATTCAGACAATACTGATGGCCCTGATGCCGACTCTGATAATGATGGCTTAACGAATGGCGAAGAAAAAGACTTAGGCACTGATCCAAACAACCCAGATAGTGATGGTGATGGTATCGACGATGGCGATGAAGTCGGTAATCCTGCTAATCCGACCAATACCGATGGTGACAATAAAATTAATGCTCTCGATGATGACGACGATAATGACGGCATTCTAACAGAGTATGAAAACTACAATGGCGGCACTCCCGCGGATGATGACACTGACCAAGACCAGATTCCAGACTACCTTGATACTGATGATGATGGTGACGGTAAATTATCAGCAGATGAGCATAATGATCCAAACAATGATAATTCGCCTGACGACGCAATGGATAATGACGGCGATAATATCCCCAATTATCTTGATGCAGATGACGAAGATGGAGACAAAGGTGATGCAGATGGTGATGGCTTAAGTAATCAAGATGAAGCCACATTAGGTACTAGCCCAAGCAATCCAGATTCAGACGGTGATGGTATCCCTGATAAGAAAGAGGTTGGCGATGTTGCAAACCCTACAGACACCGATGCAGATGGCAAAATTAACGCACTGGATAACGATGATGACAATGACGGCGTGCCAACCGCAGATGAAGATGAAAACCTTGATAATGATGGCAATCCAGCAACAACGCCAACAGATACCGATGGCGATACCATACCCAACTATTTAGATACTGATGATGATGGCGATAAGACACCAACATCAGAAGAAGACGAAAATACCGATGGTGATAACAATCCAGCAACACAGCCTACAGATAGTGATGGCGATAACGTCCCAGACTACTTAGACAATAATGCAGAAGATGGCCCTGATGGTGATAAAGACGGTGATGGTCTAACTAACGCACAAGAAGAAGCACTCGGTACAGCACCGACAAATCCAGATACCGATGGTGATGGCATTTATGATGGCATCGAAGTGGGTGGCAATGTTGATCAGCCTATCAATACCGATGGCGATAACAATATCAATGCTCTTGATGCAGATGATGATGGCGATGGAAAACCCTCAATAGAAGAGCAAAATGACCCTGATGGTAACCATAATCCAGAAGATGCAGTGGATAGTGATGGCGACAAGACTCCAGACTATCTTGATGCAAATGATACGGATGGTCCCAATGCGGATGCAGATGGTGACGGTTTAAGTAATGCAGAAGAAGGCAAATTAGGTACAAGTCCCGATGATGCAGACAGTGATCACGATGGTATTTCAGATAAAGTAGAAGTTGGGAATCCAAGCAATCCAACCAATACCGATGGTGATGATAAAATTAATGCCCTCGATGATGATGACGATAATGACGGCATTCTAACAGAGCATGAAAACTACAATGGCGGCACAGCAGCAGATGATGATACGGATGGCGATAAAACGCCTGACTATCTGGATACTGATGATGACGGTGACGGAAAACTATCTGCCGATGAAGCGAATGATCCCAATAACGATGGCAACCCAGATGATGCACAGGATACAGATGGTGATAAAACGCCAGACTATTTAGATGCAGATAATAACAACGGTCCAAATTCTGATCCTGATGGTGATGGTTTGAGCAATGCACAAGAAGCTGACTTAAAAACAGATCCAAATAAAGCCGATACCGATGGCGATGGCATCAATGATGGCGATGAAGTAGGCGACCCTACCAATCCAACGGATACTGATGCGGATAATAAAATCAATGCTCTGGATGCTGACGATGATAATGACGGCATCTTAACAGCAGAAGAAAACTACAATGGCGGCACACCGGCTGATGATGATACTGATGGTGATAACACGCCTGATTATCTTGATACTGATGATGATGGAGACAACAAACTGTCCGCTGATGAAGGCAATGATCCAAATAAAGATGGTAAGCCAGATGATGCTGTTGATACCGATGGTGACAAAACACCAGACTATCTGGATAACAACAATAATGATGGTCCAAACTCAGACCCTGATGGTGATGGCTTAACAACGGCTCAAGAGGAAGACTTAAAAACCGATCCAAATAATCCAGATACAGATGGTGATGGAATTCCAGATAAGGTGGAAGTGGGTAATCCAGCATCACCAACGGATACGGATAAGGACGGCAAAATTGATGCTCTTGAAAGTGACGATGATGCGGATGGAAAACCTACATCAGAAGAAGATAGCAATGCAGACAATGATGCAAACCCATCAACCAACCCAACAGACAGTGATGGTGATGGTACGCCAGATTATCTTGATAAAGATGATGCTGATGGTCCAAAAGCGGATAAAGATAATGATGGTTTAAGTAATGAGCAAGAAGACAAGCTTGGAACAAATCCTGAAAAACCAGATACTGATGGTGATGGAATTTCAGATAATGAAGAAGTCGGTAACCCAACCAATCCAAACAATACGGATGGTGATGACAAAATCAATGCTCTGGATACCGATGATGATAACGATGGCATCCTAACAGCAGAAGAAAACTACAATGGTGGCACACCAGCAGATGATGATACTGATGCTGATAATACGCCAGATTATCTTGATGCCGATGATGACAATGACGGTCTAGCATCAATAGACGAAGGCAATGATCCCAATAACGATGGCAAGCCAGATGATGCTATTGATTTGGATAGCGATGGAATACCTGATTACTTAGATGGAAACAACCTAGATGGTTCTGAAGGTGATCTTGACTCTGATGGCTTAACAAATGAAGAAGAAGAAACACTCGGCACAGACCCAGACAACCCAGATACCGATGGTGATGGTATTCCAGATGGTACGGAAGTCGGCGGTAATGCAACACAGCCTATTAACACAGATGGCGATAATAAAATTAATGCATTAGATGCTGATGATGACAATGATGGTATCCCAACTAAAGACGAAGATGAGAATCTGGATAAAGACGGCAACCCAAGCACAGTAGCAACAGATACAGACGGTGATAGCACACCGAACTATCTTGATGATGACGATGATAATGACCAAATAGCCACTAAACTCGAAGATAAAAATAACGACGGTGACAACAACCCAGCAACAGACCCATTGGATGATGACGGTGATAATGTTCCTGATTATTTAGATAACAATGCAGAAGATGGTCCCGATGGAGATAAGGACGGTGATGGTCTAAGCAATGCCGAAGAAGAAAAATTAGGAACAGCCGTAACGAATCCAGATACCGATGGTGATGGTCTCTATGACGGTGACGAGGTGGGTGCTAATGCCGATCAACCTATCGACAGTGATAATGATGGAAAAATTGATGCATTAGATAGCGATGATGATAATGACGGCAAGCAATCATCAACAGAACAAAATGACCCAGATGGCAACCATAGCCCTGATGATGCAGTTGATTCTGATGGTGACGGTAAAGTTGATTATCTCGATGCTGATGACAATGATGGCCCAGAAGGTGATAAAGATCATGATGGCTTGAGTAACCACGATGAAATGCAGCTTGGCACAGACCCTGAAAAATCAGACTCTGATGGTGATGGTGTCTCTGATAAAGATGAAGTCGGTGATCCTGCAAAACCAACAGATACCGACGAAGATGGCGTGATTAATGCTCTTGACGCTGATGATGATGGCGATGACAAACCCACATCAGAAGAAGACCTGAATACAGACAAAGATGACAATCCATCAAGCGAGCCAACAGATACGGATGGTGATGAAATTCCTGACTATCTTGATGCTGATGATACAGATGGCCCACAAGGTGATAAAGATGGAGATGGTCTAAGCAATGAAGAAGAAGGGAAATTAGCGACCAATCCAAATACCCCTGATTCAG
>JALWOP010000178.1 GCA_027083445.1 Planctomycetota bacterium | reverse complement strand
GGTTCGTAGAGGGAGAGGATGCAGAGGAAGGGACGGCTGCGCTTCTCCATCCAGGCCAGGGCCTGGTCGATGAAAAAGGGGGTCATCTGGCGTCCCTCTTCGATCTCGAGGGGGCGGCGATCGGGGTTGGACATCGACCAGCCGGCCCGCTCCTCCCGGCTCCAGCCCTGGTTCCAGCGCTCGTAGAGTTCGCGCTCCTCCCCGGAGAGCCCGGCGCGCCACTCGGGCTTGTCGATGATGGTGTCGAAGCCGAAGTCGGTGCCCGGCTTCCACTTGGCCCGGTACCAGTGCATCTTGCCGATGGCGGCGGTGTCGTATCCCGCGCCGCGGAAGACGGTCCCCAGGGTGGGCAGGCTGGGGTCGAGCCGGCTGAAAAGCTGGGTAACCCGGATCGAGTGGGGCCAGCGACCGGTCAGGAGGGCCTGACGCGAGGGGGTGCAGAAGGGGGCGGGGGCCAGGGCACGGGTGAAGCGCAGCCCCCGGGCGGCGAGTTGGTCGATACCGGGGGTCTCGATCAGCCCCCCCCCCTCGGCCCCAGGTCCCGGTGGCGGCGGAGGTGAGGTCGTCGGTGATGAGGATCAGGACGTTGGGCCGCTGCCCCCCGGGAGCGGCCGCCTCCCCCCCGCAGGCGGCGAGGAGGACCAGGAGAGTCGAGGCACACAGACGCATGGAACCCAGAGGGTAGTGTTATCCTGCCCCCACGGAGGCGTGGCAGAGCGGCTGAATGCACCGGTTTTGAAAACCGGCGTGGCGCAAGTCACCGGGGGTTCAAATCCCTCCGCCTCCGCCAACGCCCCCGCCCCGCGCTCGGTGGCCAAACGCCGGGCGGAGCGAGTTCGAGCGCCTCGCGCCGGCCGGAAAGGCCTCCCCGGGCGCCGGGGCGGACCGGCCGGCCGGGCCGGCTGCCACCTTCGCCCTGGCCGCGGTGCGTAATCGTTCAGGGGACCCTACGCCCCCTTGCCAGCAGACCTCGGAGCCGGAAAGTGCGATTGTTTCATATATGTCGAACCGTGGATCGAATCCACCAGACGGCGCCTCCGAGCTGACACGGGATGCCCTCGGCCCCGAGCAGCGAGCCATCCTGGAGTTGCAGGCTCGCTTCTGCCGGACGATGGGTCACCCGATCCGCCTGTTCATCCTGCACCACCTGCACGAAACGGGCGGCGAGGTGGGCAGCTCCGAGCTGGCCGAGATGGCCGGGATCTCCCGCGCCTCCATCTCCCAGCACCTGTCCAAGATGACGGCCGTGGGACTGGTCGCGACCCGCCGCTCGGGGAAGTACGTGTTCGTTCGTCTTGGACGAGAAGACGTCGGCAAGGCCTGCGAACTGGTCCACCAAGCACTCGAGGGCGAGACCCGCGATCGAGCCGAGCTTCTCGGCGACAGCTGAGTTCGAGATGAGGATTCCGATGACGAATAGCGGACTGAGCCGGAGGAGCTTCCTCCAAATCGCCGGAGCCACGGGGCTCGGCGCCTCCCTGACCGGCACCATTCCGAGTGACCTCCAGCGCCTCCTCGGAGGGATTCATGACGACGGTCGACCGGCCGACGAGGTCGTTCCCACCGTCTGCGAGATCTGCTTCTGGAAGTGCGGCATTCGCGTCCACAAGCGCGACGGGCAGGCCATCAAGATCGAGGGCAACCCCGAGCATCCCCTCAGCCGCGGTCGGCTCTGTCCGCGCGGGACGGGCGCGCTCGGGACGCTCTACGATCCCGACCGTCTGCGGGTTCCGCTGATCCGCGAGGGCGAGCGTGGCCAGGAACGTTTCCGTGAAGCGAGTTGGGAAGAGGCTCTGGATCGCGTGGCGGAGGGTTTCAAGCGTGTGGCTGAGAAGTACGGGCCCGAGTCCATCGCCATGCTCTACCACGGCGCCGGAGGCAGCTTCTTCAAGACGCTCCTCAAGGGGATGGGCTCGGCCAACATCGCCGCGCCCTCCTACTCTCAGTGCCGCGGTCCGCGCGAGGTCGGTTTCGAGCTGACCTTCGGCGAGGGCATCGGCAGCCCCGAGCCGCTGGACATCGCCAACTCGAAGCTCCTGGTCCTCATCGGCTCGCACCTGGGCGAGAACATGCACAACACGCAGGTGCAAGACTTCGCCGAGGGACTCTCCAAGGGCATGCGGCTGATCGTCGTCGACCCCCGCTTCTCCACGGCTGCGGGCAAGGCCGCGCACTGGCTGCCGATCAAACCCGGTACGGACATCGCGCTGCTCCTCGGCTGGATCAACATCATCATTCAGGAGGAGTGGTATGACCACGCATTCGTAGCCAGGCACACGCTGGGCCTCGAGCAACTGGCAGCCGCGGTCGCTCAGTACACGCCCGAGGCGGTCTTCGTCGAGACGGGTATCACACCCGAGCAGATTCGCACGACGGCGCGCGAGATCGCCCTGGCGGCGCCCCACGCCCTCATCCACCCCGGCCGTCACGTGACGTGGTACGGCAACGACGCTCAGCGCAGTCGCGCGATAGCGATCTTGAACGCGTTGCTCGGCAACTGGGGACGCCGGGGAGGCTTCTACCTCACATCGAAGTCCGAGCTGAAGGGTCTGGCCACGCTACCGGACTTCCCCGAGCACGCCGAACCCGCCGATCGTAAGGACGGTGAGCATCTCTTCGCCGGCTCGACGCTGGCCAGCGGCCTGCGCGAAGCGACGCTCACAGGCGAGCCCTACCCGATCAAGGCCTGGCTGGTCTACGGCTCGAACCTGCCCTACGTCCTGCCCGACCCGCGTAAGACCTACCAAGCGATCCAGAAACTGGACTTCATGGTCGCAATCGACATCCTGCCGGCGGAGATCTGCGGCTGGGCCGACGTCGTCCTGCCCGAGTGCACCTACCTCGAGCGCTACGACGACCTGATCGTTCCCTGGCACCGCGAGCCCTTCATCGCCTTGCGCCAACCGGTGGTCGAACCGCTGGCCGACTCCAAGCCGGGCTGGTGGATGGCGAAGGAACTCGCCAAGCGCCTGGGACTCGAGCGCTACTTCCCCTGGGAAGAGCCGCGCGAGATGATCGTGACTCGCCTGCGCAGCAGCGGCTACTCCGAGGAGCAGATCGAGGGCCTCTTCACGAAGGGCACGATCAAGACGGAAGCCGATCCGCTCTACATGCTCCCCGACGAGGACTACGAGTGGGGCACCCCCTCGGGCAAGATCGAGCTCTACTCGCAGCAGCTCGCGGACTACGGCTTCGATCCGGTTCCCGTCTACCGCAGGCCGGCCCAGCCGGGCGAAGGGGAGTTCCGCCTGCTATTCGGCCGCGCCCCGGTTCACACCTTCGGCCGTACGACGAACAACGCGCGCCTGCTCCAGCAGTTCCCCGAGAACGAGGTCTGGGTCAACCGCAGGGTCGCCGCCGACATGGAGCTGAGAAGCGGCGATCGGGTGATGATCCGAAACCAGGACGGCGCGGAGACGGGGCCGATCAAGGTCAAGGCAACCGAGCGTATCCGGCACGACTGCGTCTACATGGTCCACGGCTTCGGCCACGAGACGAAGAAGCTGCGGCGCGCCCACCGTAACGGCGGGAACGATGCGCTCCTGATCACGAAATACGAAGTCGATCCGCTGATGGGCGGTACGGGCATGAATGTCAACTTCGTCACCCTCGAGAAAGTGGAGGTCTGAGATGACGCCCAAATCAGATCGAAGGTTTGGAATGGCGGTCGACATGGTCGCCTGTGTCGGCTGCAGCGCCTGCGTCATCGCCTGCAGGGACGAGAATGACGTCCCCGAGGGGCACTCGCGGCGCTGGGTGATGGAGGTCGTTCGAGGACGCTTCCCCGAGTTGACCGCGGAGGTCTGGTCGGACTGCTGCCAGCACTGCGACAATCCCCCGTGTGTCACATCCTGTCCCACGGGAGCCAGCCACGTGCACAAGGCCACGGGTACGACTCAGGTCCACAAGGAGATGTGCACGGGCTGCAAGGCCTGCGTAGCCTCCTGTCCGTACGGCGCGCGCTACATCCACCCGAAGGGCTACATCGACAAGTGCACGCTCTGCGTTCACCGGCTCGAGCGGGGGGACAACACGGCTTGCGAGGCAGTCTGCCCGACATCGGCCATCGTCGTCGGCGATCTGGACGATCCGAATTCTGAGATCAGCCGAGTCATACGCACCCGTCGCTTCAAGCAGCAAAAGCTCGACGCCGGGACGAAACCGCGCTTCTTCCTGCTGCAGTAGGAGTTCGAATGATGCACATCGACCAATACGCAGAGATCACGAGCACGCGCGCCAACCCCCACATCGATCCGACGCTGCACATCTGGGGCTGGGAGGTCCCGATCTATCTCTTCCTGGGCGGGCTCGTGGCCGGCCTGCTGATATTGAACGCCTTTGCCGTGCTCTCGCGCCGAGAGAAAGAGCTCCCGGCGATGAGCGGGATCTTTCCGATCCTCAGCGCGCCGCTGCTCGCCTTGGGCCTGGGGGCGCTGTTCCTAGACCTCGAGCACAAGCTGCACGTCTTCCGCTTCTACACGACCTTCCAGGTGACATCGCCGATGTCTTGGGGCTCGTGGATCCTGCTGGTGGTCTTCGCGACCGCAGGACTGGTCGGGCTGTCGACCTACGTGAAGAGCTCCTGGCCAATGGCGATCTACGTCAAGAGGCTTCCGCTGGTCGACAAGCTCGAGGCCTTCGCCGATCGCCACGCCCGCGGGCTCGCCATAGCGAATGCGGTGCTCGGCGTCTCGCTCGGCATCTACACCGGAATCCTGCTCTCGAACTTCGCGGCGCGTCCGCTCTGGAACTCCGGCCTGCTCGGACCGCTCTTCCTGATCAGCGGCCTGTCGACGGGCGCCGCCATGGGCGCGCTCCTCTCGCGCGATCGCGATGAGCGCGAGGGACTCCTGCGCCTGGACCTGGTCCTGATGGTGACCGAGGGGCTCATCCTGGGGCTGTGGATCATCAGCTTGATCTCCGGGGGTGAGGCCGCTCGCGCCAGCGTCGAGCTGATCCTCGGCGGTCCCTTCGGAGCGGTCTTCTGGACACTGGTCGTCGTGATCGGGCTCGGCCTGCCGATCCTGCTCGAGGTGATGGCGATGAAGGGACGCTGGCGAGGCACGCTGGTGGCGCCCGCACTCGTCCTCGTCGGCGGTCTCTCCTTGCGGTTCGTCCTGGTCTACGCAGGCCAATACATCGGGTACTAGACGTGGTCATCAAGAACGCCGTCATGAAAGACGCACAAGAGACACAACACGCGAGACCTTACCTCTCGCCCTATCTCGCAGGCTTCGGCCTCGGGCTCGTGCTCCTGGCCTCCTTCCTCATAATGGGCAAGGGGCTGGGCGCATCCGGCGGTTTTGGACGCATGGGAGCCCTCTTCGTCAATCGAGTTGCTCCCGAGCACATCGAGCGCCTAGAGCACGCCAGGGGACTGGTCGCGTCCGAGGTCCCGGTCCTCAAGGACGGCCTGGTCTTCGTCCTGATCGGCGTGGCGATCGGCGGATTCCTGAGCGCCCTCTCGAACGGGCGGGTGGCCAGGCCCGGCACGGTCGAGCGAGGTCCCAACACAGGCAAGACGAGGCGGCTGGTGATGGCCCTCATCGGCGGAGGTTTCATGGGCTTCGCGGCGCGCCTGGCGCGCGGCTGCACGAGCGGTCAGGCGCTCTCCGGCGGCGCGATGCTCGCCTTGGGAAGTTGGGCTTTCATGTTCGCAGTCTTTGCAGGCGGCTTCGGTTTCGCCTGGTTCGTGAGGAAACAGTGGCGATGAACTTCCCCCTCAACGCATTCCACGAGTTCAGTCTGGACACCGGGCTGCTCATCTCCCTGCCGATCGGGATCGGCTTCGGAGCCTTCCTCGAGAAGGGCGGCTTCGGCAGTAGCAAGGTCCTGGCCGGGATCTTCTACGGCCGTGACTGGCGGGTCTTGAAGGTCATGTTCACGGCGATCGTGACGGCCATGATCGGGCTTTACCTGCTCGACGGACTGGGCTACGTCGCGATGGATCAGATCGCTTTCAAGTCGACCTTCCTCTGGCCCCAGATCGTCGGCGGGTTGTTGCTCGGCATCGGATTCGTCACGGCCGGCTACTGCCCTGGCACGTCGGTCGTCGGTCTGGTCAGCGGAAAGCTCGACGCGCTCTTCGTCATGCTGGGGGTGATCTTCGGCATCGGCGTGTTCGAGGAAGGCTACGATCTCTGGAAGGGTTTCTACACCTCCAGCTACATGGGGGAGATCTCTATCCAGTCCTGGCTTGGGATCCCCGCGGGCGTGGTCATCATCGGAGTCGCCCTGATGGCGTTCGGGGCCTTCGCGGCCGTCGAATACTTCGAGCGCAAGAAGGACGGCGCACCGATCTCCGCGTGGGTCTCGCGGGCCGCACCCGCCGTCTTGGGCGGTGGAGTCCTCGCCATGGCGGTTCAGTTCGCCGGACCCGGTCAGGCGCGCGCGATGTTGTCCCGGGGGGACCCCCGGAACGTGCCCGGGCTCGGTGCACTGGAACTCGCTTCCTGGGGCATCGAAGGGCGCGTGGACTATCTGCTGTTCGATCTCCGGCCCGAGGGTGCCGTACCCGCACTGCCCGGGGCCTATCAGGTACCTGCGAGCGACTTGCTCGATCTGCGCAAGCGCCCGGCGATTCCCAAAGACCGCATAGTCATCGTGGTCGACACCGAGGATGCAGGTTCCGCACGCGAGGTCACAGCCTCGCTGCGCAAGAGCGGCTACAACGCGCTCTATCTCGAGGGCGGGGGCCGCGCTTTCAGCGCGCAGGTGCTCGCCGAAACCGCGACCGATCCACGCGCTGCTGCCTACCGCCTCTTCGTGAGCGGAAAGAGCCCCTTCGGGGGAGCCGCGCCGGCGGCACCCGTGAAAAAGAAGAAGGCTCCGCCCAAGCGCAAGAAGAAGAAGAGCACGGGTTGCTCTTGATCGCTCCTTGGCTGGCTCCGGTTGGCGACTGACTCCTTTCGCAATCGAGCCGAACGCCTACTAATCAGACTGAGCCGACGCGAGCCGGCGAATCCGGAAGCCCAAGACTATGGGCGAGGCTCGTCGCGCTGCGGCGGCTATTGCCGGTTCCGAACCGGTGCATTCACACTCTCCAATCACACGACCGACGCGCGGGAGAATCGCTCCGGTGGGAGGGTATTCCCACCCATTGAATTGCAGCGCGGCGCAAGGAAAACCAAAACATGCAAGCTCTCTATCCACCACCAAGAAAGGTTCTGTTCTCTGCTATCGCCAGCCTGGCGCTTGGCGACATCGTTCATGCTCAGATGGGTCACGTTCTCAACGGTGTTGGACCGGTGAACCAGTCGATGGCAGGTGCCGCAACGGCTACGCCGATCGACTCATCCGGGGCCCTCCAATGGAACCCGGCCTCCATCTCAGGTCTGGATCACAACGAGTTCAACTTCGGCTTCGAACTCCTGCTCCCGGACTCCTCGGTGACGTCGACCGTCCAGACGCCTGGCGGCCCGATGACGGGCTCGTCGAGTAGTGACGCCGGGGCCTCGGGCATCCCCAGCTTCGGCTTCGTCTATCGCCTCCCCGACAGCAAATGGACGCTCGGCATGGGTGCCTTCGGCATCAGCGGCTTCGGCGTCGACTATGGCGCATCGAACTCGAACCCGATCCTGATGCCACCGCCGAATGGCTTCGGCACGGTCTATTCGCAGTTTCAGATGCTTCAGCTCTCTCCGACCTTCTCGTATCAGTACAACGATGAGTGGTCGTTCGGCTTCGCACCCACGATCAACCAGGGTCAGCTGGCCGTAAACCCGGGCTGCTTTGCGCCTCCCGACGACGCGAACGGTGACGGCGTGGCAACCTACCCGGATGCGCGGTCCGCCACCAAGTCGTGGGGCTTCGGCGGGCAACTCGGTGTCTTCTACAAGGGCCAGTCGGGCTGGAACTTCGGGGCCTCTTACAAGTCACAGCAGAACTTCGAGGACTACAAGTACAACTCGACGGACGAGCTCGGCAACTTCCGCGAGCTGGAGCTGGATCTCGACTTCCCGGCCATTGCGTCGCTTGGCGTGGGCTATGAGGGCCTCGACAGGTGGACCTTCGCCGCGGACCTGCGCTACATCGACTACGCGAACACGAACGGCTTCGAAGCGTCGACGTTCCGCCCCGACTTCTCCGTGAGCGGATTCGGCTGGGACAGTATCTGGGTCCTGGCCCTCGGCGCTCAGTTCGAGGTCAACGATCTGTGGAAGATCCGCGCCGGATACTCCTTCAACGAGAACCCGATTCCGGATGAGAACTCCACGTTCAACCTGCCGGCCCCCGCGGTCATTCAACAACACATTGCGGTGGGCCTCTCCTACTGCTTCGCGGAGTCGAGCTGCCTCGATCTCGCCTACCGACACGGCTTCGAGAACTCCATCTCCGGACCGATCGGGCACCCGACGATGGGTGAGATTCCCGGCAGCAACGTCGAGAACTCCCTCTCGACGGACTCGCTGCTGCTCGGGTTCAGAATCTCCTTCTGAAGCCGGAGCCCGTCTGGTTCACGTTCCGGCGGCGCTGGTCCCAGTTCATGATCCGCAACAGGGGCCCAGCGCCGCCGTAGTTCCTCACGGCCGTGCCGATAGCGGTGCTGCGGTAGCTCTCGCGGCGGGGTGTCCTTGGAGCCCGGTAGAGCCGCACTCTCCTCCCCCGCCACGCGCAGCACCCCGGCAAACCCGCTCCACAATCCCTTGGAACAAGCCTCTACCGCCTCCTGGGGTGGGTCGACCCACGCATTGGCCCAGGTGTTTCGCGCCTCGGTCCGAGCGATACTAGAGCTGAGGAGGTTTACTACTTGCACATTTGGCCAACTAGGCATACACTTCAGGCCATGGCCCGCTGTCGCAGCAAACCCAAGGACTTCAAGGGGCAGGCACGGCTGCTCAAGGCCCTGGCCAACGAGGCCCGGCTGCGGATGGTGGACCACCTCAGCAAGGGCGAGTGCACCGCGGGCGAGCTGGTGGAGCTGGTCGGACTCGACCCCTCCACCGTCTCCAAGCACCTGGCCGTGCTGCGAGCCAGCGGCATCGTCGACAGCCGCCGCGACGGCAGCGCCGTGATCTATGAGCTACTCACGCCCTGCGTCGTGCACTTCTTCCGCTGCGCCGAAGAGGTGATCCAGCAGCGCTCCTGACTTCCGACAAGGCCCCACGATTCCCTCCTCAGCGATCTTATTTTGCTTTTTGGCCATTTGGCCGAATCAGCAAGGCATCCCATGTTCGACGCCCTCGCTACCTACTGCATCGAAGCCCTAGCCCAGCTCGGGCTGATCGAGCGGCATTCGCATCTGGCCGACGCCTTGCACTTCTTCGTGCAGGACGTCACCAAGATCTTCAGCCTGCTGCTCGGGGTGATCTACGTCATGGGGATGGCGCGTGCGCTGCTCAGCCCCGAGCGGGTGCGGGATTACGTGCGCGGCAAGCCGCGCTGGCTGAGCCGCACCCTGGCCATCCTACTCGGGGCGGTGACCCCCTTCTGCTCCTGCTCCTCGGTCCCTCTTTTCATCGGCTTCGTCGAAGCGGGCATCCCCGTCGGCGTGACCTTCTCTTTCCTCATCGCCAGCCCGATGATCAACGAGGTCGCCGTCCTGGTCCTGGCCGGCACGATCGGTCTCTACCGCACCCTGCTCTACGTCGGCGCGGGGCTGGTGGTCGCCTACGTCGGCGGCGTGGCGATGGAGCTCCTGGGGGCCCGCCGCTGGGTCGAGGACTATGTCTGGCAGATCCAAGTGGGCGACGCTCCCACCTCCAAGCGCCCCACGGATCTCAAAGCCCGCCACGCCTTCGCCGCCGGGGAGGTGCGAGAAATCGTCGGTCGCATCTGGCGCTGGGTGCTGATCGGGGTCGCCCTGGGAGCGATCTTCCACGGCTTCGTCCCCCAGGCCTGGGTCGCCGAGCACCTGGGCCGGGGAAGCAGCCTCTTCTCCGTCCCCGCCGCCGTGCTCCTCGGCATCCCCCTCTACTCGAACGCGACGGGAGTGATCCCGATCGTCGAAGCCCTCCTCGGAAAGGGCGTGCCCATCGGCACCGTCCTGGCGCTGATGATGAGCATCGCCGCCCTCTCTCTGCCGGAGATGCTGATCCTGCGCAAGGTCATCCACTGGCGAGCCTTGGCGCTCTACGCAAGCTTGCTCGCCGTGGCCTTCACCCTGGTCGGCTGGACCTTCAACGCCATTGCCTGACCCCATTCCAAAGGAGAAACCCCATGACCCACATTCGTGTCCTCGGCCCCGGCTGCAAGAACTGCACGGAGACCATGCGTCTCCTTCAGGAGGCGATCGAGGAGCTCGAGCTCGACGCCACCATCGAGAAGGAAAGCGACGTCGCCACGATCTTGAAGTACGGCGCCCTCTCCACTCCCGGCGTGGTCATCGACGAGAAGCTCGTCCACTCCGGTAGCGTCCCCAGCCCCGAAGAGATCCGCTCCTGGCTCCAGCCGCACTGAGAACGAGACCCCCATCCATCCCATGCGACTCTCACTCCCCCTCCAATTGCTGCTCCTCGCCGCCTGTACCTCCGCTCCGTCGGACTCGGTCGCCCCGCCGGCCTCCGACACGAGCTGGTACGAGTTCGACTGGCTCCACGACTCACCCTACGCCCCCACCTTCCAGGTCCTCGACACCGAAAGTAGCCTCGGTCCCTACGCCGAGCGGGCCAAGCTCCTCACCCTGGGTGACCTGGTGCGCATGCACGGCCACGCCTGTGACGGGTTGGTGACCGCATCGGCAGCCCTCTCGGTCGCCCTGGGCCAGCTCTACCCCGATGGCGTCATCGACCGCACCGACACGGGCTGCATCTCCAACAACTCCCCCTGCTTCGGGGACGTTGCCGCCTACCTGACCGGCGGACGGGTGCGTTTCGGCACGCAGAAGATCGATCCCAAGCGGGGCGTCTCCTTCCTGGTCCACCGCTTCTCCACCGGCGAGACGGTCGAGGTCGAGATGCGCCCGGGTGTCTGGCCCGAAGAGCTGCACGCCCTCGAGAGCAGGGTCAAGAGCGGCTCCTTCACCACCGAGGAGCTGCGCACCTGCCAGGAGCAGCAGTGGGCCTTCGCCAGGGAGCTCCTGCAACACCCCCTCGAAGAGTCCTTCGTAACCCGCAGAATCGAAGGCTTCGTCTGGGAGCCCGACGCCTACGAGCACCTCGGGCCACGCGGAGACATCCGAAACCGGGGCGCCCTCACGAAGAGCCGCCCGCGGTGAAGGGGATCGCTGCTGACACCACGCTGTCAGGACGCTTCTCCCTCCCCCATTCCCCCGGGCGGAACCGGCGGCAGACTGGGGCGCATGAGGGGCAGGCGCCCCTCCCACCGATTCCCGTTCCACCCACCCCACACGATGAACTACGCTGAACGCCTGCGCGTCGACTTCGAGGCCGACCACCCCCGCACCCGCAAACTCCTGGCGGTTCTTCCGGACGACAAGTTCGAATGGAAACCCCATCACAAGTCGATGTCCCTGCGCCAGCTCGGAGGACACCTGGCGGAGAGCCTCGCCTGGTCCGCCGGGATGACCGGCGAAAAGTTCGACCTCGCCGCAAACGATTGGACCCCCTTCGAGCCGGCCAATGTCGCGGAGATCCTCGAGCACTACGACGAGGGTGTACGCACGGTGCAGGGGATCCTCGCGGGGCTCGACGAGGAGGCGATGTGCAGTACCTGGACCCTCTGCCAAGGGGAGCAGATCCTGAAGCACGAACCGCGCCACGAAGCGCTGCGCTGGGTCCTCTTGTCCCACCAGGCCCACCACCGCGGCCAGTTGAGCGTCTACCTGCGGCTCCTGGAGATCCCCGTCCCCGCCGTCTTCGGCCCCACCGCCGACGATCCGACCTTTGCCTGATCTCCGGCCCATGGCCAGGCGATCGCAAAGGCCTCCCAGATGCACGGCGGCGAAAACGCAGTCGCCCGATGTTGCCTAACCCGTCCCGTGGGGCGCCCCCGGCGGCGCCCCACCGGGCGAGGGGCTCCCCCAGCAGGTCGCAGTGCCCCAACCAGCACGGCCGGAGGATCTACGAAGATTTTAGGAGATACCCCTTGCCCGCCGGCACGAACCTCCTAAAGTCTTAGTAGACGGATCCCCCAGAGCCCCCATGACCCAGCCCCACGAACGTCCCGGCCGCGGCAAAGGCAAGCGCTTGACCGATCTCGAACTGGAGATCATGCAGGCGATCTGGTCGCTCCACCCGGGACCATCAACGGTCCGCGACGTCGTCGAATCGCTCGAGAAGGCCGGTCATCCGCTGGCCTACACGACCGTGCAGACGATGATGACGATCCTGAAGCGCAAGGGCATGCTCACGTCGGAGCGCGGCCCGGGCCGCGCCCACGTCTATCGGGCCCGCATCTCGCGCTCGGAGGCCACATCGTCGATGACCGAGGACTTCCTCACACGCCTGTTCGGCGGGGAAGCGAAGCCCCTCGTCGCTCACCTGATCGACCAGGGTTCCTTCGACCACGAGCAACTCGTCGAACTCAAACGGCTGATCGAGTCGCATCTGTCAGACGAGGAGGAGGAGCGATGAGCCTTTGGCTGCTCGATCTCCTGATCGGTTCGGTGGGTCTCGCCGTCGCCTCCCTGGGCCTGTGGGGCTTCCTGCGGCGACGGGGAGCCGATCCGATCTCCTCCTACCGCCTGCTCTCCTGGGTGCTCTGCGCGACCCTCGCCTTCCCGCTGACCGTGGTGCTCCTGCAAGCCTCCGGCTTCGACACCGGGCTTCCCTTCGCGGGCCGCATCGCACGCAGGATCGAGGATTGGAGCGCACGGGGAAAGACGCCCCCAGGTGTGGCGCACGAAATGCAAACCCCAAAAGCCGGGTCGATCGCAGAGGAGGGACCTGGTGAACCCCGCCTGGCGGAACGGGCTTGGGTGCCTGGGACCAAGACGGGGAGGTCGGGGAGGCAGCGCGACACCAAGCCGCGGTCCAGCACCCTCCAGGTAGGCCGAACTCGAGGGGATTTCGATCCCAGACCTTCTGCCCTCCTCGATGCCAGCCCCGCGCGGAAGCCCGAGCAAGAACAAGCTCCAACGGCGGCCGGCCGCGAAAGCAGCCCACATCCGGCGATCTCTCGTAGGCTCATCCGCATCCTTCTAGGGATCTATCTGGCCGGCTTTCTCCTGCGCCTCGCACGCACGGGACTACGCCTCCGGCGGACCCATGGGCTGCTACACCACGCGCGCCGGGTGACGGATACCACCGTACTCTCCACCTGGGAATCTCTGCGCGCCCACTCACCGCTTGCTGGGCAGGCGACCCTTCTCGCGAGTCCCGATATCGCGGCCCCCATGTGTTTCGGTTTGTGCCGACCGGCCGTACTTCTACCCGAAGCGGTGAGCCCCGCACTCTCGCAACGCGTGCTCTCATGCGTGCTCCTGCACGAACTCGTGCACCTCGAGCGCCGCGACACATGGATCATGCTCGGACAAGAACTGCTCGGCGCGCTCTTCTGGTTCCACCCGGCGGCGGCCTGGCTTTCCGATCAGCTCGACAACCTGCGCGAACAGTCCTGCGACCTGATGGTCGTGCGGCGCACGGGCCGAGCCAAGCGGTATGCCTCTGCTCTTCTCGAATACGCGACATGGATGGGTCGTAGCGGTCCCGAACCCGTTTCCGCCACGAGCCTCGTGCCGTGGACGACGACGAACACTCAACTAGCAAGGAGAATCGAGATGCTCATTTCCAAGAATACGCCCCAGCGCACGATGCGCGCTTCCCTCTTCGCGGCCGCCACCGCCCTGGCGGCGCTCTTCGGAGGCCAGGTGGCCCTAGCCGCTTCCATCGCTCCGGCTCAAGAGCCACCGCAATCCGATAGGGTCGAGGAGAGCGAATCCGTCGACGAAGTGTCCGCTTCCCCCGCGTCCCTGGACCAAGGTAGCGAGAAGCCCCAAGTCGCGGCCACCCCCTCCCAGAACCAGGGGGGAATCCGAATCGACGACAATGGAGAAGTCATCGTTCTGAACCTGATTCCCGAGGGTAAGCCTGAGAAGATCGAGCTTCGAGGGAGGATCATCGTGATCGCCGGCGACGGTGTTCGGGAGGTGATGAGATTCCGCGGGGAGAAAAACGGAAACGAGCGATCCATCGAGAAGCAGACCGAGATCGAATCCCCGGACGGCAATCCGATCCGCAAGCTCGACGACTCGCGCCATTGGGTAGTCGGAGGCAACCACGAGCACAGGGACGAAATCGTGGCCTTCGGTGCGATCCCGGGCGAACCCGACCCGCAAATCTACGGACGCATCGAGCTATTGGATGGCGGCGTGCCCAAGGTTTTCGATTTCGATAGTTTCGAGGAGCTGGGAAAGCTGATCCAGGCGGGGAATCTGAAAGGGATGGTGCTCGGTTCCGACGACTCCGAAGGCGAGGCGCAAGAAGCAGTTCCGGGGATTCTCTTCTCCAAAGAGTATGGCGACGGCCCGAAGCTCGGGATCACCCTCGAGGGCCGACAGCCGATTCACACGAGCTGGAGCCACATGGGCAGGCCCTTCGGAAACAGCCATGGGGTTCGAGTGCCAACTGACGAGGCGGACGAGGAAACGTTGCGTCTGGAGCTGGATGCGGCACTCGAGAAGCTCCAACACACTCAAGCTGCGCTACGAGAAAGCTTGGAAGCGCTGAAAGACGACCCCGATCCCGTCCGTGGAAAGGAGAGCGACCAAGGTACCGGTGAAAAGTTTCGGAATCGCAGCGAGGGAATCGGACGCAAGGATCGCGAGCAGGTACTCGAGGTGCTGAGGCACGAGCTCGAGCAACGCCGACGCGAACTGGAACTGCGCCGTCTCGAGCTCGAACAACGCCGGCGCGAACTGGACCAGTGTCAACAGTGGCTGGAACGCATCGGACTCGACATACAGAAGGCACAAACACCTGGCCAGAGGCGCAATCAGGTCAGGCCGCTCCAACTCCAGGGGGCTCCCTCCCCCCCCAGCGCACCGGACGAGGACCTGGACGTCCCGCCTCTCCCGCCGGTACCCCCCGCCGCGACCGAACGCTCGGTCACCCACGGCATCGTGGGCTAGCTGCAGGAGTCCCCCCTATCAGGCAGCACACGCAGGTGCGTGGACCCCGCCCTCAAGGCAAGCGCAGCTCCTTCCCCAGGCGCACCGCCTCCTCGGGGATCGGGATCTCTCCGTGTCGGCCGGCCAGATACCAGCGGGCCGGCCGAGCGCTGGTCCCGTAGGGAACGCGCAGCTCGCCCCGGCCCTCCGGCCCCAGGCGAACCTCCGAACTCCACTCCAGCTCACCCTCCCCCTCGGGGACGTTCAAGCTGACGCGCAGGGTCTGACCCGGCTCCCCTTCGACGACGATCCGCGCCCCCCGAACCCGCTCGTAGATCCATACCCCCTCGCCGCGGTAGACCCGCCGCAGACCGGTCGGGTCGTCCAGGGAAGGATCCCGTCCAGGCTCGTCACGGGGAACGAGACGGGCCGCCAGAGAGGTGTCGAGGCGCGCGTCGAGACGCGCCATCGGGACGCGGTTGCGTCTCCAGGAAGCGGTCAAGAGGAGAAAACGCGCTCCCCTGGCGTCCATCACCTCGAGGGCCCTCTCCTCGTCCTGGGCCGTGAGGACGCGCCAAGGATCGAGCCAGCGCTCGCCGAGATACCCGCCGAAGTTGGTCGCCAGGGTGGGACGGGCGGCGACCCACTCGATCAGATGACCCAGGTCCCACTGCGCCAAGACCGCCCCCTCCCCCTCCCGCTCCGCAAGCCAACGACACGCCTCGCGTTCCGCACGCTCCTCCGCCAGTCGAGGGCTGTCGTACCAATAGAGCCCCACTCGGGCCCGGTTCCAACTCGTACGGACCACCCCCGGGTGCGCCGCCACCGCTGCGAAGACGAGAAGCGGTGCCAGGGCCCGGCGCAGGTGCGGACGCGACAGGGCCTCCAGTGCACCCGCCGCGAAAAGACCCAGGGTCCACGCCGCCGGCGCCGCGAGCCCCTCGGCGAAGCGGCGCTGCACGAGGGCCATCCCAGCCAGCGCCGGCAGGGCGACGAGCCAGGGCAGGCGCTCTTCGGCCGCGCCACGCCAAAGCCAAAGCCAGGCAGGCAGCACAAGGAGCGAGGAGTAACCCAGCCACCGCAGCAGATCGCCTCCCAGGGGCTGGGACTCACGGATGTAGGCCATGAAGGGATCCCGGGCGGTCAACCAAGCCCAGGCCTCCCCCAGCGAGCCCCCCGCAAGACCACCGGCGAGAAGAAGGGCCAGGGGGATCGTAATCGCGATCGACGCCACCCCGGCACGGCCCGCCGCCGGAAAGCTCCAGAGCAAAAGACCCAGCGCCAGTCCCGGGACCAGGGCCAGGGCGTGCAGGGGCGAGAGGGTGACCAGGGAGGTCACCGGCCAGGGACTGGCGAGCACCTCCGGCAAGAGCGACACCAGGGCGAAAGCGTGGAAAGCGACCGCGAAGGGGGCCAGCTCCTCGCCGATCTCCCTCCCCCTGCGCAACACGATCAGGGCCAAGGCCAGCTCGAAGAGCGCCAGGGCGATCAGGGTCGGCACCCAGGCGGCGAGGGAGAGTCCCGCCGCCAGACCAGCCAGGGCCCCCCAACCGAAGCCCGCTCGCCTCCGGCCACCCGACCCCACCCCTCGGCGGCGCAACCCCTCGCTCGCCGCGGCGAGCCAAACCACATGCAGGAGCGATGTCCACGCGTGGTGATCCCCCATGCCCAGGTAGGAATAGCGCAGGGAGGCGAAGGTGAAGGCGTGCGAAAGACCGGCCACCGCCGCCGCCGTCCGGCCACCGAGGCGCCCCGCCGCCAGGGCGACGACCGCACTGGCCAGGGCGGCCCAGATGAGTGGCGCACTCGCCACCCAGTGCTCGACGAAACGCTTGCGCGCGACCGCGCCACTGGGTGCGAAGGGCGCAGCGAGAAGCCAGAGCACACGCGTGTACCCCCCCGGCCAGGGAATGGCTGCACCCCCAGACCGGGGATAGTCGAGCAGGGGGTCCCGCGGCGCCACATAGCCCCCATGCTCCAGTGCTCCCTCCAGCCGGCGCATGTGGTAGAGCGAGTCCGGATCGAAACAGAACCAGGCCTCCCGACCCCCACGCTCGGGAAGGTCGGCCACGCGCAGGTTGTTGATCGAGCGCACCCCCGCCGAAGCGAGGGTGACGAGCAGGACGAGGGGCAGCAGTCGACGCGCGGAACTCACCCCCCGAGCAAAGCCTATTTCGCCCTGCGGAGCCAGGCCAGAAAGGCCCCTTCGAGCACTTCGGGGGTAACCTCGGCAGCACTCAGGGGGGCCCCGAAGGAGTCCTGCAGCGACGGCTCGAGGGCCAACTCCTCATCGGCGGCCAGGTGCAGGAGCCAACGCGCAAAAGCCTCCTCGGAGGCGCGAGCCTTGCCCTGGCTCTTCTCCCGCAGCCAGTAGATGAAGCAGGAACGATAGGAGCGCAAGAACTCCTTGTAGTCTCCGACGAACTCCTCCGGCGGAGTGGCTGCGCCGAGCGCGGCGCTACCCAGGAAGGGAGCACTCACCGCCATGTGCTTCGTCTTGCCGTCGTTCTCGAGGCCGAAGTGGGTGAGCTTTCCCTTGGCCCGAGCCATGCGGGCCGCCCCGTCCTTCTGAGAGGTCTTCAGAATGCCGATGAAGTGGTCCTTGCCCTGCTTCTCCCGCCAACGGCTGTCGGCGGCGACCGCGGGTAGCCATCCGCCATCGGAATTGCCCCCGGGGATGAAGATTTCATAGGCCTCGGTGCGCCGGGAGCGCAGGTCCCCGTCCACCCGCGTGTCGCACATTCCGAAGACGTCGATCGTCAGGTTGACCGACAGGGCACCCGCCAGGGAGGGGGGAATGCGGCCGCCGAAGTAATCGTCGATCAGGGAGTTGGCAGCGAGCTGGGTCACCTGCTGCGCGAATCCGTCCTCGGCGTACTCATCCATCGGTGTACCGGCCATCCAGCTCGCATGGGCACCCGCGCCCGCGAACTCCATGGCGATGAACTTGTAACGGTCGACGTAGCAACTGGTCCAGGTGCTGATGTCGTCGTTCCAGTAGACGTCGCGCAGGTAGGGATAGAGCCAGCCGCAGAAGGCGAGCAACTCGATGAACTCCGTTCGATCCGCAGCGAGCACCAAGGGCTCGGCCTGGTCCTCCCGATCCAGTCCCAGGCAGGCTCCACTGCCCATGAAAACCGCCAGCCGCTCGGCCGCTTCGCGCACCCTGTCCGAAGCCTCGAGCCCCGTGAGCAGCTCAGCCTCCCCCTCGCCCCGGGCCAGGGCCTGGATGCGCCCCGCCTTCAGCTTGCCCACCCACTGCTCCAGGGTGTCGAGGTCCTCCTCGGCCTGCTCGAAGCGCTGGAGCGGCGCCAGCCACGCCAACCAGGCGCGCTGCAGGTCGAGCAGCGTCCCCAGGGCGCGCAGATAGTGCCCGGCCACATCCTTTCTCTGGGCGGAGGCGCGCCCGAGGAAGACCTCGAAGAGCCCCAGGCGCAGGTGCACGCTACTGTGGGCAAAGGCATCCTCCAGGGAGAGGGTCTCGGGATTGGCGTCCGCCGGAGCCATGCGCTCGAGAGCCTTGTGGGCCAGATCCTCGAAGGGGATCTCATCTGCCCTGAGCGGAGGCGAAGCAGCGAAGGTGAACGCGACGAGAAGCAGCAGTGTTTTCATGACTCCTTGGGGACCGTGCGAAACCCTAGCCGGTTGCGACCCAGCGGTTGCCAAGCAGGCCCAAACGTCCGCCGAAGGAGGTTTCTTGGACGTAAGAGTGGCTCCGTGGAAGGGACTCGGCCCCGCCGAGACAAACCCTGCGGGACAAGAGGCAGAACCCCGAATCAGGGCCGGGGCATCCCGAGAAAGCGCACGCACTCGGCGGCGGTGCGCAGAAGGACCGGCTCAGCCCTGCGCGAGCGTCCCGGCACATCCTCCAGGGGCCGCCAGTGCCGATCGAAGACCTCGATCGGGTCGGAGCTGGGCCCCAGGTGCAGGTTGAAGATGCCCTCGTCGGTCCAGATACCGAGGTGGGCATAGCCGGCGATGACCCGGTCGCGCTTCTCCAGGGGCGCAAAGAGGCTTTCGCCAAGGGAGTAGTCGCGGCGCTGGGCCGGATCGGCGCCCAGAAGTTCGAGTAGGGAGCCCGAAAGGTCGAGGTGCGAGGTGGGCCGCGTCTCGACCCCCGGCTCGATGCCGGGTCCCTCGATGTAGAAGGGCACCTCGACCTGGGCCGGGGAGAAGTTGCTCGTGTGGCCCCAAAAGCCGTTCTCGCCGAACTCTTCACCGTGGTCCCCGGTGACGACGACCACGGTTCGATCAAGCTCTTGGTGCTCCGCGAGGCTGGTGAGAATGCGCCCGGCGCTGCGGTCGGCCTGGAGTACGCAGTTCTTGTAGGTGTTGTGCAATCGCTCGCCGAGCGCCTGCGCCTGATCCGCCTGGGTCGCGCGGCCGAGTTCGATGTAGTTCAACCGCTCGACCGAGGGTTGGTACGGTCCACCGGGGTTGAAGTAGGGCTGATGCGGACCATCGAGAAGGACGAAGCAGAAGAAGGGGCGCGTATCGCCCCTCTGCTCGCGCCCCGAGAGCCACTCCTCCACGGCATCGGCGACGAAACCATCCTTCTCCCACGAAAGCTCCGAGCGCGGCTCACCGTTGGCATCGAGGAAGCTGTCGACGATGTTGCGGCTCGGCAGAGCGCACCACAGGGTCTCCCGGAAGCGTGGGAAGTTCATCGATGCCGACGAGAAGACTCGCACGTCGTAGTCGGCCTCGAGCAGGGTGTCGATCAAGGCGGGTGAACGGGGTCGCCCCAGGGCCTTGAACCAGTACGAGCCGTGCAGCCCGTAGAACATCGAGAAGAGCGCGAAACGGGTGTCGTTGCCCGACGAGATGTGGTTGGTGAACAGGCGCGCCCCCTCCGCGAAAGCGTAGAGGTTGGGAGTCAACTCCGCGTTGAAAGCATCCCGGCGCCAGGAGTCGAAGACGAGCAGAAAGAGGTTGGGGCGCGGCCCATCCTCGGGCAAAACGGGCGCGGCGTGGGGGTAGTCGAGTTCCGCCGCCTCCGGCAGGAGGTCGAGGTCGGGCAGGCGCGTCCCCTCCGGGTCGAGCAGCCGGCCCAGCCGCAGGCGCGGGTAGAGGGGCAGCCGCTTCGAGGCGGTGAGCAATTCGGTGTCCCCGCTTGCGTCCGCGGCGGCATAGACGCTCTTCTCGATTCCCACCGCCGGCAGGAGGAACGCCAGGCAGACCACTCGGGGCTGCAGGAGCAGCGGGGCGCCCTGACCCCGGTCCTGACGCACGAGCATCCAACGCAGGAGTGCGCGCCAGAGGCCGTACTCGAGGGCCGTCCCCAGGGTCAAGGCGACCAGAACCGCGACCCACACCCTCCAACTCAGGTTGACCGCCTCGCCCGAATCGGGGTTCAAGGCGACGTTCAGGATGGCGCCGTTGAAGTGGTAGCCGAGCAGGGCGTGGACGATGGTGTCGGTGTAGAGCAGGGAGAGGAAGAGCGTGCCGACGAAGGCCTGCAGGAGACCGGCCAGGCGCCAGCGCCGGGGGAAACGGCGCCTGATCAGGAGGAAAAGCAGGCCCGGTACGAGGCCGAGGACCGCCACGCTCGACAGGAGCGCCACGCCGACGTAGAGCCGCGTCCAGGTGGAGAGATCCGCGGGGACACGCACGAGCCAGGCTGAACCGACCACCGCTCCGAGGAGCACGTTGATCAGCCAGAGCTGGAAGGAGGCCTGGCCCCGGACTTCACGGGACGGCGGGGCCTGGAGGCGGGGCTCTTGGGTCTGGGCCATGGGCGAAGGGGGGCGGCGAGCAGGGCCCGGCCGCGGGGAGCACGGGGGCGGCCCCCAAGCCGGGAATCATCCCACGGCCCGGCGAGCGGTACAACCCACCCCGCCTTCCCGCCGGCCAGGTTGCTCCCAGAGGGCCCTCCCGCTACCCTCCCTGCGCCGCGGAGAGGTGGCAGAGCGGCTGAATGCGCCACATTGCTAATGTGGTGTCCCTTCACGGGGACCCCGGGTTCGAATCCCGGCCTCTCCGCCATCCCCCAGCCCGTCTCCGGGGAACCCTCCCCGGGCTACCTTCTGCTTCCCCTGGGCCACCTTCCGGCATGCCCCTTCGCCTCCTATCGCCGGCCTGGATCGCCCTCGCGGCCCTCTGCGGTGCCTGTCGAACGACTCGCACCCTCGAAGTCGAGAGCGACCCGCCCGGCGCCCTGGTCCGTTTGGACGAAGAGGTGATCGGTCGCACCCCCCTCGTCCACTCCTTCGTCCACGGTGGACAGCGCCGCCTCTCGCTCTACCTCCCCGGGTTCCGCACCTGGTCCCGGCGGGTCGACCTGGAGATGCCCTGGTACGACCGCTTCCCCCTGGACATCCTGACCGAGGTGATCCTGCCCCTGGGCCTGCACCACCGCTTTCCCTTCCAGGTGCACCTGACCCTCGATACCCGCGAAGAGGAGAGCGATCTGCCCGCCATCGACGCCTACATCGCCCGGGCGGCCCACCTGCGCGCGACCGAGCTCGCCCGCGCCCGTCGGGAGAGGGAAGGCCAGTGAGCCGCCC
>JALWOP010000177.1 GCA_027083445.1 Planctomycetota bacterium | reverse complement strand
CCCATGCCCGCTCCACCCGCCCAGGTACCCCAGGATCGAGCCGTCATGTCCGCGAATTCACTCGGCTGGCCGAGAACTCCGTGCCCTGGTATGCCGCCTGCTGTGCCTCCTTCGGGCGTGTATCAGCTGCGGTGGAGATTCGCCGTCCGCCTGACCGAGCGGGGGAAGAGCTCTCGTCCGCGAGAGGAACCCTTCCGAAGCGCTAGGCTGGCGAACCCCGAGGGAATCCTGGAGCAGAGAAACGAAGAAGGCTACCGCCTGTCCGACTCGTCGAGACGCGTCCGGCAACCTCCGCCCCGGCAACCGACTTCGGGTCCTTCTCGACGGCGATCTTCCGCCGCCTCATCGGAGAGGCGGACTGCGAGCATTTCGCCGCTCTGTTCCTGCCCGGCAAGCACCTCGAAGGAGATGGGGTCGCCTCGATCCACTATCGGGGAGAGGCCGATGCACGGGACGTGTGGGACGAGTTCGTAGCGCCCCGGCGGTAGGAAACGTATGACCGGATCGGCTGCAGGCCAACGGGAACGAAAACCATAGTCTCGTCCGCTCGCTTCCTGCGCCCGTCTGCCAAGATGTGCATGAGGGAGGCGTTGAAAAAACCTCCATACTCCTGACCGTTGCAGTCGAGGATGTGCAGCCGCAGATTTGCCGTGTCTCCTGGAAGAAGGTCCAGTTCCACCTTCTCGTTCTGCGTCGAAAGATCGAAAGTCCAGACCTGGTCACCGGCTCTTCTCCATGGGGAAAACGTGTGAAACCGTGGTCGGTCACGAAGGCTGCACGACAGCGTCCGAAAGGGATCGCGGATGCAGAGAAGATCCCCTCGTGGGCTGCTGCCTGGGGAACCTCCAAGACGAGGCGATTCCCCTCGGAATCCTCGAGATGAACCCGCCCCAGAGACTGCTCGTTGTAAGCACCGGATTCCGGCAGTCTGGGAATCTTCAGGTCGAGCTTGCCGAATCCCTCCGCTGTCCGCATCAGTGCGAGATTGACACCCGGTGCGGATCCGTTCGCATCCAGAGGTTCCGCCCAGGTCTCGAACTCCTGCGGCTGATAACCGGGAAACGCGGTTCGAATGGCTATGGGTCCAATCCGACCGGGGTTGTTGGAGTGACGGAACAAGAGGAGCGGGTGAACGCGAACACTGCGCTCGACGGCTTGGTAGGCAGCGCAACCCATGCTCGGAAGAGCTGCGTGCGGTGGCAGGCGCACCGCCTCCGGATCGAGGCAGTTAAAACGGATGGGTTCACCGACCATGCGTCCGGAGATCTCGGGTGAAACTTCGATAGGCTGACCCGACTCCCGGTCGACGAAGCTGAGGTGAAGACCATACAGTGGGACCAGCACCAATTGAACGCGGCTCCCCACGTACACATCTTCAGCGACTTCATCGGTCACGTAGCCTGGGAGGTAGGCGACAAGGTCCACCTTCTCAGCGGATCAAGCCCCCCCCCTAGCGCGAACGTCTGTCTCACACGTGTCTTGCAGAAGGGGACGCGCGGAACCCCTCGCAGCGCGGCGGCGACATCACAGTCGCTGAGGGCGATCCGGTCGCCTGATGGGCTCCAGGCGATGACGATCGCCTCACCGGGCGGATCGGATTGGGGTGCCCCGGCGACCCGTCTCCCGGATGGTGTTACCCATGTGCCCGGTCAAGAGTGTTACCCATGTCTCGGGTTGCACACGGTCGTACCCGGGAATAGATACCAGCCGGAGCGAGCCATCTGACTGCCCCGGTCGGAGAGCCGTCCTACTAGGGCTCCAGGCGGATGGCGTCGGCGGGGAAGACGGGGCCGTCGGTGCAGCACTTGGCCACGGGCCAGGCGCCGAGGGGGCCCTCGGGGGTGGTCGGGACGGCGCAGCCGTTGCAGATGCCGACTCCACAGCCCATGTAGGTCTCGAGGGAGAGGTGGCACTCGAGGTCCTGGTCCCGGGCCAGGGCGGCGAGCGCAATCATCATCGGCTCGGGGCCGCAACCCAAGAGACGGGGGCGGAGAGGCAAGCGACCCGCGCCCCACTCGGCACGCAGACAGTCGATCGCGTTGCCGTGGAAGCCCCGGCTGCCGTCGTCGGTCGCCGGCAGGACGCGCACGCCGAGCTCTTCGAAGCACTCCAAGTCGTAGAGCATGCCCTCCTCCCGACCCCCATAGATGAGCGTCCAGCTTCGGGGCGAAACGGGAGCAGCACCGTCCATCCCGGCGAGGGACTGACGGATGCCCTCATAGAAGGGGGCCGAGCCGATCCCCCCCGCGACCGCAACCCAAGGCGACGCGTCGTCCAGAGTCGGCCAACCTCGGCCCAGGGGGCCGATCACGGTCAGGGGCTGGCCGGGAGGGGTGGCCGCCAGGGCCCGAGTGCCGGGACCGATGACCTTGATCAGGAATTCCAGCTCGCTCCCCTCCTGGCGGTAGAGGGAAAAGGGGCGGGGGATCGGCGGAGAGAGGCGATCTGGGCGCCGCAACATGAAAAAGCGCCCCGCGCGCAGGAGCGGCACGGAGCCGGGAAGACGCAGGCGCAGAACGATTGCGTCCGACCCCACCGGACGCAGGGAAACCAGTTCGCTCTCCAAGGAGCGGGCGTCAGGGGGCGGAGCAGCCATCGAGGCGCAGTCTACCCCCTTGTCGCCGTGATCCCCGCCGGCCAAGCGAGGATCGCACCCGCTCCAGCGAATCCCCCGCGGTACAACCGCAGGCCGGCACCATCCCCGGGCCACAGTGGCCTTGGAGCGCGGGCGCTGGCGGGCCAGGCGGGCTGGCCCTATCCTCTCGCGCCGCCATGACCCTGCTCGTCCTCGAGGATCTGAAAAAGCACTTCGGCGCCCAGGAGGTGCTGAAGGGAGCCAGCCTGACCATCGATCCGGGCAGCAAGGTGGGCATCGTCGGTCGCAACGGGGGCGGCAAGACGACCCTCTTCCACATGATCACCGGGGAGGAACAGCCCGACTGGGGCAAGATCCACCTGCGCAAGGGGGCCAGCCTGGGCTTCGTTCCCCAACGACCCAAGTTCGCTGCGGGAGAAACGGTACGCCAGCACGTCACGGGCGGTCTCTCCGAAGCCCACGCGGTCCTGGCCGAGCTGGAACGCATCGGCGAAGAGATGAGCGCAGCCGAGGGATCCCAGCTCGAGCGCCTGATGAAGGAACACGACCGGCTCACCGGGCGCATCGAGGAGCTGGGCGGCTGGGACACCGAACGGGCCGTCGAAACCGTCCTGGGCGGCATCGGGTTGGCACCCGCCCTCTGGGACCGGGAGGCCAACACCCTCTCGGGAGGCGAAAAAAACCGCACCGCCCTCGCCCGCGCCCTGATCAGCGGACACGACCTGTTGCTCCTCGACGAACCGACCAACCACCTCGACCTGGAAGGCATCGAGTGGCTGGAGCGCTACCTCAAGGATCTGCGCGGCGCCGTGTTGGTCATCAGCCACGATCGACGCCTGCTCAACAACTCCGTCGATCGCATCCTCGAACTCGAGTTCGGACAGCTCATCAGCTACCCGGGAAACTACTCCAAGTACCTGGTACTCAAGCGGGAACGCTTTGAGGAGACCCTGCGACGCTACGAGCAGCAACAGGACCTGATCCGCCGCGAAGAGCAGTTCATCAAGAAACACATGGGGAGCCAGCGTTCGGGCGAAGCCAAGGGGCGCGCCAAGAAACTCTCCCATATCGAACGCATCCAACGCCCCCACCACGACGTACGGCGACCGGTCATTCGCCCTCCCCAGGCTGCCCGCGGAGGCGAGAAGGTGCTCGAAACCTTCGGCCTGGCGGGCGGCTACGATGCGCCCCTGTTCCAAGAGGTCGATCTGCGCATCGGGCGCGGTCAACGCATCGGCATCGTCGGTCCCAACGGCGCCGGCAAATCGACCCTGATGCGCATCCTGGCCGGCCGTCAGGAAGCCCTCGCGGGCCAGATCGAGTACGGCCACGGTGCCGTGGTCGGCTACTACGATCAAGACACCAGCCACCTGCGCGACGACGGCACCGTGCAGAGCGAACTCCTGCGTTTTCACCCCGGCCTGACCGACGAGGAGGCGCGCTCGCACCTGGCCCTCCTGCTCTTCCGGGGAAAGGAGGTCGACAAACCCGTGGCTGCCCTCTCAGGGGGCGAACGAGCACGCCTCTCCCTGGCGATCCTGCTCCTGGAACATCCCACCTGGCTGGCCCTGGACGAACCGACCAACCACCTCGACCTGGCCGGGCGCACCGCTTTGGAAGAGATGCTCGGCGGCTACCAGGGAGCCATCGTCGCCATCAGCCACGACCGCGAATTCCTCGACGGTCTCTGCGATCACATCTTCGAGGTCACCGGCGGCACGGTCACCACCCACCGGGGCAATTACTCCGATTGGCGCGCCGCCAAGGATGCCTCACGCATCGCCGCGACCGAGGAACGCGCGCGCAAGGCCGTCGAGGCCAAGAAAGCCGCCCGCAAGGCCGAGGAGCGCAAGGCCCAAGAGAAGCGAGGCAAGGGCAAGAAGAACAAGCAAGGCGGCAAGGGGTCGGCCAAGGTCCGCAACCCCTACAAGTTCAAGCAGCTCGAAGAGCGCATCATCGCCCTGGAAGAACAGCTCCAACGCCTCCACGCGTCGATGACCGAGGAAGAGGTCTATTCCGATGCGGAGAAACTGCGGGATGTGCAGTTCCAAGCCGCTGAGCTGGAGCGGGAGCTGGAAGAGGCCAACGAAGAGTGGGCCAACTGGGAGTGAACCCCGCAGCCCGTCACCAGTAGCTCGGCAAGTCCTCTTCGGTCTCGGAGAGAATACGGTAGATCAACTTGCGGTCGCGCCGGGTGAGATGGGCGAAGCGATCGTCCTCGCGGATCCCCTGCAAGACGAGCCAGAGCTCACGCCAAACCCGCTCGCGCAGGATGGAGGGCAGGCCGGCGAAGCCTGGAGAATCGATGAGGTAGCTCAAGGGATAGCGCCAGAGGCGGTCTTCGAGGTCGAAGTCACGCAGGCTCCTGCCCTTCGAATCACGTCGCCCCCGGGCGCTGAAGGCGCGCGCGAAGGGCGTCTCGGCGTCCAAGGGAACAGGCAGCTCCGGTTCGTCCACCATCAGGAGCGCATCCACCACTCGCAATGCAGCCGAGCCGATGCGCTGCTCGGTCGACTCCAGGCGCTCGTCCGAATCGTCCCCCAGAGCCTCCTTCATGACCTGCTCCTCCTCGAGGGCGCGCTGGGTGCGACGCGCCGCATCGGCGAAGACGTTCTGGACATGGGTCTGATGCTCCAGAACCAGGAGCGCGACCACGTTACTCGTGGCGCCGGGATAGAGGGAGGCGTCGAAGGGATTCTCCAACTGCCCAAGGTCGCTCGCGGCGGGAACCAGGTACTCCTCACCCTGGTCCAGAGTGCGGTTGCCCAGGTGCAGGAGCCCCGCCGGCGAGCCGCTGACGTACCACCCACCCCAACGCTTCGGATAGGGCGTGCGATCGTCGACACTGGTGGTGCCCGCGCGCAACACCGCCTCCCCCTGTCGGTCCGGCTGCACCGAACGCAACAGATGCACGGCGACCTCGTCCTGCCCCTTCGAGGTGTGACACTGCATGCAGGCGGCATCCTCGCGCTGGATGCGCTTTCCGTCCCTCAGGGTGTAGAAGAGCAGTCCCCGCTCGGGATCGAGCGCGGAGAGTTCGAGGATCGAGGAACCCGGCACGTAGCCGACGTAGACCTCGTCGCCGAAGAAGAGCGCTCGGGGACGCTCGGGAGAGATGCGCTTGGCCTGAAAGCTGGTGCGGGAAAAGACCAGGGTCTGGGACTCGACCGGGATCTCGAGGAGCTCGAGCAGGGCCGGGAGGGGGCCGAGACGGGGGTCCGTGGGGAGCTCGAGCTCCCCGCTCTCCAGGCGGGCAGCCAAGCGGGCCACCGGATCACTGGGCTCACTGGGCTCACTGGGCTCAGCGGAGACGGTGCAGAGGGGCAGGGAGAGGCAGAGAGAAAGCAGAGGCATACCCCTTGAACCTACCC
>JALWOP010000176.1 GCA_027083445.1 Planctomycetota bacterium | reverse complement strand
TCTACCCGCCCGCCGGGAAGCTGTGTGCCCGGGTGGCGGAATTGGTAGACGCGCCAGACTAAGGATCTAGTGGGGTAAAACCCGTGCTGGTTCGATTCCAGTCCCGGGCACCATTCTCTCCCCCCCCCTGGGTCTCCGCCCTCGAGTAGTCCGCCCCCTTCTTCAGTGCGGACCACCATCCCCCTGGAGTCGTGGGTCGAAGCGACTCTCCAGGTTCACACGCAAAGCCTGGTTCACCCCTCCCCGAAAGCGATCTCGAACCAGGGGCTCGAGGGGTAGACCCGCCAGGGTGGAGAGATTCTTCGCCTTGATGAGCAGGATGCCCTGGGGGTGAGCCCGGCACCAATCTTCGATCTCCTCGCGCTTACCGGTCTCGATGAAGTCGACCCGATCGCGCTCGAAGAAAAGGTTGTAGAAGCCGGCTTGAGAGTTGCCGACGGTGAGCAGGGGGCGTTCGCGGAGCTCGCTGGCGTAGGGCTCCTCGAGGAAGGTGTGCGCCGAGAGCAGGATCTGTGAGCCACGGTGAAAGGGGAGGACGATCACGCAGAAGCCCAGGCCGAACAGGATCGCGATCTTCGGCATGCCTCCCTTCCCGCGCAGGAGCACCCACGCGGCCCCCCCTCCCACGAGCACCGCGGCCCACAGAAAGCTCCGCCAGAGCCGATCAGCGCGCATGGCATCGGCAAGCTCACCGTAGAAAGCCAGGGGGTCCCGCCCCGGTCCCCCCAAGTTCATGTAGAGGAGTAGCAGCACCAGCAGCACCAGGAAGATCCCCCCAGCCACCCGCACTCGGCGCGTGAGACCGGGCTGCTCCTGGAGCTCTGCCGCGAAGAGCAGAGCCAACGCCGGCATCATCGGCAGGAGGTAGTGGATCTGCTTACCGGAGATCAGCGACCAGACCACGAACACCACCAGGCTCGCCAGCGCCAGGCGATGCAGGTAGCGACTCTCCTCCACCCCGGACGCCGAACACCGCAGGCGCCGTAGGGGGCGCAGGAGCAGCAGGGCATAGGGCAGGGTCGCGATCAGGATCGCCGGGACATACCAGTAGACCGGACGCGCGTGCGCAAAGGAGTTCACCACCCGCCCCGCGGTCTGCCCCCAGGCGAGCTCCGCGGCGAAACGGCTCCCCTCGGCCGAATCCGTCCCCGTCCGCAGGATGGCGAAGTAGGCCCACAGCCCGAGCACGGCCAGGCCGGGTAAGAGCTGGAGCAGGAGGTTGCTGGCGCCACGCTTCGCTCCCGCCCTGGGGGGGGAGAGGGCCCAGCCGTAGGGCAGGGCGAAGACGAGCGCCGCCGGCCCCTTGGCCATCATCATCGGCACCGAAGCGGCCATCGCCAGCCTTCCGCGCCCGCTGAAGCGCGCCCAGAGAAAGAGCCAAATCGACAGGGAGAGGAGCGCATCGAAGAGGACGACCCCCGCGAAGGTCATCGGCAGGACCATGCTCGCCAGGATCCACTCGACATGGCGCAAGGAGAGCCGACGCCCCAGGCTCCCGCCGACGAGCACCACCGCGCTGGAGAAGATCGGGGGCCAGATCATCAGGGAGATCCACAGGGAAGCCCCCAGGGAGTGGGCCGCCCAAGCGAACCAGAACAGGAGCGGAGTCTTGTGGGAGTAAGCCTCTCCGTTCAGCGTGAGGGCGTACTTGCTACCCGAGAGCATTTCGCGCAGCACTTCGGTATAGCGGATCTCATCCAGGGGCAACGGCCCACGTAGGAAGAGCACCATCCAACCGCCGACCAACACCAGCAGTGCAGGAACGGCACGCCCCCAAAGGCCCCCGCTCCACGAGCCACGGGAGGGGTCCGTCCACGCAGCCGTCGACACCGGCGAGGGGGAAACGCTCACTTCGTTCACTGGGGGGGGGGTCCTCTAGCTCTGCGCCGGGTGCGGGGTGAGTGGGTCCGGAGGTTCGACTGCGGCAGGGCTTACGCCGACCCGAAAGAGATGTGACCGGACTCCCGGGGCCGCCCCGGAAAGGCACCCGCACCGCCCGCCGCCGGAAACCATCCCACACCTGCGCTGCCCAGTCCATGGGGCAGCCAAGAGACCGATCGAGAGATCAGTCCATGGGCACGACCGTTCGCAAGGAGAGGCGAAACTCCCTCGGGTCGAGCTGCAGCATGAGCAAGCCGGCGCTCACCATCTGGCTCCACTCGATCCGGCGCAGCATGCGGCTCTCGAGCTGGGGCGCCAGCTCGCGCACCATCACCCGCCGCCTGCGTGCGAGTTCGTCGAGGACGAACTGTTCGAAGCGGAACTGATCGCCCTCGTCCAAGTCCCCCTTGCTCTTGCCCGGCCAGTGCTCCGCGAGCATGTCGGCTTCGACCTGCCGCCGAACCGTCGCCCAGTCGCGCTCGCCCGAGAGGGCCGATTCCGCCTGGGCCTGTGCCTCCTGCTTCGCTTGGGCGCGCAGAGTCGGAGCCGCCGTACGGGGGTTGAACCAAATCATCACGTTGGCGCTGTCCAGGCTCTCGTTCAAGAGTGCCTGAAAGTCGAGGCGTTCGGAGAGGCGCGGATAGCCGTCCGCTCGACCGAGGTTGTAGGTACGACTCAAGGTGCCCGCCGCCATGTGGTTGTTGAAGACGTAGGCCCGTCCCTGACCCGGCTTGCCCGGGTAGTCCTTGTTGAATGTCGCGATGATTCCCGTCCCCGGAATCATGGCCCGGTTCCAGAACTCGTGCAGCATCGAACCCTCGATCTGGTTCGTGTAATAGCCCCCGCTCCCCGGCTCGCGTCCCTCCAGACCGAAGATGCGACCATGTTGACCGATCAGCTCCCGTAGCTCCTCGACCTTCTTGCCACCATCCGAGTACCAGACGACCAGAGAGACGAGGAAGACGACCCGATCGTCGTGGGGCGGACCTTCGACCTCTTCGGGGAAGTCGTTGGGTGCGACGACGAGGGCCAAGCGGTTGGCGAGGCCGCTCGCTAGGTCGTCGACGAGCTCATCGAGACTGGTGTACTCGCCCGTGTTGCGGAAGTTCTCTTCGAGCAGGCTACGGGTCGCCGGCTCCATCGAGGCCAGCACCTGCTTCAGGAGGATGTCGATCGGACCGTGCAGGTAAACGAACAGGCAGCAGTTCTCCGGGGCGACCCGAGCGATGTCGGTGAGGATGTCGTCGTGACTGAAGCCGCGCCGCATGTAGATCGCGCGCTGGTCGTCGCTGATCTTCTCCGAGGCGAGTCCGCCGTGTAGATCGACCTGCAAGCCCTCGTGTAGCCCCAGGACACCCATCACCTTCTTGCAGGCCGGAGCCTGAAAGACCTTGCCCAGGAAGGCCGGCATGAAAGCCTCGGCGTGGGAGTCGGGTAGCTCCCCCTCCTGGCCGAGGTTGCGCAGGAGGTCGCGCATGTCGACGATCAGCTCAACCTCGTCCTTGCGCGGGTTGCGCTTCACCGTAGCGATGTTGTCGTTGTAGTCCGCACTGGCAAGCAGGGAGTTCTCGCCCCGATGGGCGGCGAGGTCGAGGGCCCCCGCGACGAGCTCCTGACTCGTCCCCAGGACGATGACGTCGCGGATGCGCGTCAAGAAAACAGGGCGGGTGAGCTGTCCACCCGAGAGTTGCAGAACGCCCCCGCTCTTCTCGACCCCAAAGCCCACCTCCGGGAGCCAACCCAGCCGCAAGAGTGCCACCGCCAGCTTGCCGGCCCAGTTCGCGCGCCCATAGACGGCCCAGTCCGCATCCGTAAAGGAGCCGCCGCGGAAGCGTCCGGCGATCCCCAGGTCCTTGCCCCCGAAGATGCTCAAGGGATCGAGCCCCAGGGGGATCTGGTCGAGCTGACGCTCGATCTCGGACTCCAACTCGTCAAGGCCGTTCTCCTCGCGGAACTGGGCCCACTCCGGGCTCTCGAGGAAAGCCTGGAACGAGGGGTTGTCGGCCATGTCCTCGACGAAAGCGAGGTGCGGAAAGGGATCGAAATCCCGGCGCAACTCGGCTTTGGCCGCGAAGAAATCCACATCGCGGGGGATCAGGGCCGCGATGTCGTACTTGTAGGCTCCCTCGTGGGGCGGGAAGACGAAGGTGGCGAAAGCGAAGTAGCCGACGAAGAGGAAGAGGCCCACCAGGATGAGCAGGATCCGAAGCCAGCGGCGCTTGAAGATCATGGATGGGAGTCGCTTGGGTGCACAGGAGCGCGAAGCGTCGCGCGCGGGCGATGGGTGGGGCGGGAGGCCGACGATCGAGGTGGGTCGTTCTTCCCGTCCTGGCGATTCTTACGATAGCGATCCAGGGAGCGTGGATGCGACCCCCTCGGAGACGCACCTCTCAAGCAATCGCCGAGGGATCATAGACATTGCGCGCCCCGCCCAGTTCCTCAGCCGCGATCTCCTGGACCCGGGCGAGGATCGCCGAGTCGTGGGTCTCGGCAAAGACGTAGAACTTCCAAAGGTTGCGGTAGCTCGTCTCGAGGTCTCCGAGCCGGGGAACACGCTCTCCAAACTCCGCCAGGGGGGCGATCTCGGCCTCTCCCGGCCAGCGCACATGGATACGGGCCTCCTTGAGCTGCATCCGCTTGGCGGGGCAGTAGACGATGATGCGGACGTCTCTGCCGGTCGCGAAGCGGACCAGGTCGCGGATGCGCTCCTCGACGTCGCGGCGTGCCTCCCGGCCCCCGGCTGAGAAATAGCGGCCGACAAGCTCTTCTTGCAAGTCCTCGTTTTCATAGCGCGGAAAGACGCACGCTCGCTTGTAGAGACGCCGAGTGCGCAGGCGGTCGGTCAGTTCGTGCACCTCGCGTTCCAGCTCCCCTCCCCGCTTCGACGCCTTACGGTCGAGCAGGTCGAGCATCGAAGTGTCGGTCTGGTCGTAGAGCTCCCCTTCGACGAGACACCCCGCCTGCACGCAGAGGTCCACCGCCCGCGCAACGAGAGCGCCCGCGGCCACCTTGGCGTGGTGGTAGTAGACCCGTTCGGAAAAGTAGTAGCGCGCCTCGAGCATGCGCACGATCTCACTCAAGATGTCCTCGCGCAAGAGTTCGCGCTTGGCGAGATCGATGAAGAGGTTGCCTGCGGTTCGATCGATGCGGAAGTAACGCTCCGTGCGTGGATCGACCTCTAGGCGCAGGCCGGTGAAGTAGGCGTCACGGGCCAGGTAGTCGAGGATATCCGCTGCGATCGTGCCGCCCACGACCTGCCCCCAGTAGGCGGGAACGGCCCGCCTGCCGGGGGCCTTGGGAGGCGTGAGGACGCTGAAGACATCCTCGCGCACACCGAGCTCATCGAGAGCCCGTCCGAGCGGGCGTGAGCGGTCGAAGAGACGCTCATAGCGATAGGCGCAGTCGTGGCGCTCGAACAGGCCGTCCTGATCCTCGATGCTGTGCCCGAAGGGGATGTGAGTGATGTCGTGCAGAAGTGCCGCGATGCGCACGACCCGTGCTTCCTCCTCACTGATCCCCAGGCTGCCGGCAGGATCCAACTCGAAGGCGAGATTGATCGCCTCGATCATCCGCTGGGCAATGTGCAGGGTGCCGATCGAGTGGTCGAACCGCGTGTGCATCGCCCCCGGATAGACGAGGTAGGCATGACCGAGCTGCTTGATGCCGCGCAGGCGCTGGAACTCGGGGGTGTCCACCAGGCGCAGCTCTTCGTGCGTCAGGTAGATGTCACCGTGAACGGGGTCCCGGAGGACGCTGAAGCGCTTGCGGCCGGCCATGGGCGGGCGCATTGTAGTCCGCTCAGCGACCACCTGCGGAGGAATCACTCGCTCTCAAGGTCAGGTCGAGGTGCGTGGTCGCCGGATCGATCCCGCGCAACAGCACCTCGCCGGCCGCATGCAGCTCGTGCGGCCCCGGCATGAGTCGCTCGATGCGGAAGCTCCCGTCTTGACGGATGCGTGCATCGCGCGATCCGCCGAAGGCCTCGGAGCGGGCTTCGATGGAACCGCTGCTCGCTCCCTCGACACGACCCTCGAGCGCCAGGCCGCGGGCCAGAGCGAGTTCGCACTCACCCGCGCCGGTCGTGACGGGAAGTGCGGCGTAGGCAAGACCCCGGCCGCCGGGCGCTGTCGCGTTCCACCCTCCGCGGGTCGGCCCGACGAGCCAGATCCCCCCCGGCACCCCTTCGAAGCGAAAGCGCCCGTCTGCCTGGGTGCGCACGACTCCCAGGTGTGGCCGACCGGCGGCGACGTAGGTGGCCTGGACCCGCTCCCCCGGCTCGATCGCAAAGCAGGTCAATTCCACCCCGCCCAGGGGCCGTCCCTCCAGGTCGATCAGGCGACCCTCGATCGGACCGCGACCCGGTAGTTCGAGGGTCAGGGGGAGCGTCTCCCCCGGCCGCACCCGAACACCCTCCCGCGCCTGCCAGGCCAATTGCCAGCGCCCCTTCCCCAGGCCGGGCTCCTCACGGAAGACGCGCAGGCTGAGCCGAGTGGAGGCGGGAAGGGCCTCGAAGAGAAGCTCCTGCTCCTCGCCTGGGGGGACCTGCCGTTCCCAGGTCGAATGGGTCACCGGGTCGATCAACCGGACCAGGGAGCTCCCCGCTCCCCCACCGCTCTGGATCAGCCGCAGGCACCCCCCGCGCGGGAGGCGCAGCTCCCCCAGATCGCCATCACCCTGGGGTCGCTCCACCAGGAGGGGGGGAGCCCCCACCGCGTGCAGGACAAGCGGGTCCCGGGTGATCGGTAGGCGCAATTCAAAGCTCCCGTCGGGGGCCGTGCGCGTCTCCCGGGGGCCGACGGCGAGGAGCCGATCCGCCGCCGGTCTCCCCTCGGGGGTGAGGAGCCGGCCACGCACCAAGCCCGTCGGCAAGGCCAGGGCCATCTCCACCCTCTCGCTCCCCCCGGGTTCCAGGGGCCACAAACTCCTCGCCGCCCGCCCCTCTCCCAGCGAAGCGGAGAGCCCGATCCTCGACCCGGCGGGCACATCGAACTCGAAGGGCTCCCCCACCCGAGCCGTGAGGCTCTCCTCCTCGGCAGGACCCTCCGCGCCCCCCCTCCCAAGAGTCTGCCAATGGAGCAGAACCCTGGCTCCAGGGTCGGTGAGCTCGGACTCGGATGCGTCGATGTACACGCGCAGGTGAGCCGCGGGCCGGCTAGTCGAGGAGGCATCCACACCAGGCGTCGTCCCCTCCGAGAAGGAGCTCCGCGAAGGCTCCTCCTCCCGCCTCCCGCATGCGCAGAGCAGCGCGAAGAGGAGGAGAGCGAAGGGCCCCATCACCTAGCCCTTGACGGGACTCTCCTCCAGGCGGGCGACGTAGCGGGCGACGCCCCCCTCGAGCGTGGTGAAGGGCCGCGTATAGCCGGCGCCGCGCAACTTGCTCATCTCCGCCTGAGTGAAGTACTGGTAACGCTCGCGGATATCCTCCGGCGTGGGCACATACTCGATGTCGACCTCGCGGTCCAGGGCGGCAAAGGTCGCTTTGACCAGGTCCTCGAAGGTGCGCGCGGTGCCCGTCCCCAAGTTGTAGACACCGCGTCGTAGCGGCTTCTCCAGGGCGAAACGCAGAACGTCGACGACATCCTCGACATAGACGAAGTCACGCATCTGGCCCCCGTCGGGGTAGTCGGGGTGATGGCTCTTGAAGAGGCGTACGCGACCCGTGGAGAGGATCTGGTCGTAGGCCTGCAAGACGACACTGGCCATGCGTCCCTTGTGACGCTCACCAAAGCCATAGACGTTGAAGAACTTGAAACCCGACCAGGCTGGGGGCGCTTGCCCGGCGGCCTCTTGCGCAAGAGCCCAGCGGTCGAAGTCGAGCTTGGACTGCCCGTAGGGGTTGAGAGGGCGCAACTCGTCAAAGGCACCCTCATCGTCCTCATAGCCCTGACTGCCATCCCCATAAGTCGCCGCGGAACTGGCGTAGACCAGGGGCACCTGCGCGCCCGTGCACCAATCCCAAAGCCCTTGGGAGTACTCCAGATTCACCCGACGCAGGTACGCCTCATCCAGCTCCGTCGTATCGGTACAGGCCCCCAGGTGCACGACTCCGCGCAGGGCGGGTCGTTCGCTCTCGAGCCAGGACGGGAGCTCTTCGGTAGCGATGATGCGTCCGAAATCGAGTCCGGCGTGCTCGGGGCGAGCTGCGAAGCAGGCGGGGTCGTCGACCGAGATGATCGGCTCGCCCCGGCGAGCCAGGTCTTCGACGAATCGGGCACCGATGAAGCCGGCGGCTCCGGTGACGAGAGTGGGCTGGGAACTCATGGTGATTCTTGGTCAGTATCGCCTTTCGATCCAGGATCGACCTCCCCCTGGAGAGGGAATGAGGTTTTTCGGGGGAAGGCCGGCACGGGCGGCTTGCAGGCGAGGGTGGGCGCTCCTGATGGACTGCTAGGCTGGAGACCATGCCTCCCCCCGAACTCGACATCCTCGCCTTGGAGCCTTGGTTTGGGGGCAGCCATCGGTGCTTCTTGGAAGGCTGGCAGCGCCACTCGCGCCACCATGTGCGCATCCTGGGCCTCCCCCCCAGACACTGGCGTTGGCGCATGCAGGCCTCCGCCCTGACCCTTGCCGAACGGGCGGGCCGGGGTCCACGGCCGGACCTGCTCTGGGTCAGCGATTACATCGACCTGGCACGCCTGCGTGGTTTCCTACCGCCGGATTGGCGCAGCCTCCCGACCCTGGCCTACTTCCACGAAAACCAGCTCACCTATCCCCAACCGACGGGGAAGGCCTCCACGCCATCGACCCCCGACCTCTCCCCCGGCTTTGCAAACATCCTGACGGCGATTGCCGCTGATGATCTGGTCTTCAGCAGCCGCTTTCATCTGGAGGACTTCGCGCGTGCCGCCCGCGAGCTACTCGCTCGCCTGCCGCGCCCTCGTCCCCGCTCGGCACTCGAGCGGGCACTGGGGGGGGCCGCGGTCGTCCATCCAGGCATCGACCTCGCCTCCCTTCCGCTCGGCCCGGGCCCCGGGCAGGACGCTCCACTGCGGATCGTGTGGTGTCATCGCTGGGAGCACGACAAGGATCCCGCGAGCTTCCTCAGGGCGTTGCGTGACGCCCGGGAAGCGGGCGGGCGCTTTGAACTCGTCCTCCTCGGCGAGGGGGCCTTGGCCACCGGAAGGTCCTGGGATGAACACCTGCTCGACCTGGCCCCACTCATCCGCCACCGGGGCTTCGCCGACGACCGATCGGAGTACGTCCGCCTCCTGGGGAGCTGCGACCTGGTGGTCGCGACCGCCCACCACGAGTTCTACGGCATCTCGCTCCTCGAAGCCGTAGCCTGCGGCTGCGCTCCCCTTGCCCCAAGGCGCCTGGCCTACCCCGAGACCCTCTCGGGCTCCTTGAGCGAGGGTCTCTACGCATCCAAGGATGAGCTGGTCCAGCGCATCGTTCAGGCTGCGCACAGCCCCCAGCGCAGCCGTGGAGTGCGCGCCCTGCGGCGCATGGAGCTCGCTGAGCACGATCAAAAGAAGAGCGCCGCGCAGCTCGATGATCGCTGCACGGCGCTTCTCGGTTGAGAGCGGTGGGCTTCTCGGCTGATCTCAGTCCGCGCTGGCCTCCGCCTTTGCGGCCTGCAACTGGGCGGCGAGCTCACTGAGTTGCTCAGCCGCTTCGGCGACTCCGCGAGCGGTGAGGTTGGCCGACTCGGCGGAGTTGGCGACCGTCGACATGTCGTTGGCGATAGTGGTCGAAGATTCCGCGGTGCGGGCGATCGAATCGGAGATCTCACGTGTGGTGATGTCCTGCTCTTCGACCGCCGCGGCCAGGGTGGCCGCCAAGTCGTTGACCGAGCGGATGACTTGGTTGATCTCGTCGATCGCAGTCGCCACCTGCTCGCTGCGTTGATGGATGTCGCGCACCTGATCGTTGATCGACCCGGTGGCCTGCATCGTCTCGCGGGCCAGATCCTTGACCTCGGCGGCGACCACGGCGAACCCGCGACCCGCCTCGCCGGCACCGGCCGCCTCGATCGTGGCGTTGAGGGCGAGCAGGTTGGTCTGGTCGGCGATGTTCGAGATCGTTTCGGTCACACGGGAGATCTGGGAGTTGGCATCCATCAGGGTCCGCACGACCGAGTTGGCGGCATCGGCAGCCGACACGGCACGGTCCGCCGAATCCGCCAGGTCTCGGCTGGACTGCGCAATGCTGGAGACCGTCTCCGTCATCTGCTGGGTAGCGGTCGTGACCGCTTGGTTGCCGTCGGTCATGTCCTGGCTACGGGCCAGAGTCGTCTGGGCCACGCTGGCGGCCTCCTCGGACCCGGCGGTCAACTCGCGGGCCGAAACGCGCATCTCTTCGGCACAGGTGACCAGATTGGAGATGATGTCGTCGTAACGCTCCTCCATCGCACGCTGCTTGGTCACCAGGCGCCAGGTGACCATGGGCCCGGCATACTCGCCTCGTGCGTCGTAGAGGGCCGAGACCTCCTGATCCACCAGTTCGGAACCGATCTTGATCTCGGCACGATGGGGCAAGCGCGAGGGATCCTGGAGGATGCGGCGCTGTTTGGCCGGATCGACATGGAAGACATCCACGCTGGAACCGACGATTTGTTTCACCGGAATCGGGAGCTCGGGCTCCACACGCTCCAGGATGCGTCGCGCAGCAGGGTTCATGTAGGTGATGTTGCAATCCCGGTCGGCGCACATCATGGGCACCGGGTTTTGCTCGACCATGCCCTCGAGACGGGCGCTGGCCTCGTTGCGCTCGGCAAGCTGATTCCAGTCCAGCTCCTCGAGCCCGAACGCGGCCACCAGGTTGTCGAGGGTGGCGTTTACGGCCGTGGCGATCGCTCCCACCTCGTCCTGGGTGTGCACGGGAACGCGATGGCCGAGGTGCCCCTGGGACATACCCTCTACCGCCTGCAACACATCCGTCAGGGTCCCCGTGATTCCGCGCACGATACGCCAGGAGGCGAAGGCGCTGGCCAGGCCACATACGATCAAGGCCATCAGGATCATGGACCGACTGCTCTGCATGTCCCCGTACATCTGTTCGGTGAGCAGATCCACCGTCGCCTGACAAGCCTTCTGGGCCTCGGCCGCACTGGCGAGCATCTCCTCCATGGCACCCTGGGCGCTCTCCCCAGCGGCGCTGGAGGCCAGGAAAGCATCCGTCTTGTCGAAGACCCGCGCGAGAACGGCTTGTTGCCGCTCAAGGGACTCCACGAACTTCGGTTCGTCAGCGTAGGTTTCGCTGAGTATCCCCGGCGTCTCCCGCAGCAGCTTTCGAGTTGCCTCGATGTCCGCGCTTCCGCCCTGGGCGATCACCATCGCTTCCAGGAGTTGACGCTGGTTGAGCATGCGCTGGCGGCCGGCCAGATCGGTGTCCTTGGTGGCCTGTTCGGCGGTCTTCCCGCTATGGATGGCGTAGCTACTGACCAGGGCCAGGACAGCGATCAGGCCGAAAACCAGGGCGGCGACCTTGCGGCCCACCGTAAGGGGGCCCATCTCGGGGGACGCTTGCGGAGTCGAGGGATGCTTCATGGGATGAAAGGAGGCGAGAGGGAACGTTGCACTCGACGTTCCTTTCGGTCCCTTCAGCCCCGAGGCTTAGGTCCACCTGCCCATTGGGCCGGGATTGGAGCTGGAAACTTCTTCCACTTCAGCGGGAGACGCCGGCAGCCAGGCTGCGCAGCTCCTGGGTCACCAGGTCCCCCACCTCATCGGTCGGATGCATCCCGGTACCGACACCCTTCAGCCTACCGTCGCGCAGGAGTCCGGCCACTGCGGACTCGATCGCCTGCTCGGCCTGCTTCTCTCCGACATACCCGAGCAGCATGGCGACGGCCATGATCGACGCCACGGGGCTGGCGACGTTCTTACCGGCGTGCTTGGGGGCCGACCCATGGATCGGCTCGAAGAGACTCACCCGGCCGGGGTGAATGTTGCCCGAAGCGGCGATCCCCATGCCCCCTTGGAGCATGGCTCCCAGATCGGTGATGATGTCCCCGAAGAGGTTGGGCGTCACCGCCACGTCGAACCATTCGGGGTTCTTGACCATCCACATGCAGGCGGCGTCGATGTAGGCGTGGTCGGTAGAGATCGAGGGGTAGTCCTCCGCCACCTCTGCGAAGACGCGAGTCCAGAGGTCGTGGGCCCGAACCGCGTTGGCCTTGTCGATCAGAGTCACGCGCCGTTCCTTGTCCCGCTCGACGGCCAGTTCGAAGGCGTAGCGAATGGCGCGCTCCACCCCTTCTCGGGTGTAGACCATCGTCTGGGTGGCAACCTCGTGAGACTGTCCCTTGTGGGCAAACCCGTGCATGCCCGTATAGGCGCCTTCGGTGTTCTCGCGCACGATGACCATGTCGATGTCCGCCGGGCCCTTCTCCTTGAGGGGGCACAGACGTTCATCCAAGAGCTTGATCGGGCGCAGGTTGACGTACAGGTCCAGGTCAAAGCGGCACTTGGCGATGATGCCGTACTCGATCTTGCCGGGCTCGATGCGCGGATCTCCGATCGCCCCCAGGAAGATGGCGTCCTGCTGTCGCACCTCCTCGAAGGCAGCATCGGGGAAGATCTCGCCGGTGGCCAGGAAATGCTCGCTCCCGTAGGGCAGCTCGTTGACATCGAGCTTGAAGCCGTAGAGCTCGGAGGCGGCACGGGCGACCTTGAACGCTTCCCGCGTCACTTCGGGACCGATCCCGTCACCGGGGATGGAGGCAATGTGGTACTCAGTCATCTTCGCGGCTCCTTCAGACACGCGCCGGAGCGCGAAACATGCCGGGGCGATAGGCGGCGATGTGCCCGAGAACGGCACTCGCCGCCACGGTGGCGGGTGAACCCAGATAGAGGCGTCCAGGTCCGCTACGCCCTTGGAAATTGCGGTTGATTGCGCTGATCGTCACCTGCTCACGCTTCTCGGAGACGCCGGGGCCGCAGCCGATGCAGGCCCCACAGCCGGGGTTGATGATCTCGACTCCGGCCTCATCGAAAACCTCGAGGTACCCCTTGGCGCGAGCGTACTCCTGGACGGTGGCCGATCCGAACTGAACGACCATGCGCACGCCTTCGGCGATGCGCAGCCCAGCCTTTAGGGCCTCGCTGAGGACTTCGGCGTAGGCGTCCATATCCGCATTCTTGCCGGCCGTGCAGGAGCCGCCATAGGCGATGTCGATGTCGACCTGCTCCAGATCGGCGATCACCCGACCATAGGTCGGGTCCCCCGGTTCGGCGACCATGGCTCGGATCGATCCCAGGTCGATCGTGTGCACCCCCCCTGCGTAGCTCGCGCCCGCGTCGGGCTGCACGAGGGCCGCTTCGATCTCCCGCGCATCCCGGCCTGGCCACCGGGCGGCGAGCCACTCGACCGTGCGCGCATCGCCCTCGCAGACCCCGGACTTGGCGGAACACTCGGTAGCCATGTTGCAAAGAGTGGCTCGCTCGTCCATCGAGAGTGTCGCCAGCCCTGGACCACCGAATTCCATCACGCGGTCCAGGGTGGCCTCTTCCTTGGCGTAGGTGTCGAGGATGTGCAGGATCACGTCCTTGGCCATCACGCCCGGCTGCAGCTTGCCGACCAGCTCGAAGCGGATGCTCTCGGGAACCTTGACGAAGGTGAACCCCGAGCGGATCAAGGCAGCGTACTCGGTCGCTCCGACTCCATAGGTCAGGGCATTGTTCGCACCGCCCATGCAGGTGTGGGAGTCGGTGGCCTGGATGAAGTCGCCGGGATCGACAAACTCCTCGCGAGCGATCTGGTGGCAGATGCCCGGGGAGACTCCCTCCCGCGCAGAGTAGTCCCTCACCCCGGTGTGGGCCTGGAAATCGTGCTGCAGGCGGCGCAGGGTTTCGATCTGCTCCCGGAAGGGGGCCATGCGAGCCACGCCCGTTGCGTAGAGCAGGTGATCCTCGAAGATGGCGAACTTCGAAGCGTCGGGAATCGTGTAGTCCTCGCCGAACTCCTGGCCCAGGAACCAGTGCACCTGGGCGGTGGTGAACTCGTGGCTATACCCGCCATCGACATGGACCAAGCAGACGTCCCCGGGCTGGACATAGGCCGGTCCAGACCCGTCGGATGGAGATCCGTCGGATTGCGCGCAGTGTCCCCCATCGCCACAGGAGCCCAGCAGCTTGCTCGCCAGGATTTTTTCGGTGATGTTCATCGGCCGCTGCTCCGTCGGGGGCAGCGGCACGGCGATCTCCCCGCGCGCGTAGCGGGCAGCGAAGGGAAAGAGTCCTCCCGCTTCCAGGATGGCCCGGGTGATCGGGTCGTAGTCCCGGGTGAACTCCTCGAGAGGAATCTCAGCCCCCGCCTGGAGGCGTTCGAGCTGGGCGTAGTTGCCCATCAGTTGCCCCAAGTTGACGTTGTTGCGGGCGTGAATGGGTGCGAAGGAGGAGGCGATGACCAGGTGGATACCCGACCACTTCTCGGCCTGGGGCGCGGTCTCGCGGCTCGATCCGGTTCCCTTGCGCTGTCCCGAGACGATGACCTCGAAGTCCGCGTCGTGCAGCGAACGGTGGGGAAAAACCCGTTCCCCCTCCGCATCGAGCAGCCCCGCGTAGGCATCCAGGGCGATGTCTTCCGGCTTGTGACGGAAGCAAACCCAGGCGGGAGTCATCGTGTCGGTGTTGATGTCGTCCAAAAGGTCCGCCGGGTCGACATCCTCCATACGCAATTCGAGACGGCCCTCGAGCTGCGCACGGATCTTGTCCAGGTCCTTGGTCAGGAACAGGACGCGCTTCCCGGGCGTCAGACGCACGACGGCTTGCCCGTCCGCCGTGGTGTGGATCAAGGGATTCATGCGGAGGCAGAGGGGTTCTCGATCAACATGGCGATGCCCTGACCTCCACCGATGCAGGCGCTTGCCACGCCATAGCGGCCGCCCGAGCGGCGCAGCTCATAGGCGAGGGTCAACAGGAGGCGAGTTCCCGTCGCACCCAAGGGGTGACCCAGGCTGATCGCCCCGCCGTTGACGTTGCAGCGCTCGCGGTCGAGCTCGAGCTCCTTCTCGCATCCCAGGTACTGGGCGCTGAAGGCCTCGTTGATTTCGAAGCGGTCGATGTCACCCAGGGCGACCCCGCTGCGCTCGAGCAGGGTGCGAATAGCGGGAACGGGACCGATACCCATCTCCTTGGGGTCGACGCCCACCGTGCTCCAGCCGCGCACGTAGGCCAGCTTTTCCAGTCCGTCCGCCTGGGCTCGCCGGCCACTGGTCACGACCAGGGCAGCGGCTCCATCGACGATCCCCGAGGCGTTGCCGGCCGTGACCGTGCCGTCCTTGCCGAAGGCGGGACGAAGCTTGGAGAGGGCCTCGAGGGTGGTATCGGGCTTGATGTGATCGTCGGTGTCGACGACTACCTCGCCCCCTCGGGTCTTGACCGTCACCGGCGCGATCTCCTCGGCGAAGCGGCCTTCGGCCACCGCCGCCGCGCCGAGCTTGTGGCTGCGCAAGGCGTATTCGTCCTGGGCCTCGCGGCTGATGCCGAGGCGCACCGCGATGCGCTCCGCGGTCTGGGCCATGTACGAGTCGGCATAGGGGTCGTAGAGGGAGGCGAAGAGCATGTCCTGCATCTGGGGAGCCTTCCCGAAGGGGAAGCCGCGCCTGGCTCCATAGAGGACATAGGGCGCCTGGCTCATGTTCTCCATCCCGCCGGCCAGGGTCGCCTCGGCCTCGCCGCTCTGAATGAGATGCGCTGCCTCGATCACCGATTGGATGCCCGAGCCGCACAGGCGATTGACCGTCAGGGCCGGAACCTCCCTGGGCACGCCGGCCCGCAGGCCGACGTGGCGTGCGCCATAAATCGCGTCCAAGGACGTCTGCAGGGCGTTGCCCATGATGACGTGCTGCAGGCCGGCGGGGTCCATTCCGGCACGGTCGAGCGCCGCCTTGGCGGCGTGCGCCCCGAGCTGCAACGCGGAAACGTCCTTGAACTTGCCGAACCCGGGTGTGCCGACGTACTCGGCCATGGGGGTGCGGGCTCCGGCAACGATGACGACGTCTTGAGTCATGGGTATCTCCGATCAGGGGCGACAGCCACTTGATGGGCAGGTCGCCGTTCGTGGTCGAGGTGGCCGCCAGGTGGCGACCGACGATGGCAGGCTCACTCTGCGGGGCTCACTCTGCGGGCTCATCGACGAGCCTCACCCTGGGACCCGATTGGAGGGCCTCTTTCCCGAGCCCGCTTTCTCGGGCCCGCTTTCTCGGGCCCGCTTTCCGGGCCCGCCTAGCAGCCCTTGAACACGGCCTTGCGTTTCTCGAGGAAGGCGCTCATGCCCTCGCGCATGTCCTCGGTCATCGCCGCCTTGCCAAAGAATTCGGTCTCCAGTTTTTCACCTTCGCTCTGGTCCATGTCCCATCCGCGCAGGACAGCCTCGATGCCGAAACGCAGGGCGAGCGGCGCCTTGTCGAGCATGCTCGCGACCAGCTCGAGGGTCCCGGCCTCGAGCTCTTCGGGAGGGAAAACCCGGTTGATGACTCCGACGCGGTGGGCTTCCTCGGCGCCGAACATCGCGCCGGTCAGGATCCACTCCCGCGCGACTGCGGGACCGGCGATTCGCGCCAGGCGCTGACTGCCGCCGTACCCGGGGATGATCCCCAGCCCCACCTCGGGAAGGCCCATCCGGGCGCTGGTCGCCGCCGTGCGCAGGGTACAAGCCAGGGCGAGTTCACACCCGCCACCAAGGGCAAACCCATTGACCATGGCGACCGAAGGCTTGCCGAGGGTGTCCAGGCGGCGAAAGACGCTCTGCCCGAAAGCCGCCAACTCAGCCGCCTTGTCTCCCTGGCCTGCAACCTCGAGGAGTTCGCCGATGTCCGCGCCGGCGACAAAGGCCTTCTCGCCGGCACCGGTCACCAATACCACACGCACCGCGCTGTCTGCCGCCGCGGCATCGAAGGCGGCCGCCAGCTCCGTCAAGGTTTGGTGGTTGAGGGCGTTGAGCTTGTCGGGGCGATTGACCGTGACGCGCGCCACGCCGTCCCCTGCTTCGTAGAGGATGTTCTCGTAACTCATTGCTCCGCTCCTTCGGGGGCAGTGGCCTCGATCACGACCGCCCTATCGACCCGCACGGGATCGACTGGGGTGGAACCCTCTCCCCCAGGCCGGCAGGGGGCCCCCGCGATCTTGTCCAGGACATCGAGTCCCTCGATGATGCGCCCGAAGGCGGTGTACTGGCCATCGAGGAAACCGGCTTCGCCGTGACACAGGAAGAACTGGCTACCGGCGGAGTTGGGATCTTGAGCCCGGGCCATGGAGAGGATCCCGCGTTCGTGATGGACGTCGTTGAACTCAGCGTCGATCGAGTGGCCCGGGCCGCCGGTCCCCGGTGCGCCGGAGGCCCCGTCCTTGGTGTTGGGACAGCCACCTTGGATCATGAAGCCCTCGATCACCCGGTGGAAGCGGGTCCCGTCGTAGAAGCCCTTGCGTGCCAGGGCGAGGAAATTCTCGACGTGTCCGGGAGCCTTGTCGGGGAAGAACTCCAGGGTCATGTCGCCTGCGCTGGTCTCGAGTCGAACGCGGGGAGTGCTCATGGCAGAGAGAAGGGGGGAGAGGTCATGACGGGTCGCTTCAGCGCTTGGGCGCCTTGACGACGATCGCCTTGTAAATGGTCTGCCGTGTGACGGGCTTGTGGGCCCGGGGGTCACGCGGGGGATAAGCCGGGTTGCCGCTGTGGACGATCTTCTCGACCACATCCATGCCGTCGATCAGCTTGCCGAAGGCGGTGTACTTGCCGTCGAGAGAGGGATAGACGGCGTGCATCACGAAGAACTCGCTGGTGGCGGAGTCGTTGGCCGGAATGACGTTGCCGTCCTTGTCCCGGGTGTCGACCCCCATGCGGGCCATGGAGAGCACTCCGGGAACATGCCGGCGCTCGTTGAACTCGTTCTTCAGCGTCCGGGGAGCCAGCTTGCCGGGCTTGGCGCCACCCCCTTGGATCATGAAGCCGGGAATGACGCGGTGAAACTCGTTGTCGTCGTAGAAGCCGGTGTAGGCCAGATCGAGGAAGTTGCGCACATGGTTGGGCGCCACGTCCGGCCAGAGTTCCATCCAGAGGGGCCCGGCGATCGTGCGCATGACGACCTGGTAGTCCGCGAGTTGCTCCTGGGGCAGGGTCATGAAGTCGATCCCCTGGGGCGCCATCTGCAAGCGGACGACCTCGCGCGGGTCCCCTCCAGCCGGATCGAAGGCGATCTGCACCGCCCGTCCCTTGAGCTCGAGGCCTTCGAGGGTCGCTCCCAGGTCGAAGGTGGTCTCGAGGACCTGACCTGGAGCGAGGGTCAGAAAGCTCTCACCGGCACGCTCCCCAAGGGGTGTACCCCCGACGCTGAAAGCACTCGGGCCGAAATCCCAGCTCGGGAGAGCCACCGGATCCTCACCGTGGACCTCGACTCGAATCGTGACGGGAAAGGGCTCTCCCTCGATATAGATCTTGGGGGCCTCCCAGGAAAGCGTGGCGCCCTGGGCGAGGAGCGGAGCGAGCAGGGCCAAGGATGCAATCACGACTTCTTGTCTCCTTGCCAGGAGTAGTAGCCTTCGCCGGTCTTACGACCGAGCTTTCCTTCGTTCACCTTCTGGCGCAGGGAGGCGGGAACGCGGAATGCGGGTTCGTCGGGATACCGCTCGGTCCACCCTTCGAGGATGAACAGGGTCGTGTCCAACCCGACGTAGTCGGTCAGGGTCAGGGGGCCCATCGGGTAGCCGCAGCCGAGTTGCATGGCGGTGTCGATGTCCTCCTTGGAGGCATCGCCCCGATCGAGCATCTCGATCGCCTCCACCATGTAGGGCACGAGCAGGCGGTTGACGATGAAGCCGGGGGTGTCCTTGCAGGCGACCGGGGTCTTGCCGCAGGCTTCGCCAAAGGCGCGCGCGGCGGCAAAGACATCCTCGTCGGTCGCTTCGGTGCGTACGACCTCCACCAGACGCATGAGCTGCACGGGATTGAAGAAATGCAGGCCGACGAAACGGCTCGGGCGACCACTCGCCTCGGCCATCTCGCCGATGGGGAAGGAGCTGGTGTTCGAAGCCAGGATGCCCTCCGCCTGAACCTTCTCGCCCAGCTCGGCGAAGAGCTTCTTCTTGATCTCCAGGTTCTCGACGATCGCTTCGACGACCAGGTCCCGGTCACGCAGGCTCTCGATATCCGTGCTCGGCGTGATGCGTGCGCGCACATCGCGCACCCAGGCCTGGGCCTCCTCCTCGCTTTGGCGCCCCTTTTCGACAGCCTTGGAGGCCAGCTTGGCCAGGCTCTTCTCGATGCGGGCGATGCCCTTGTCGAGGGCGCCCGAATCGAGGTCCAGGGCAATGACCTCATGGCCGCCCTGGGCAGCGATCTGCACGATTCCGTGGCCCATCAGGCCGCATCCGACGACGCCGACTTTTTCGATCTTCATGGGAGCAATCAGTCCTTGGAACTGCGGTGGAAGGCGGTAGCGAGGCCCATGCCTCCGGAAATGCAGAGCGTGGCGAGGCCGTGCTCGCCGTCGCGACGGCGAAGCTCGTGCAGGAGCGTCACCACGATACGGGCCCCGGTGGCACCGATCGGGTGTCCCAGGGCGATCGAGCCGCCATTGACGTTCAGGCGCTCATGGGGCAGGTCGAGCTCGCGATCGCAGGCGATCACCTGGGCTGCAAAGGCCTCGTTCAGCTCGATCAGGTCGTAGTCGCCGGTGGCGCGGCCGGTCGCCTCTTCCAGCAGGCGGCAAGCCGGAACAGGCCCCAAGCCCATCACCTTGGGATCGACACCCGCTTCGCGGCTCTCGCCGACCCACGCCAGGGGCTCTAGCCCACGCCTCTCGGCCTCGCGCTCGCTCATCACGAGCAGGGCTGCCGCTCCGTCGGTTATGCCCGAGGAGTTCCCCGCGCTGACCGTGCCGTTCTCTCGGTCGAAGACCGCAGGCAGCTTGGCGAGCTTTTCGAGGGTCGTCCCGGGTCGGACGTGCTCATCGGCGCTCACGATCACGCTCTCCTTGCGGCCCGGAACCTCGATCGGGAGGATCTCATCCTCGAAGCGGCCGGCCTCGATCGCCGCCGCCGCGCGGCGCTGGGATTCCAGGGCGAAGGTGTCCTGCTCTTCGCGGGTGATGCCGAGATCCTGGGCGAGTTTTTCGGCCGTCTCCCCCATCACCATTCCGGCCAGGGGACAGACGAAGCCGTCCTTGTACATCGCGTCGACGACCTGGGCGTGCCCCAGCCGGTAGCCCCGGCGCATCTTGGGCAGGAAGAAGGGCAGCCCACTCATGCTCTCGACCCCACCGACGAGGACGACGCGACGCCGGCCCAGACGGATTTCGTCAGCGGCCAAGGCGAGGGCCTTCAGGCTGCTGCCGCAGGCCATGTTGATCGTCGTCGCCGTCGCCGTCTCGGGAACGCCGCTGCGCACGGCGATTTGACGGGCGACGTTGGGGCCGCCCCCTGCCTGACGCCCGTTACCGAAGAGGGTCTCCTCGACGGCCCCCGCATCGACCCCCGAGCGCTCGAAGAGCCCGGTGACGAGCGCCGAGCCCAGGTCCGCGGCCGACAGATCCGCGAAACCACCGAGGTAGCGACCGATCGGGGAGCGGTAGGCGTGGGTGATGACGACGCGTTCTAGGTCGGCGGTGGACATATCCCAGGGGAGGTCGGGCGGCTCTTCGGGCCGGGAGAGTCCTCCGGGTGACGGGTCCTGTCGAGCGTCCACACCTGCCGCGGACGTCCATACCCGGAGTTCGAGGCGTAATAGTGTAGAGAGGGTCGAGAGCCCCATCAAGGCGGCCCGAGGGCGCGCCGGGGAGGCATAATGGACGTATTCTCAGGCCGGACACCGGCCCGCCCCCACGATGGCGATCCCGACCCACCTCCACGACGCACGCGACCATGCGCAGCTTCTCGTCCACCTCCTGGACGACGACTCGGACGTGGTCCTCCAACAGGTCCGCAGGGCCTTCGCTCGCCTGGGACGGAGAGGCCTCCCCGCTCTGCGCGCAGCAACCCGCAGCGAGTCCCCACGCGTGCGCGGGCGTGCGCGCGAGCTGCTCCTGCGCGAAGACCGCCGGCGCGCCGTCCGCCGTCTCGTGCGCTACGCCGCGAGGGGGGCGCGGGACTTGGAGACGGGGCTCTTCCTGCTCGATGCCCACGGCGCTCCGGGAGAAGACCTGCGCGGCTATCGGTCCGTGCTCGACAGCTTCGCCGACGAGGTTCGACGCCGTACCCGCGCCCTTCCCGCCAGACTCCAGGCACTCGAACTCGCACGCTACTTGGGTGAGGAGGTCGGCTTTGCCGGATCGAGCGAGGCCTTCCACCACCCCGACAACATCTACCTGCACCGAGCGATCGATCGACGCGAGGGGATGCCGCTGACCCTCTGCGCCATCTATGCCTTCGTCGCTCGGCGTGCGGGTCTCGCAGCGGAACTCCTGCCCTTCCCAGGTCATGTACTCCTCGCCGTCGGACCGAGCGGGGAGGGTACGATCCTGGACCCGTTCGGTGGCGGTGCGGTCGTCTCGCGGGAGGGCTGCCTGAAGTACCTCGCCGAACACGGCCTTCCCTATCGCCGGGAATTCTTCCACGGTGCTTCGGACAGCTCCCTCTTCCTGCGCCACGTCGTCAACCTGATCCACTCCTGCCGTCTCCGGCATCGGGATCGGGAAGCCCTGGATCTCGAACTCGTCCTGCGGGCCCTCACGGGCTCCCCACGCAAGGAGGGTCGGTGAGCGACATCCCCCCTGTCGATATCCCCGAGCAGTGGCCCCCGCCGCTCACATC
>JALWOP010000175.1 GCA_027083445.1 Planctomycetota bacterium | reverse complement strand
CCCTGTTCGCCCCCTCCGCAGCCTTGGCCCTTTTGGCCATGTTTGTAGAGGAGGACCTCCTCGTCCGTGCCGGCCAGGCCTTGCCGATCAGTTGAGATGACGACGCACCAAGGACGCCCCTCCCCCTGGGAACTCGAAGTCGGACCGCCCCCCGAAAGCTGGGATGACTGGACGGAACTCGATGGCGCGAGTTGGCCCAGGCGCGTCGAACGCCACTACCGCTGCGTGCCGACGATCTGTTTCAACTGCGAGTCGGCCTGCGGCCTCTTGGCCTTCGTCGATAAGGAGAGTGGCAGGACGATCAAGTTCGAGGGCAACCCGGTACATCCCGGATCCCGAGGACGCACCTGTGCCAAGGGACCGGCGACGATCAATCAGATCGAAGACCCTGAGCGCATCTTGACGCCCCTGCGACGCAAGGGTGTGCGGGGTGGCGGTGAGTGGGAAGAGGTCTCCTGGGAGGAGGCTCTGGACGATATCGGCAGCCGTATCCGTAAGGCTCTGCTCGAAGAGCGCCATGACGAGATCGTCTATCACGTGGGGCGACCCGGCGAGGACCACTTCGCCCTGCGGGTGCTCCAGGCTTGGGGCATCGACGGCCACAACTCCCACACCAATGTCTGCAGCGCCTCGGCGCGGCTGGGCTATAGCCTCTGGTTCGGAGCGGATCGACCCTCTCCCGACCACGAGCACGCGGAGTTCATTCTGCTTCTCTCGGCGCATTTGGAGACCGGGCACTATTTCAATCCGCACGCCCAGCGCTTGATCGAGGCCAAGGAGCGCGGAGCCAAGATCGCCGTCGTCGATACGCGCCTTTCCAACACCACGACCCACGCAGATCGTTGGATCTCCCCCTGGCCGGGGACCGAGGCCTGTATGTTGCTCGCCGTGGCGCGTGAGCTGTTGCGTACCGACCGTATCGATCGGGAGTTCATGCGTCGCTGGCTCAACTGGCGCGAGTACCTCGCCGCGGAGGATTCCGGCGGTCCCGGGACGTTTGAGCGCTTCATCGAGAAGCTGGGTGAACTCTACGCCGAGTACACCCCCGAGCGCGCGATCGAGGAGTGCCGCATCTCGCCGGGCACGGTCGAGTACCTCGCCGACCGGATCGCGGCTGCCGGCAGTCGTTTCGCGAGCCACCTGTGGCGCAACACCGCCGCGGGAAACCTCGGTGGCTGGCAGACGGTTCGCTCGCTCCTGCTATTGCATGCCCTTTCCGGTTCGGTTGGGACTCCCGGTGGTCTGAATCCCAACTCCTGGGACAAGGCTCACCCCCATCCAAGCGAAATGCCGCCCCCGGTGGGGCGCTGGAACGAGCGCAACTGGCCGCGGGAGTGGCCCCTGGCTCACTACGAGATGAGCTTCCTCTTGCCCCATCTCCTGCGCGACCAGGACGCCCGCATCGACACCTATTTCACCCGCGTCTACAACCCGATCTGGACCAACCCCGACGGCTGTTCGTGGATCGAGATGTTCGAGGAGCCCGGGCGTATCGGCTGCCACGTGGCCCTCACGCCGACCTGGAACGAGACGGCCCAGTGGGCGGACTACGTGCTTCCCATGGGGCTCGCTTCGGAGCGCCACGACCTGATGAGTCAGGAGACCCATGCGGGGAACTGGATCGGCTTCCGGCAGCCGGTGGGGCGAGAATTCGCCCGTTTGGAGGGGCATCCCGCCGAGGTCACCGTGGGAACCAACCCGGGCCTGGTTTGGGAGGAGGCTGAGTTTTGGATCGCGCTCACTTGGCGCATCGATCCCGACGGAAGCTTGGGTATACGCAAGTACTTCGAGTCCAAGCAAAGCCAGGACACTCCGATTTCGATGGAGGAGTACTGGGCCGACGTCTTTGAGAACGTGCCCGGTTTGAAGGAGAAGGCTGCGGCCGAGGGGCTCTCGCCCCTGGCGTACATGCAGCGCTATGGCGCCTATGAGCTGCCCTATCCGGGCCAGGAGCGCTATGCCGCCCCCGCAGGGGAGGGGCTCGAACTCGAGGATGGCCGGCGGGTGGAGGGCTTTGCGACCCCCTCGCGCAAGCTCGAGTTCTACTCGCCGACCCTGGCCGAATGGGGTTTTGCCGAGGCAGCGGTCCCCGGTTACCAACGCAGTCAGGTGCATTGGGGCGAGCTCGACTTGCTTGCCGGCGAGCGGGCGCTACTGCCCACCTTCCGCCTGCCGACGTTGATCCACACCCGCAGTGCCAACGCCAAGTGGTTGCAGGAGATCAGCCACACCAATCCCCTGTGGATGCATCCAGAGGACGCGGCCTATTTTGGGCTGGAGACGGGGGATTTGGCGCGGGTCTACACGCGGATCGGCTACTTCGTGCCCCGCGTTTGGGTGACCGAGGGGATCCACCCCGGGGTGGTCGCCTGCTCGCACCACCTGGGGCGTTGGCGCCTTTTCCCAAGCAGCGGCAGTGGTTTGGGGAGTGCGCGCGTTGACCTGGAGCGCCAGGGGGGGCGTTTTCTCTTTCGCCAGCGCCAAGGCGTACACCCCTTTGCCAGCCCCGATGCAGATACCGAGCGCATTCATTGGCAGGAGACCGGGGTCAATCAGAACCTCACCTTCCCGGTGCAGCCCGATCCGGCTAGCGGCATGCACTGCTGGCACCAGAAGGTGCGTATCGAGCGCGCCCACGGGACCGACGCATACGGCGACATCCTGGTCGACACGGCCCGCTCGCGCGAGGTTTACGAGGAGTGGAAGGCGCTGACCCACCCCGCCCCCGGCCCGGGCGGCCTGCGCCGTCCCCTGCACCTGAAGCGCCCCCTGCGTCCCACCGACGAGGCCTACCGCCTGTAAGCGGGACGAAGCATCCACCCCGCCGCTGCCCGCCCGTGTGGGACATCGTGGCCGGATGAAGCCAGATGTGGATCCCCTGGTCCGCAGGGTGCAATCCGCTGGTGCCTTCCTGGATCGCTCGGAAGGACTCGGGGGGGGGGGTCCAAAGGATCTGCTAGTCACCTCGGGCACCCCTCCAAGGGGCGGGATGGTGGCCCCCGCGCCGTGCTGGGCGAGTCGCCGGGGGAGAGGAGGGTCTCAGAGTTTCGAGATTGGTGCCGGGTGGTACGCTGGAGCGGGTTTTCGAGCCCGCTTCTTTCCTGAGTTTGCATCCTTCACAGCCTGGAGATTCCGCCATGCGCACTTCCCACTGCGTCTTGCTCGCCATGCTCGCTCTTCCCATGTTCCGGTCCCCGATGGGCTGGACCGCATCCAAGCCCGCCTCCACCCACCTCTGGATCGTCGACGGCAATGGCGGCGGCGACTTCACGGAGATCGCCGATGCCGTGGATGCTGCCGAGGACGGGGACACGATCCTCGTGCGGCCCCTGCTCGCCGAAGACATGCTCTACCAGCCTTTCACGATCGACGACAAGGACCTGCGTGTAATCGGGGAAAAAGACTCGTTCCCATTTGTGGAGAATGCTGTCGTGAAAAACCTCTCCGACTGGAAGCAGGTCGTGATCAGCCGCCTTGCGTTCCATCTGGTCGAGTATTCTGGGACGACTGAGGGCCTCGTGGTCGATTCCTGCGAAGGCTCTGTCCGCATCTTCCACTGTACTAGTACGGATTACCTAGCGGGCCTGCAAGTCAAGGACTCGTTGGATGTCGTGGTGGACGGCTATACCGCTTCTAGCGACTTTGCGGACCCTGGGGCCATCGATATTCGCAATTCGCGAGTGGCAGCCTTTTATCCCGCTGATTACACTTGGATGACTGGATGGCCCCAGCATAACCCCGGTGCGGCGGGAATGTATGTGGATGGGTCCGAAGTATGGGTGGAGGCGGGGTTCCTAAGGGGCGCGCAAGGACCCGACAGTTGCGAGGCAGGCTGTGTGGGAAAAGGCGGACCAGGAATACGAGTATTGGGGGGTGCATCTGCTCACGTGTCCCAAGATTCCGCGCTCATCCCGGGGGATGGGGGCTGGGGAGGGGACTATAAGTCCGCGTGTAATTACTGCGGCCCTGATGGAGATCCGTACGAGGTCGAAGATGGTTCCAGCCTGGAGATCCGTGCGGAACATCTGCCTCGATTGGTGGCAAAGCCGGTGGTGGAAACGGGTGATACGTACGATCTAGCCGTACATGGCGTACCTGGAACACGCATTGTCCTACGCCGAAGTACCCGCACGGCTTTTCAGGTCATTGGCGAGGAGGAGGGCATAGATTTCATCGGGAGCACGATCGGCTTTGCCGGAATTGACCTGGGTGTCGTACCGGAATCAGGCAACTTGCGGGTAAGCCTTCCGGTCACGAAGCTGATGGCCTACGCGGGAGTCGGCAAGCCCTGGCTGGGCGATCTCGCTCGGACACTCTACCTACAACCCCAGGCTGTCCAGGATGATGGTTCCGTCATCTACGGCAATCTGCTCGGTGTTACCATCGTTGCCAAGGGGGTCATCGATCCATTGCCCTACCCAAAGCGCCTATACGTTGACGTCGATGCAGCGCCGGGGGGGGATGGGTTGAGCTGGGAAACGGCTTTCCAGTCTCTCTCGGATGCAAGCGATTTCTTTTACTACGGATGGCCGATCTACCCAGATCGAGAGATTGAAATCTGGGTTGCGGAGGGGACATATCGGTCGACTACTGCCTCTCTATCGAGCTTGGCAGTGATACCTCCAGGAGTTGCGTGTTTAGGAGGCTTTGCGGGAAACGAGACCGACAAGCATCAGAGGGATCCGAGCCTACACCCCGTAATCCTATCCGGGGATGTAAATGGTGACGACACTCCTGGGGGGGGGAATACCGAAGATAACATCGCAACAGGTATTATCGCTGGCTATTATCGGCATGTGACAAACTTCTTTCCGGGTTTTGATGATGCCTACGAGTCACCGCGCTTACCACGCGCAGCGATTATCGATGGGTTCATCATTGAGAAGTTTAGGTTTCGCGGCATTAAATCCAGCAATGCTTTGATAAGTAATTGCGTTATCCGTGATTGCCGACAGGGTTGCAGTGTCGCGCACGGCGGTATTGTCAGGAACTGTGACATTCGTGACTGCGGACAATATATTGGCCTTAGCGGTGGCGCGGCGTTGGTCTACCTGTGGCTGGAGACGATATATAAGGAGTATGACGGATGGAGGCGGGGCCGGAGATTGGTCGCTCTCCGGAATCCGGAGTTTGATGATGCGCCGAGCCCAGTGACCGGAGATGTACGTTTCTGGAACTGCAAATTCACCTCCAACAAGTCATTCAAGGAGACCGGCCCTGTGGACATCTTAACGGGCATGAATCCTGGGGGAGAGCATGTTGTGGAGTTTGCTAATTGTCAATTCAATGGCAACACGGGCGTTCCCAGTGGGGCGATTTCCGTCAGGCAGGGCTCGAAGGGCGCTTACCGCATCCGGATCGCGAATTGCACTTTCTATGCCAACTATGCAACGGGAGGGTATGGGGCTGGATGCTTCTACGATGCGAACACCGAGCTCTCCGCGCAGCCCCATGTCGAGATCAGCAACTCCATCCTCTGGGCCAACGGAGCGAGCAACAACTACACGGAGTACGGTCAGGTCGGAGGGGATCATTGGGATCCCGAGGTTTACCAGCTCACGGCAAATTGCATCATGGGCTATGAAACCATGCCGGGAGAGGGGAATATCCCCTTTTACCCCAGGTTCCGAGACCCCTTTGGAGCGGACGGGTCACCAGGCACCAGCGACGACGATTTCACGCTCGAGATGGATTCACCCTGCGTCGATGCCGGGTGGAACATGCTTCTGCGCCCGGATTGGTTGGATCTGGACGGGGACGGCGATCGCTTCGAGCCCCTGCCCGTCGACCTGAACAATCGGGCGCGCCAGGCGGATGGCGAACGGAAGGACACGGGCATGGGTGACCCTCCGATCGTCGACATGGGGGCCTACGAGCGCCGCCCAGCGGGTCTTGCCGGTCACTGAGCACCGAGTTCACGGCTGCATGTCCGGTGGGGATGTGCAGCCGTGGAGACCGCTCCGGTATTCGCCCGGGCCCGTGGGGAACGCCGGG
>JALWOP010000174.1 GCA_027083445.1 Planctomycetota bacterium | reverse complement strand
CAAGGCTCTGCCCCTCCCGCCGCCGGCCGAGTTCCTGCCCGGAGAGACCTGGCACTTCCAGGCCTGGTACCGCGACCAAAACCCCACCACCACCTCCAACTTCACAGGCGCCGTGGCCGTCACCTTCAAGTGATGTGGATGGACTCTGTGGATCAATTAAAGAAGGATTGGAACATGAGGCGCTGGGCGATCGCGATCATTGGTCTGGCAGCATCGAGCGTGGTGAGCGCACAGACGTTCGAGACGGCGAAGTTGGTGGTGCCACCGGAAGTGGATGACATCGAGTTCCAGGAGCTCCTGGGGGATTCCGTTTCCGCGGTGGATGACATGGCCTGGCTCGGCGAACCCATCGACAATATCGTCGAGGGTGTCTGGAGATCCGAGGGATCCGTTTTCGGCTTTCGACGCTCCGCCTCGGGTTGGCGACTGGTAGCAAACCTGCATGCGCGCGAGAATATGAGACTGCAGCAGTTTGGGGGCGGTCTCGCCTTCACGGGTGAATTCGGGGTGGTGGGAGCGCCCTACGACAGCTCAAGCAGCCCAGACACCTCAAAGGGTTCCCCGGGCGCCGCATATCTACTCGAACCCGCCGGTGACACGTGGGTAGAGGTTTCGCGCGCGTACCCCGATGGAGTCGAGCTGCAGCTGCTGGGTGAGGTCGTCTCTATCAGTGGTGACCGAGTGCTCCTCAGCGCCCGTGGGGATGACCAGGCAGGCGACGGCAAGGGTGCGGCCTACGTTTTCAGGCACATCGGCCACGACCTCGTATTGGAACAGAAACTTGTACCGAGGCCCCTCCCACATACCCCATGGTGGAGCGGAGCTTCGATCTCCCTCGACCTCCACGGGGACGTAGCCGTCCTGGGCGCCCTCAAGGGCTGGCAAGGTATGGCCATCGTCTTCGAGCACACCGCGAACGGTTGGGTCGAGACCGCCACCCTCGAAGACCCCACCCCCCTCGACTGGGGTGGGTTCGGTCTAGCCGTCGCCGTCGACGACGACGTCATCGCCGTCGGCCAGCCCGTTCCCGTCGGCAACGACGTCTACCATGTCGGCACGGTCTTCATCTTCGAGCGTCAAGGTCCCCCGCCCGGGAATTGGGTCCTGACCCAGGAGATCCAAGCCTCCAACGCGTCACTCAACTCCGGGGGCGGGGACGAGTTCGGCATGGGCCTCGATTTTCACGATGGTCGCCTGTTGGTCGGTGCACCCTACGGTAAGGTCGGCAGCGAGATTCGCGGCACCGCCTACCTGCTCGAGCGCGACGCGAGCGGCGCCTGGGTCGAGACCGAGATGTTCGCGCCCTCCGACGTCCCGATCTATCCGGGCGATTTCGGCCGCGCCGTCTCCCTCTGCTCGAGTTACGCCCTGATCGGGGCCCCCTACGCCATCGGCAGCGTCCCCGACATCCGTTCCGGCGCGG
>JALWOP010000173.1 GCA_027083445.1 Planctomycetota bacterium | reverse complement strand
CTTGCCCCGCTTGGCCACGGCCCGGCCGTCCACCTCCACGATGTCCATCGAGAAGTCCACGGTGCGGGCCGCGCTGATCGCGGTGCCCACCCCGATCCCGTGGCCCCACGGCCGCCACCGCACCCGGCCCGCCTCGGGCAGCGCCTCTTCTTCGACACGCGCCTCTCCCGTGACGGGGATCGTGCCTGCGCGAGCTGCCACCACCCCGAGCAGGCCTTCACCGATGGACTCCCGGTCGCGGTCGGACTCCTGCCCCTCGAGCGACACACTCCGACCCTGATCAACTGCGCCTACCAGCGTTGGCTGTTCTGGGACGGCCGGGCCGACTCCCTCTGGGCCCAGGCCCTGGTACCCTTCGAATCCCCACTCGAACACGCTGCCTCGCGCCTGCTCGTCGCGCACGTCATCGCCGACGATCCGCTCCTGCGCAGCGAATACGAGGAACTCTTCGGCCCCCTTCCCCCCCTTGGTGACCGGGAGCGCTTCCCCCCCAGCGGCCGGCCGGTCCCCAGGGACGATCACGCTCACATCCTGGCCGCCCAGCACGCCGCCCAGAGTCGGGAGAAACGACCCGGGATCTACGGGGGACATACCCACCCGGCCGGGGGGCACTTTTACCACCCTCACCAACGCGCATGGGATGGGATGACGCCCGAGGACCGCGAAGCTGCGACCGCCGCCTACGTGCACGTGGGCAAGTGCATCGCGGCCTATGAGCGCCGCTTGATCGCAGGGAGAGCTCCCTTCGATCGCTTCGTCGAGGGCCTGCGCGAGCACGATGAAGAGAAGATTGCCGCCCTCAGTCCCGCGGCCAGGAGGGGCCTGGCCCTCTTCCTCGGAAAGGCGCGTTGCCATCTGTGCCACAGCGGGCCCCTGTTCAGCGACCTCGAGTTCCACGACATCGGTCTCGACGGGAGCGATCCGGGACGCAGCCGAGGCATCGAGGCGCTGCGTCGTTCCGAGTTCCTCGGGACCGGCCCCTGGTCCGATGCACCCGAAGGTCCCGCCGGACTCAAGATTCGAAACCTCCCCGCCCACCGCCACGGGGGCATGGAGTTCAAGACCCCCTCCCTGCGCAACGTAGCGGCTACCGCCCCCTACATGCACGATGGACGTTTCGCCTCCCTGGAGGAGGTGATCGATTTCTACAGCACGCGCGCCGGTACCCGCAGCGATCCCCCGACCACCGAGACCATCCTTCAGCCCCTGCACCTGGGCGACGATGAGAAGGCGGACCTCCTGGCCTTCCTGCGCAGCCTGACCGACCTCGAGCTTCCCGCGGAGCTGACCCACGCCCCTAGCTAGATCCTGTTTCCTGGAACGGCTACGACGCAGTTCCCGGGTGGTGCCGACGGGATCGCTTCAGGGTAGAGAGGGGCAGAGTTGGGCGGGAAGCGAGGGATTGTAAGCCGATGGAGCCATTCTGG
>JALWOP010000172.1 GCA_027083445.1 Planctomycetota bacterium | reverse complement strand
GGGGGGGAGCGTGCTATAACCCCGCCGAAGCGCCATGTTCGAGTCCCTCACCGACCGCCTCTCCCGCTCCTTCGGCCTCTTCCGCGGCCAGCGTGAGCTGACCGCGGAGAACATCTCCGAGGGGCTCACCGCCGTCCGCCAAGCCCTGATCGAGGCGGACGTCCATTTCCAGCTCGCCAAGGAGTTCAGCGAGCGGGTTCGCGAGCGTGCCCTGGGGGAGCGACGGCTCAAGGGGGTCAGCGCCTCCGACCAGTTCATCCACGCGGTCCACGCCGAGCTGGTCGAGCTGATGGGGCCGGAGGGGGCGAGCCTCTCCTTTGCCAAGAAACCCCCGACGGTGATCCTGATGGCGGGGCTTCAGGGGGCCGGCAAGACGACCACCTGCGCCAAGCTGGCCAAGTACCTGGCCGAGAAGCAGGGCAAACGGCCGCTCCTGGTCGCCGCGGACGTCAAGCGCCCGGCGGCGGTCGAGCAGCTCCAGGTTCTCGGCAGGCGCATCGACATCCCGGTCTTCCACGAGCCGGGCCTGGCTCCCCCCGAGGTCTGCCTGCGTGGGGTGGCCCACGCCAAGGCGACCGGAAGGGACGTGGTCCTGCTCGACACCGCGGGACGGCTGCACGTCGACGATGAGCTGATGGCCGAGGTGGCGGAGATCGCCAGGGCGACCCGTCCCGACGATCAGGTGCTCGTGGTCGACGCCATGACCGGCCAGGACGCGGTGCAGTCGGCCAAGGCCTTCCACGAGCGTCTCTCACTCTCCGGGGTGATCCTGACCAAGATGGACGGCGACGCCCGCGGCGGGGCGGCGGTCAGCCTGAAGAAGATCACCGGCTGCCCGATCCTCTTCGTCGGTACGGGCGAGAAGGTCGACGATCTGGGTCCCTTCCACCCCGAGCGGATGGCGGGGCGCATCCTCGGGATGGGGGATGTGGTGGGCCTGGTCGAGGAGGCGCAGCAGAAGATCGACGAGGATGAAGCCCAGGCCAGCTTCGAGAAGATGGTCATGGGGGACTTCACCCTCGAGGACATGCTCGGGATGATCCGCATGGTCCGGCGCATGGGTCCGATGAAGAAGATCCTGGGCATGATGCCGGGGATGGGCGGGCTCTCCGACCTGGACGTCGACGAGCGCCAGATGGACCGGCTCGAAGCCCTCTTCACCTCGATGACGCCCCTGGAGCGCATCCAGCCGGGGATCATCGACATGTCCCGGCGCCGACGCATCGCCCGCGGGGCGGGCCAGGAGCTGAACGCGGTCAGCGAGCTGCTCAAGCGCTACCGGGACATGAAGGGGATGATGAAGAAGATGGGCAAGCTGGGCCTGGGCTCACGCATGGGCCGAGGGGGCAAGAAGGAGGCCCTGGCGGCCCTGGCGGCCGATGGGGAGATGGCCGATCCCCGGGCGGGCAAGGGCGGTGGGCTACTGGGA
>JALWOP010000171.1 GCA_027083445.1 Planctomycetota bacterium | reverse complement strand
AGCAACGAAGGGCTCTGGACCTGCTCAAGCAGATCGCGGTGTAGTCAGAACCGCGACCACCATGTCGCTCGCAACCATCGAGGCTGTGCGGACTTGGGCTGGGACATCCCGTCGAACTTCAGTCTAGAAGCGCAGCTTTCGGTTCAGGTCGCGGACCGTGCGCTCGAGTTCCTCGATGGAGTGTTTCACGTCGCGCTCCGCCTTGCTCGCATCATCGCCCGTGTAGCGGATGCTCGCCTTACAGCTCGGGCACGTCCTCCTACAGCCCGGCCTTATGTTCGCCATCCGTTCCTTGAACCGCCTGCCGCAGCGAGGGCAAGGGACGTCGACTTCGAACGGTTTCATGTTCATGTTCACTCCCTAGCGGCAGCGGCGCCCGATGCGCTTCGGTTTGCTGCGGCTGTGGGGCTTCACCTGAACCGACTTCGGCCCCGGCTTCTTGCCGGTCCGGACAGGCCGGCAGGTCGTCTTCTGCTTGGTCATGATCTTCTCTTCCTGTGGAAGAGCAGGTGCTCTCCCCCGTCTGTCCATGTGATGTACTGGATCGCCGTCTGGACGTCCTGCCGGGCGACGACCGCCTTGCCGCATCCGCCGCGCTCGAGCAGCCCCGAGCGGCCTTTCGTGGAGGGGCCCCCCCTGGAGAGCTACGCTCTGGCCTTACCAGGCTTACCCCTGGCCCCGTGGTAAGGGGCGAGCGTATAGAGGGACGGAGGCCCAGCCTTGAACGACCCTGCACCCCAGCAGCTCGACGACACCACGATCGCGGTCCTCATCATGGACCGCGACGAGGAGGGCCTCCGTTCCCTCCTCGAGGCTCACGGCCCGGCTATCAAGGGAGCACTTCGGAAGACCTACCGGGACGTCCTCGCGCCAGACGAGATCGAGGAGGTCCTCAACCAGGCCGCCTTCCACGCCTGGCGGAAGATCAGCCAGTTCGACGACACCCGCGGGACCCTCGGTGCGTGGTTCCTCGCGATCGCGCGGAACGCTGCCATCGACTATCTGCGGCAGGCCGACCGGCAGAGACTCGACCTCGTCGAGGATCCCTCCGAGCACGTCGACCCCTGGAGCGTGGCCGAGGACTTCAGCGACAACCCGGAGCTCCAGAAGCTCACCGAGGCCCTGAACGACATCATCGACCACGTCCTGTCGCCCCAGCAACGCGAGGTCGTCCTCGCTGACATGGCCGCCAACGGTCAGGCCGACAACGAGCGGCTCGCCGACAGGCTAGAAACCTCCGTCGCGGCGGTTCACACCGCACGTAGTAAGGCACACAGGCGAATCAGCGGGGAGCTCGCCCGCCGAGGCCTCGCACCAGCTCGAAAGGAGTAGCAGATGAGCCCTCACGAGAATGACGCTCTCAAGAAGCTGCTCCGCCAAGTTGCCCGGCAGAGGGGCTTCACGCCCCTCTCCCTTGAGCAAGCGCAGGCGGAGTACGACGCCGCCGAGCACGAGCAGCTTTCGAAGGAAGAGATCGAACGCATCGTCCACCGCGTCGTGGCGGGCAAACCGCGGCGCCGCTTCCGGCCACTGCCCACGAGCTACTCCGAAGAGGACTGCGCTGTCAACGACGAGATGCTCGTCCTCAACCGCAACGCCGGAGAGCTCGACCCCGAAACCGCGCGCAAGCTCGAGGAGCTGCGCAATGCTGCCCTCGCAGACGACAATGACTACGGCGAAGAAGACGAGCCTCGCCTGGAAGATTGAGGCGGGGCGCCAGGAGCTCGCCGCTGAGAAGGCCGGCGAGGTCCTGGAAGCCTACGGTTACTCGGTTCCAGTCGATCCACTCGCCATCGCCGCCCACGAAGGCCGCCGTCGGCTCCGCCTTTGCGGAGCCGACCTGGGCGACGCCTTCGATGGCCAGCTCGAATACCACCGGGACAAGAGACGATTCCTGCTCATCTTCAACACCAAGTACGACGCCGGGGGAGGAGAGCATCACCCCCGCACCAGATTCTCGATCGCTCACGAGCTCGGCCACTACCATCTCGACGCTCACCGCGCTCACCTTCTTCGTGGTGGGGCACCGCACGGCTCGAAAGGCGAGTTCATCGTCGACGTGATCGCCGAACGCGAAGCAGATGCCTTCGCCGCGGCGCTCCTGCTCCCGGCAAGGGAAGTGAAGCTCATCGTGAACCGCGGTCCGTTCTCCCTCGCTACAGTCGAGACGGTCGCCGATACCTTCCGCGTGTCCCTTGTCAGCGCGACTATTCGCGCAGTGAACCTCTGTCATTTCCCGGCGGCCGTCGCAGGTCTTCCGGCCGGTGGCGGGCGCCCCTGGTTCACTTGGTCGGGTGCCTTCAGGGAAGCAGGCTGTTTCCGGCGCGCCAGCGGCGAGCTTCCATCCACTGCGGCTGCGCGGCAGCTCGAGCTCTTCCAGAGCGGGGCTACCGAGCTCTCGCCCCATGAATCGAAGCTAGGCGAGTGGTTCCACCTCCCGGACGATGGACGCCTTGACGAAGTCCTCGTGACCGAGCAATACGTTCCTATTGGCTCCATGGGAACGCTCCTGGTCATCATCTCGACCGATGAAGAAGACCTCTTCGAGAACTAGCCCCGGAACAGGAAGAACTTCCATGGTGACAAGCAAACATACGTCACCCGTCGAGAAGCCGAGCCGCAGCATCTCCAAACACACGACGCTCTTCCTATACGTACAGGCCGGAGGCCGCTGTGAATTCGACGGTTGCAACAGGTACCTGCTGGAGCACTACCCCACGGAGACCGTTGGCAACTTCGCCGAGCAGGCTCACATCTACTCCTTCAAGGAAGATGCGGCGAGGGGCCGCGAGCGGGGAAGGCCAGCAGACATCAACGGCCTGGAGAACCTGATTCTTCTCTGTCCCGAGTGCCACCACCTCGTGGACTCGGTGAGACCTGACGACTACCCCGTGGCCACGCTCAAGAAGTTCAAGCGTGAACACGAAGATCGCATCTTCGCGCTCACAGGCCTCTCGAAACACCGGGATACCGTTCCGCTCGTGCTCAGAGGGCTCATTCGGGGACGGTCGGTCGACATCTCCGATGAAGAGATGCAGACCGCGGTGGCGCCGAACTACTTGAAGCGCCGGCAGAAGATCGAGATCGACCTCACGAGTGTTCCCGATGCGCCGGACGAGGCCTTCTGGCGTACTGCTGCAACGACCATCGACCATAGAGTCGAGCAGCTCTACTCCCTCACGTCGCGGCCAGAGCGCACACTGCGCGTTTCGGTGTTCGCGCTTGCGCCGATCCCTCTACTCGTGCACCTCGGCTCGAGGCTGACGGACAAGATGGACGTCGACCTCTACCAGAGGCACCGCGACCCCGAGACCTGGTCCTGGAAAGATGGTCCGGGTGAAGCCCGGTTCACCACACACCGCCTCACCGGGACAAAGGGGGGATCGGTGGCGCTTCTCGTGAACCTCAGCGGAAAGAATCCGCTCGACGCGCTTCCCCGCGATCTCGGCGAGCAGGCGGCTGTCTACGAACTCACCCTCGACGGCCAGGAACCGACTCCGCTCTTCCTGAACACGCCCGGTGACCTCGAACGGTTCACGGCGCAGTACATCCGCGTCCTCGCAACGATCCGCCGGGCCCACCCGGATCTGGATCGGGTTCATCTGTTTCCTGCCGTTCCAGCTCCCATCGCCGTGACCCTCGGGCGAGCACGACTCCCGAAGGTCGACCCGCCGCTTCTGGTCTACGACCGCGACGCCCGAGCAGGAGGCTTTGTCCCAACCTTGGAGATCACATGAAACCGAACGAATACCTCAAGAAGATCCTCGAGCAGCAAACCTTCGGCGACGACGAACAGGAGCTGAAGGACCTACGCAAGCGACGAAAGGAGGTCGAGAAGACGCTTCGCGCGCACTTCTCCGAAGCAAGCCCGTCGATTCGATGGGCCGGTTCGATGGCCAAGGACACAATGATCCGCGAGTCGTACGACGGCGACATGACGTGCTACGCCGAGCACGACGAAAACGCCCTGGGCGAAACCCTCGAGGAGATCTACAACAACACCGCCGAGGCACTGACGGAAGACTACCAGGTCGAGCGCAAGGCTTCCGCCATCCGTGTACGCGATAAAGACGACAGGCACACCGACCTGCACATCGACGTCGTCCCCGGTCGGTTCACCGACGACGACAAGGACGACGTCTTCCTTCATCGTACGACCGGCGACAAACAACGTCTGAAGACGAATCTTCAGACCCACATCGACCACATCAAGAACAGTGGTGTGGTCGAAGCTATCCGGCTCGTCAAGCTGTGGAAGGTCCAAAACGGTCTGGACGCAGCCAAGACCTTTGTCCTCGAGTTACTCGTCGTGAAGCTTCTCAAGAAGAAAAAGTCGTCCGGCCTCTCCACACAGCTCGAACACGTGTGGACGGAGTTCCGCGATAACGCCGAGAACCTCGCCGTGGAGGACCCGGCCAACCCGACCGGAAACGACCTGAAACCGATGCTCGACCAGTGCCGGCACATGCTCTCCACCGTTGCCTCGAACACGCTCTGGCAGATCGAGAACAACGGCTGGGAGGCCGTGTTCGGCGAGGTCGAGGATGACGACGAGGACGACGGTGATGACGGCAATGGTGGCGGGGGGGGAGGCAAAGACCGGAGCGCCGCGCTCAAGGCGGCCACGATCAGCGTCGCGACGCCGACCAAACCGTGGCTCCGGGGAGAATGACGCGCGCCTGGCACGAGCGACAACCAGAGCTCGTCCGGGAGATCGAGGTCACTCTGCGGGAGAGCTACCCGAACCTGCATCTTCTCATCGCCGACGGTCGGGCCGAGATCCACGGGACGTTTCCCGTTCGCGACCCGGACGGCCGCGTTCTCGATCGGTACCGCGTCTCGATCGAGCTACCGCCAGACTACCCCAAGGCCCTGCCCGTCGTCCGCGAGGTCGGGGAACGGCTCCCGTGGCACGAGGACTACCACATCGAGCCGGATGGCAAGGCTTGTGTCCTCATGCCCGACGACCGCTGGCGGTGCTTTCCGCTCGGCGCACCCTTCCGACAGTACCTCAAGGTCCCGCTACACAACTTCTTCCTGAGCCAGACTGTCTACGCCGACACCGGCGAGTGGCCGTTCGGCCAATGGGATCACGGCAAGGACGGCATCTACCAGTACTACCGCTGGCTGCTCGATACCGACGACGACCTCGCCGTTCTCCGGTTCCTCCACATGCTCGCCAAGATCGACCTGAAAAAGCACTACGAGTGCCCTTGCGGTAGCGGCAAGAAGGTCAAGAAGTGCTGCTTCGCGAAGCTCCGCGATCTGCGCCAGAAGATCCCGCCGGACATCGCCTCGAAGTCCATCCGCCGCCTGGGCCAACGAATGCCTCCATACGTTCGCTCTCGCCTTCGATGACAGCCCCCACTCCTACTGGACATCGTCGACCCATCCGTGCTACATAAAGGACGTTATGTAACGCACAAGGACGCGGTGGGGAAGGCCAGGCACGGGGTCAGGCCAGACCGCCGCCGGGCCACGGACCATGGCGCAGAAGACCACAACACAGCCCTTCACCACCCCAGAGCTTCTCGCTCGGGAGGGTGGGCTGGGCCCCGCCCTCGCCCCGGCCGCCCGGGGGCGGGGTGCGCTGGCCCGGGTCGATCCCGGCGCCGTGCCGGCCATCGTACGCCGTGCTGGCGACGAGACCGCCCGCCGATACCTTGAGTTCTTCACCGCCAACATCCGGAATAGGAACACCAGGACCGCCTACGGGAAGGCCGTCGCTCGCTTCATGGCCTGGTGTGACGCGGGCGGCTTCGAGCTCGAGGACATCGAACCGATGGTCGTGGCTGCCTACATCGAGCAGCTCTCTCAGACGGAGTACAAGCCCGGGCAGGTCTACGGCCCATCGACCGTCAAGCAGCACCTGGCGGCCATACGCATGCAGTTCGACTGGCTCGTGACCGGCGGCAGACTGACGATGAACCCGGCCGCTTCGGTTCGTGGGCCCAAGCATGTCGTCAAGACAGGCAAGACCCCGGTCCTCGACGCCGACCAGGCTCGCCAGCTTCTCGATGCCATCCCTCTGATCTCAGCCGGGGGCTCGCCGTCCGTCGTCGGGCTGCGCGACCGGGCCTTGATCGGCGTCATGGTCTTCAGCTTCGCCCGGGTGGGCGCCGTCGTCGCGATGCGTGTCGAGGACTACTTCGCCGACGGCAAACGATGGGCCTTCCGGCTCCACGAGAAGGGCGGGAAGCTCCACAAGGTCCCGGCTCACCATCTCGCCGAAGAGTACATCGATGCCTACCTCGAGGCATCTGGCCTCAGAGACACGCCCAAGGCGCCGCTATTCCAGTCCGTCGACAGGAACCGACTCCTGACCGGCAAGGCTCTGCACCGAGTGGACGTCTTCCGCATGATTCGCCGCCGTGCCAAGCAGGCCGGGCTCGACGTGGCCGTGTGCTGCCACACATTCCGCGCCACTGGGATCACGGCCTACTTGGACAACGGGGGCTCCATCGAGAAGGCCCAGGCCATTGCCAACCACGAGTCTCCGCGCACCACCAAACTGTACGATCGGACCAGCGACGAGCTCACGCTCGATGAAGTCGAGAGGATCCGGATCTAGACTCCCATCGCCGCAGCCCAACGCGCTGCACCCATGACCACACTCGAACAACTCCAACCGAACGCCGCCCTGCGCGGGATTCTGCCGGACTGCGCGGTCACGGTCGTCAACGTGCAGTGGTTCGGTTCGGAGGCGCTCGAGCTCACCTACAAGGATCCGTCGGGCAAGGTCGCGAACGTGCTCCTTTACCGCCACGACGAGCCCCGGCTCGAGCTCGTCGAGGCCGGCCGTCCCTGGAGCTTCGACGGCGACGGCGAGCTCTTCCGTCTGGTCTCCGAGGCCCACCGCATACGGCTCGCGCACCTCTTCGACCCGGTCCTCGCGGTCCACACCTCTCTCGTCGACCCGCTCCCCCACCAGATCACGGCCGTCTACGAGGCGATGCTGCCGCGGCAGCCGCTGCGTTTCCTGCTGGCCGACGACCCCGGGGCCGGCAAGACGATCATGGCGGGCCTCTTCATCAAAGAGCTGATCGCCCGAGGCGACCTTCAGCGCTGCCTCGTGGTCTGCCCCGGGAGCCTGGCCGAGCAGTGGCAGGACGAGCTCTACCGGCGCTTCCAGCTTCCCTTCGAGATCCTCACGAATGACAAGCTCGAGGCCGCGCGGACTGGGAACTGGTTCCTCGAGAACAACCTGGTCATTGCGCGACTCGACAAGCTCTCCCGCAACGAAGACGTCCAGGAGAAGCTCAGGGCCCCCGACTGCGGTTGGGACCTGGTCGTCTGCGACGAGGCGCACAAGCTCTCGGCGACGTTCTTCGGTGGCGAGGTCAAGTACACGAAGCGCTACCGGCTCGGCCAGCTCCTCTCGACGCTGACCCGCCACTTCCTCCTGATGACGGCGACGCCGCACAACGGCAAGGAGGAGGACTTCCAGCTCTTCATGGCCCTCCTCGACGGCGACCGCTTCGAGGGTCGCTTCCGCGACGGCGTCCACATCACCGACGTCAGCGACCTCATGCGCCGGATGGTGAAGGAGAAGCTGCTGAAGTTCGACGGGCGTCCGCTCTTCCCCGAGCGCATCGCCCATACCGTCCCCTACAAGCTCTCCGACCCCGAAGCTCGCCTCTACAAGGAGGTGACCGACTACGTCCGCGAGGAGTTCAACCGGGCCGAAGCCCTCCAGAACGACAAGCGCGCAGGCACGGTCGGGTTCGCGCTCACCATCCTGCAACGGCGGCTCGCGTCGTCGCCCGAGGCCATCTACCAGTCGCTCCGGCGGCGCAAGGAGCGCCTCGAGAGCCGGCTCCGCGAGCTGGAGCTGCTCCAGCGCGGCGCCGTCCCCGCAGCGATGACCACAGGTATCCCCCTCCTCGATACGGAGGATGTGGAGGACCTCGAAGACGCCCCCGAGAGCGAGATCGAGGAGACCGAAGCGGAGATCCTCGACCAGGCCACCGCGGCCCAGACGATCGACGAGCTCAAGGCCGAGATCGGAACCCTGAAGCGGCTCGAGGGCCTGGCCCGGACCGTTCGCCGCGGCGGCGACGACCGCAAGTGGACCGAGCTCGCGAACCTCCTCTCGGAGATCTTCACGCCCGCGGGGCTTGCTGGCGAGGTTCGCGAGGGCGAGGACAGCTACGGCCAGCGTGAAGACCCGAGGCCCACCCCCTCCCCCAAGCAGAAGCTCGTCATCTTCACCGAGCACAAGGACACGCTGAACTACCTCGCGGCGCGCATCACGACCATCCTCGGCCGCCAGGATGCCGTCGTTGTCATCCACGGTGGTATGGGGCGCGAGGAGCGGAAGAAAGCCGAAGAGGCCTTCAAGCACGACCCCGACGTGCAGGTTCTCGTCGCCACCGATGCCGCCGGCGAGGGCATCAACCTCCAGCGTGCGCACCTCATGGTGAACTACGACCTGCCGTGGAACCCGAACCGCCTCGAGCAGCGCTTCGGACGCATCCACCGCATCGGTCAGACTGAGGTCTGCCACCTCTGGAACCTCGTCGCCGACGAGACCCGAGAAGGCGACGTCTACAGGCGCCTTCTCGAGAAGCTCGACGAAGCCCGCAGGGCTCTCGGGGGGCAGGTCTTCGACGTCCTCGGCAAGGTCCACTTCGAGGGCCGGCCGCTGCGCGAGCTGCTCCTCGAAGCCATCCGCTACGGCGAGCAGCCGGACGTCCGCGCTCGGCTCACGAAAGCCGTCGAGGGCGCTTTCGACCGCGGCCAGATCCAGGACCTCCTGGAGGAGAAGGCCCTGGCCCAGGACTCCATGGACGCGAGTCGCGTCCAGCGCGTCCGCGAGGACATGGAGCGCGCCGAGGCCCGCCGGCTCCAACCGCACTACATCGAGTCCTTCTTCCGCGAGGCCTTCATGCGCCTGGGCGGCACGGTGCGCCAGCGTGAACCGCGGCGCTACGAGATCACGCACGTCCCCGCGCCGGTGCGCAACCGGGACCGGCTCATCGGAGTCGGCGAGCCGATCCTTCCGCGCTACGAACGAGTCTCCTTCGAGAAGGATCTGATCGCCCCTCCCGGCCAGCCGCTGGCCGCGTTCGTGTGTCCGGGGCATCCCTTGCTCGACGCGACGCTCGACCTCACCCTCGAGCGTCACCGCGACCTGCTCCGGCGCGGCACCGTGCTCGTCGACGAGCGAGATCCGAGCAAAGAGCCTCGGCTCCTCTTCTACCTCGAGCACGCCATCCAGGACGGAACCCAGACCCAGTCCGGGGACCGCCGCGTCATCTCGCGCCGGATGCTGTACGTGGAGATGGACGCACACGGCCAAGAGCGCCATCTGCACTACGCGCCCTACCTGGACTACCGACCTCTCCGTCCGGAGGAGCCCGGTGTCGAGGCCTTCCTCGAGCGCCCCGAGTGCTCCTGGATCAGCCGCGATCTCGAGCAGAAGGCTCTGGAGCACGCCATCGGCCAGGTCGTGCCAGGGCACCTCGAGGAAGTGCGCGAGCGCCGTCTCGCCTGGATCGAGAAAGCCCGCGCCGCCGTCAAGGATCGCCTCACCAAGGAGATCAGTTACTGGGACCACCGCGCCGAGCAGCTCAAGCTCCAAGAGCAAGCTGGCAAGCTGAACGCCCGCCTGAATTCCAAGGAGGCTCGGCGCCGCGCCGATAACCTGCAAGCCCGGCTCCAGAAGCGCATGGAGAAGCTGGACCTCGAGAAGCAGATCTCGGCGCTTCCGCCCGTCGTCCTCGGCGGTTTGATCGTCGTGCCGATGGGTCTCGTGGCCGAGATGACCAGCTCTCCCCTCCCCACCACCCTCACGGGCGGTGACAAACAAGCCTCCGCGGCGCGGGCTCGGGCGGTCGTGATGGAGGTCGAGCGCCGGCTTGGCTTCGAGCCCACGGATCGAGAGTTCGAGCGTCTCGGATACGACATCGAGAGCCGCGACCCCGAGACCGGCAAGCTCCGGTTCATCGAAGTCAAGGGCAGGATCGCCGGTGCGGAGACGATCACCATGACGCGCAACGAGATCCTCTACTCGCTCAACAAGCCCGAGGAGTTCATCCTCGCCATCGTGGAGTTCCTGGACGACACCCACCACCGCGTTCACTACGTCCGTCGACCCTTCCAGAAGGATCCTGACTTCGGAGTCACGAGCGTCAACTATGGCCTCGCCGAGCTGATCACGCGGGGGGAGGAACCTGCCTGAATATAACACCCGAGCTCGGAGGCTTCCAAGGAGGCCCCTGGATGCCACTCCTCTTTGTCCCAGACCCGCACGAGCTTCTTTTCTGACATGACCTCTCGCACCGAACCTTTGAACGGCCAGCACGTGCTCAGCTTGCAACCCGAGCCGCCCTTCCTGTGGCCCGACCCCCGTGTCCTAGAAGGACTCCACACGTACCCGGGCGGAACCGCTGTGGAGCAACTATGCACCTCGGCCGAAGCAATGTTTGGCGTAGTCACCGCGCTCACAGGATCCGGCATCGACCTACTAGAGTCTGTTTTCGAATCCAACCCATCCCTACGCTGCCGGTTGGTTGTTAGCGTCTATCCCACGTGCCGCACGGCCGAACACGACCTTGATCGGCTCCGCGACCTGGTTCGCCTGCTCGGCTCCCGCCTCGACGCTCGCGTCCGGCCGTATCGCAATGTTACCGACCGTCCCACCAACGCCCTCTGCTTCAAGGATACTTCCGGCGGAACCTATCTTGCCATTGGCCCCACGGAGAACCTAGGCCATGACGATGTACCCGACGGCAAGGTTGACTTCGTTTTTCGAGCCGAGGCTGCCCTGGTCGAGAGATTTCGTCGCTACTTTGACTGGCTCTGGGCCGGCTCGACGCAGCTCGAATCAGCGGGAGCAATTCAGATTCCAGCGCTCGTACTGCCAGAGGGAACGGCCGAAGGGCAGGAAGCCTGGGATCGCTATCTGGCGGCCTGCTCCACGACCACTACAATCGAAGACCAGCAGCATGCCACCGTCGATCCACATACGGGCGAAGTCACGGTCGAGGAGTCCGCTTCCGAGGAGATCGGCATCGAGAAACTGGACCCATTCACCGACGAGGTCGCTCGAATCTACAGCCGGGGAAGCCTGGTCAGTATCGACAAGTATGGTCGCACACCTCCACTCGATGCGCCCCTGAATCCAGCCTGGTTTGGTGATGAAGCGGAGATCCAGCGAGGCGCCATCACGCGCAAGGTCACTATGCGCATCTCAATTATCTCCGAAGCGCGCTTGAAGGAGATCGAGAAACGACGGAAAGGCATCCGGACCCTTCTGAACAGATTCTCGCTGGGGTTGGCGGACAACATGCGGTGGATCCCCTCAGCGGCCCAGCCCCTCTTCGAAGCCGAACTGCACCGCCTGAACGAAGAGGGCCGCGGCCTCTTGGAGGAGTTATTCAATGGTGATGTCGCAGCGTTCGTGTCCGGAAAGCGTGATTCGGTCACACGCGATCTCAAAGCAATGAGCGAGGAACTTGGTCGAGATGTAGCGCGGGAGGATGTCATCGATCAGGTTCTGAGTAGTTTCAACAGGAGGCTCACGAACGCTGTAACCGGCAGCCTCTTGCCCTCCGTGACCTATTCCGCGGTCGTGTTTCGCCTCTGCTCCAGCGCCTGTTCATCGCCATGGGAGCAGGCCTACAGCTTCCTGCGCGACTTGGCTCGCTTCCCCCGCAAGGCCATGACCGACCCATTCTTCATGCGAGGCCTCAAGGTCGATGAAGAGGCATTGCTCCGAGCGATGGACGTTGCCGATGACGCACTGCACTCTGCCAAGGGCATGCCCAAGAGCCGCTGCACGGACGAGCTGGAACTGCTCGACCGCATCCATGAGTCGCGCTTGGATCCCGAGAGACGCTGCCGCCTGGTGTTCCAAGTTCTTCGAGGTCAAGTGGAGGATGCGCGTGCAATCGTTGAGGCGGCAGGGTCAGAATGATGCAATGCGAAACGGATGTCTCGCTCCAGAGCCGTGTACCTACTGGCTCAGAATCGTCGAACATCTGGACACCAACTGGGATCTGATAGATCTACGACACCGAGGGCCTGCCCTTATGAACTTCATCAGCGATACGTCCGGGTTCTCTGACAGATTCCGGTTCGGCTCGACGATCGATGCCACCGCATCCTTCATACGAGACGGGTTCCGGCGGCACATGAATGGCTCGAAGGTTGCGAGCTTCCACACTCTGCTGCCCTCTACGTTGGCCGTGCGAGGATGTCGGAGCGGTCGGATCTACGCCCGTGGAGGGTTCTCGATCTAGCCACCATGGCCAACACAACGAAGAAGAAGCTCATCGAGGTTGCCCTGCCGCTCGATGCCATCAACAAGGCCTGCGCCCGCGAGAAGTCGATCCGCCACGGACATCCTTCGACCCTGCATCTGTGGTGGGCGCGGCGGCCGCTGGCGGCGGCGCGGGCGGTGATCTTCGCGCAGATGGTCGACGACCCGTCGACCTACGTCGATGTGCTCCTGAGCGACGACACGAAGAAGCAGGCGGCCAAGCGTGCGCTCGAGAAGCGCGTGGCGGAATGGGAGGCCAAGGCCAAGCTCACCGAAGACGCTCCCAAGGAGCCGAAGCCCACCCTCGAGGAGGTCGCGGCCGATCTCGAGCGCACGCGGCTCTTCGGCATCATCGAGGAGCTCGTGAAGTGGGAAAACACCACCAACGAGCGGGTCCTCGAAGCCGCACGCGCTGAGATCTGGCAGAGCTGGCGACGCGCTTGTGCGGAAAACGTGGAGCACCCGCGCGCGAAAGAGCTCTTCGACCGCAAGAAGCTCCCCGCCTTCCACGACCCCTTCGCCGGTGGGGGCGCCTTGCCCCTCGAGGCACAGCGCCTCGGTCTCGAGGCTCACGCATCGGACCTGAACCCCGTGGCGGTGCTCATCAACAAGGCGATGATCGAGATCCCGCCCCGGTTCTCTGGCCTGGCTCCGGTGAACCCGGAAACCCGCGGTGAGACGCGGCTCGTCGCGAAGCAGTGGCGCGGAGCCGAGGGGCTTGCCGAGGACGTGCGCTACTACGGGAAGTGGATGCGCGACGAGGCCGAGAAGCGCATCGGGCACCTCTACCCGAAGGTGAAGGTGACCACCGAGATGGTGTGTGAGCGCCCGGACCTCGAGCCCTACAAGGGCCGCGAGCTGACGGTCATCGCCTGGCTCTGGGCTCGGACCGTGAAGAGCCCGAACCCGGCGTTCGCCGACGTGGACGTGCCGCTGGTCTCGACCTTCATGCTCTCGACGAAGAAAGGCAAGGAGGCCTACGTCGAGCCGGTGGTCGAGGGGAATGGATATCGGTTCACGGTGAAAGTCGGGAAGCCGACCGACCTAGAGGCGGCAAGGGCGGGGACCACCGCGGGTAAGCGTCGGGCATTCCGATGCCTGTTATCGGACGTTCCGATCGGATACGACCACATTCGTGCCGAGGGTCAGTCGGGTCGCATGGGAGCTCGGCTCATGGCGATCGTCGCGGAAGGTGACCGCGGGCGCGTGTATTTCGGGCCGGAGCTAGAACACGGGGCGGCTGCGCGGCAGGCGCATCCGGAGTGGGTACCCGAAATGGAGCTGCCCAACAATCCACGAGACTTCAAGACGCCAAACTACGGCCTCACAGCCTTCGGCGACCTCTTCACCCCCCGCCAGCTCGTGGCGCTGACGACCTTCTCCGATCTCGTCGGCGAAGCCCGCGAACGCATCCAGAGCGACGCCGTCGCCGCAGGCCTCGAGGACGACGACACTCCCCTCGCCCAAGACGGCACCGGCGCCCGCGCCTACGCGGATGCGGTGGGGGTGTATCTGGGGATGGGAATAGGTCGGAGCGCAAACTACTGGTCTGCGATGACGCCGTGGGGAGGCGACTTCATCGTTCAGACATTCGGACGGCAAGCAATTCCGATGGTATGGGACCACGCTGAGGCGAATCCGTTATCAACTTCCACAGGCAACTGGACTGCGGCCTTGGACTGGATCGAAAAGGTGATCATCAATGCCCTTTCCGCGTCATCGGATGGCAGCGTCACACAGGGTGACGCACAGACGCAATCCATCAGCGCAGACAAGCTCGTCTCCACCGATCCTCCCTACTACGACAACATCGGCTACGCCGACCTCTCCGACTTCTTTTACATCTGGCTGCGCCGCTCTTTACGTCCGATCTTCCCCGATCTCTTCGCCACGCTCGCCGTGCCGAAGGCCGCGGAACTCGTGGCTACGCCATATCGCCACGGTGGTAGAGAACAGGCCGAGGCATTCTTCATGGACGGCATGACGCGGGCGATGCACCGCCTCGCAACTCAACCACATCCTGCGTTCCCAGTCACCGTTTATTACGCCTTCAAGCAGTCTGAGAGTCACGGTAACGATGGCACGGCCAGTACCGGTTGGGAGACCTTCCTCGATGCGGTCATCCAGGCGGGTTTCGCGATCACAGGTACTTGGCCGATGCGCACCGAGCGCACCGGCGGTTTCCGCAACAAGGACCAGAACGCCCTCGCCTCCAGCATCGTCCTCGTCTGCCGCCCCCGCGCTCAGGACGCCCCCACGACCTCCCGCCGCGAGTTCCTCGCCGCCCTCAAGGCCGAGCTGCCCCAGGCCCTCGCCCACCTCCAGAAGTCAAACATCGCCCCCGTGGACCTCGCCCAGGCGGCCATCGGCCCCGGCATGGCGGTCTACACCCGCTACGCCCGCGTGCTTGAGAGCGACGGCTCGCCGCTGACCGTCCGGACGGCGCTCGCGCTCATCAATGAGGTCCTCGACGAGGTCCTCGCAAGCCAAGAAGGCGACTTCGACGCCGACAGCCGTTGGGCGCTGGCCTGGTTCGAGCAGTCGGGGTTCGACGAGGGCGACTACGGCGTTGCCGAGACGCTCTCCGTCGCGAAGAACACGAGCGTCGAGGGTCTGGTCAAGGCCGGGGTCCTCGCTTCCAAGGGGGGCAAGGTGCGGCTCCTCGCCCCCGCCGAGTTGCCCGAGGACTGGGACCCCGCCACCGACTCGCGGCTCACGGTCTGGGAGATGGTCCATCACCTGATCCGTGTGCTCGAGGCCGGGGGCGAGAGCGCCGCGGCGGAGCTGGCCGCCAAGCTCGACTCCCAGGCCGAAACGGCCAGGGAGCTGGCCTACCGGCTCTACACCGTGTGCGAGCGGAAGAAGCGGGCCGCCGATGCGCTTCGCTACAACGCGCTGGTCCAGAGCTGGCCCGAGATCACGCGCCTTGCGCGCGAGCAATCACGACCCCGAGCCGAACAAGCGGCTCTGTTCGGCGAGAGGGAGGACTAACCCATGGCCATCAGCAACCAGGAGCGCGTCGGAAAGGCGCTCGCACACGTCAAAGCAGGGCTTGCCCCCTTCGTCGAGCGCGAGTTCACGAACCTCTACAAGGAGAAGGCGCTCGAGGAGGCGAACCAATACGTCCGCGACCCGCGCCAGAAGACCGACCGGCCTTTCGCCGAGTGGGACGCCGCGGCACTCCTCAAGCTCATGTGGGACGCCTGGAACACCGTGTTCCGTCAGGCCCTCGGCCAGGCGGAGCGCACGCTCGTGAGCGAGCTTCGAGACGTGCGAAACCGCTGGGCCCACCAGAAAGCCTTCTCGGGAGACGACGCCTACCGGGCGCTCGACTCCGCCGCACGGCTTCTCACAGCCGTTTCAGCGCCGCAGGCAAGCGACGTCGAGAAGATGAAGATGGAGCTCCTGCGGGTGCGCTTCGACGAGCAGGCCCGCCACGAGAAGCGAAAGAGCGCCGGAACCGCGATCGAGAGCCAGGCGACCGGTCACCTCAAGCCGTGGCGCGAAGTCACGAGCCCGCACAAGGACGTAGCGAGCGGTCGCTACCAGCAGGCCGAGTTCGCAGCCGACCTCTGGCAGGTCCACATCGGCGAGGGGACGCCTGAGTATCGGGACCCCGTCGAGTTCTTCCGGAGGACGTTCCTGACCGAGAGCCTCAAGCAGCTCCTCGTCGGTGCGGTGCACCGCGTGACCGGCTCCGGCGGGGATCCCGTCATCCAGCTCCAAACGAACTTCGGGGGTGGGAAGACCCACTCCATGCTCGCCCTCTATCACCTCTTCTCCGGCGTGGCTCCGGGGGAACTCCCGGGTGCCGACGCCGTCTTGAAGGAGGCCGCGGCCACCGACCTACCCGCCGTTCGGCGCGTGGTGCTCGTCGGGAACAAGATCTCGCCCGGAAACCCCTCGCAGAAGCCCGACGGCACCGTGGTGCGCACGCTCTGGGGAGAGCTTGCCTGGCAGCTCGGCGGGAAGGAGGCCTACGAGAGGGTCCGGGCCGACGACGAGAAGGCCACGAGCCCTGGCGACGCTCTCCGGGCGCTTTTCAACGATTGCGGCCCCTGCCTCATCCTCATCGACGAATGGGTCGCCTACGCCCGCCAGCTCCACGACCAGAGCGACCTGCCGGCGGGGAGCTTCGAGACCCAGTTCACCTTCGCCCAGGCGCTGACCGAATCAGCGAAGCTCGCGGGCAACTGCCTGCTCGTCATCAGCCTTCCGGCATCCGACACGGCGGCTTCCCCGCACACCCAGGCCGACGACTCGGAGGTCGGTGGACAGCGGGGCCGCGAGGCGCTCGGAAGACTGCGGAACGTCATCGGCCGCGTGGAGTCCTCCTGGAGGCCGGCGACCGCCGAGGAGGGCTTCGAGATCGTCCGCCGGCGGCTCTTCGAGCCGATGAGCGCCGAACAATACAAGGCCCGCGACGTGGTCGCCCGCGCCTTCGCGGAGCTCTACCGCACGCAGCACCAGGAGTTTCCTCCCGAGTGCCGGGACGCGGAGTATGAGCGGCGCCTCAAGGCCGCCTACCCCATCCACCCAGAGATCTTCGACCGGCTCTACACGGACTGGTCGACGCTCGTGAAGTTCCAGCGCACCCGCGGGGTGCTGCGGCTCATGGCGGCGGTCATCCACAGCCTGTGGGAGAAGGGCGACCGCAATCCGCTCATCCTCCCATCGAACATCCCGATCGACGACCCACGGGTGAGCTTCGAGTTCAAGCGCTACCTCGACGAGAGATGGGACGGGGTCATCGACAAGGACGTGGATGGGCCGAGTTCGCTGCCTCTTCGCATCGACGGCGAGGTGCCCAACCTCGGGAAGTTCGCAGCGTGCCGCCGGGCGGCGCGAACGATCTACCTCGGTTCCGCGCCGACCGCGAGTGCCGCGAATCGAGGGCTCGAAGACCGCCGCGTCAAGCTCGGCTGCGTCATGCCCGGGGAGTCGCCGTCGGTCTTCGGTGACGCGCTCAGGCGCCTTGCAGGAGCCGCAACCTACCTTTACCAGGACGGCCCCCGCTACTGGTATTCGACGCAGCCTACCGTGACGAAGCTCGCCGAGGACCGAGCCGAACAGCTCAAGAGGGACCCGGACGCCGTCGCGGCCGAGCTCGACACCCGCCTGCGGGCCGACCTTCGCCAGACAGGCGACTTCGCCCGGGTTCACCCCCTCCCCCAATCCGGTCAGGACGTTCCAGATGATCCCGACTGTCGGCTGGTCGTCCTCGGCATTGACCACCCCTACAGCAAGGAGAGGGAAAACTCGGCCGAAGTTGCAGCCAAGGCGATCCTGGAATCGCGTGGCAATGCGCCACGCCTCTTCCGGAATACCCTGATCTTCCTCGCGGCCGACAGTACGCGCCTCCAGGATTTGGACGAGGCGGCCCGGCGCTACCTCGCTTGGGATTCCATCGTCAAGGAAAGCCAGACTCTCAATCTGGACCCCCATCAGCTCAAGCAGGCCGAAACCCAGAGAAAAGCTGCCGCCAGCACGGTGGACATTCGCATCCCCGAGACCTATCAGTGGCTCTTGATCCCGACCCAAGCCACCCCACAGGCCGCGGTCGAATGGCAAGCCTCACGACTCACCAGTCAGGGTGAGCTCGCTGTAAGAGCAAGCAAGAAGATCCGCGGTGATCAGCTCTACACGAGCTTTGCCGCCACGGTACTGCGCATGGAACTAGATCGTGTGCCCCTTTGGCGCAACGGCCACGTCGCCGTGAAGCAGCTCGTGGAGGATTTCGCGAAGTACCTCTACCTTCCGCGGCTCCGTGATCCGGGCATCCTTCTCACTGCCATCCGCGATGGGGTGAGCCTTCTCACCTGGGAGCAGGATTCCTTTGCCTTCGCGGATAGCTACGACGAAGATTCCGGGCGCTATCGTGGCCTGCGCCGCTGCCAAGGCATCACCCTCGCCGACACGAACGCTACCGGGATGATCGTGCACCCATCACGCGCCAGGGAGCAATTCGACGCGGAAGCGACGGCGGCAGGAGTGACCGCAGTCACGGGCTCCGGATCGACAGGGCCCTCGATCAACGGCGGAGAGACTGCGACGACACCCTCGGATGGTTCAGATGGCGGCACTCCCGATGCCCCTGCCCGGCCGAAACGATTCCATGGCAGCATCGAACTAGACTCGACCCGGGTTGGCCGCGACGCCAGCCGCGTGGCAGATGAAGTCATCGCGCATCTGTCCGGCCTGGTCGGTGCTAGGGTCCAGGTCACGCTCGAGATCCAGGCCGAGATCCCCGACGGAGTCCCCGAGAACGTCGTTCGTACGGTGACCGAAAACAGCCGAACCCTGAGGTTCGGATCCCATGGCTTCGAAGTAAGTTGAGCGACGAGCGATTCCCATCTTTCACCCAACTGCGGGCTCGTTGACCGTATTGAGGACATAGAGTCTCCAGATGCGGCATCTCCGGGGTCGACATGATAGTGTGCTCCGCCCGTAGCCGCTGAGACCACTCGGAAAAACCATGGCACTCGAACTGATCAACGCAACCATCGTTATCGTTGCTCAGGACCACAATCCGAGCATCCTGCACCCCTCTTTCCTGGTGTCGACGAGCGTGGTGCCCCCTGACTTCGAGCTAGCCGACTCTCCGATCAGCACCCCTGCGTTCTCCAGGGTGGTCTACAAGAACGGCTTGAGCTTTCAGGCGGAACCAGATCGCATCAACATCGTCGATGGGCGCCCTCCAGAGGATCCGGCAGCTTCAGCCCTGCCGAACTACGCGGCCAAGTATGTCGGGACCCTGCCGCACGTTCCCTATCGCGCCGTCGGCATCAACTTCACGACCATCGTCCTCGACCAAGACCCAAGAATGACCATCATCCGAAGGTTTCTCCGCGATGGTCCATGGAACGATGCGGAGCTGCCCGCTCAAGGCCTCGGAATAAAGTTGGTCTACGGATCCGACCCAGGAGTCCTACACCTCAACATTGATGCTGGTTCCATCCGCAGGGCTTCCGATGGCAGCACCGCGACAGGGATTCTCGTTCAAGCGAACTACCACACCGACGTCCAGGACGAGGCGAGGGCCCGCGAGGAAACCGTTGGGTTCATCCGTCTGTTTCCTGACAGGTGGAAGGACTGCCAACAGAAGGTCGCACGCATCTTCGGCGCAGAACAATGACAGAGCTTCTCAACGAGCCGCGTTTCGGAACGCAACCTACATCCGACCGCAAAGAGGGTGTCTGGCGCGCGGTCATCCACGCCCTCAGCCGGGAAACTGCCATCCTTCGCGCGCCGATGCGAGGAGTTGATGCCCCTGTGTACCCCGATGACCTACGGACGGACTCGTTCCTTCGTACCACTCGAGTGCCAGGATCCTACGACATCGACATTGCCTTTTGCGGAGAAGGAGAACTCGCCCTTGGCAACTCCTTGAGAACGGCTCCGCAGTGGGTCGTGATGCACGAGGTTGGTCACGCTTGGGACGCCGCGGCCGAGCTGGTGAAGACCGACCCCTTGCCGGATGAGGTCGCCAACCTCTACATCTCGTTCTTCAAGATGCTGCGCCCACGACCACAGCCGGAACCCGTTTTCGGGAAGGAGGAGACCGTTGACTGGGAATTCGCTGTTCGCGCTCCTCGTTCGCCTCGTTCAGGCCGCATCAAGGTGCGTCTTCGCAAGAAAGGCCCCGCCAAGCCGCGTCGAGACGACACACCGTGGGACTAGGAACGAAGCTGCCAGAGTGAACACGAATCTCGATTACCCGTGGTTTCAGCTTGTCGAGGGAGACAACCTCGAACAGGGAGACATCCTGGAGCAATACCCCGTCTTTTCTCCGCCTGCCGACCTCCCCCACGACTTCGATACCGCGGGCGTCCAGGAGCCGAGCTTCGACTACGAGTACATGGACTTGGTCATCATGACTCAGTCCTGTGACTTGACGCAGGGGAAGGTGCCCGAGGTCTTACTCTGCCCCTTGTGGAAGCGCTCGGATTACGAGGATGGTGAGTTCGCCAAGGCGAGCGGTTGGGAAGCCGCCCGGAAGGGTCGTTATCCTGCCTACCACGTGCTGCATCGGTGCAACCTTCCGGGGTTCGAACGTGAGCATCGGATCGTCGATTTCCGGCACGTCTACACGCTTCCCTTTCAGTTCGTGCAGGCTCGAGCTAGATGCAAGGGGCAACGCATCCGGTTGATGCCACCGTACCGCGAGCATCTCGCCCAGGCCTTTGCCCGTTTCTTCATGCGCGTCGGTCTGCCCGTCGACATCCCGACGTTCAAGTAGGGCGCTCGCTCGCAACTGTGACCAGGATGTCGTGGTGCCTCGGAACCCGACCACAGTGGTGCACGCGTAGATCGAGTGCTGCCTGAGAGAAAAGCATTGCGATGCGAGTACCGAACCGCCGCCGGCCAGGTTCTGCTCGCAGAGCCCGGATTGTGGGCAAGCTCACCGGGACCCCCACGTCGTGCTTCTGGTACCCAAGGTACTTCGTCAATCGGCCCCTGCTCGATCTCCTACCCCGGGTTGAGAGAGATCCCACCGACACATCGCACTGATCTGCCGCTCTTGGAACCTGTCGCGGGCTTTGTATGTCGAGCCCAACATGCATAGAAATCGTGGATTTCTTTGCATGTTGCGCCAATATGATAGCCCCCCCCGCCGCCCCGGACGATCAGGTCCCCGAGACGGGGGCCGTAGGGGAGGTCGTGCCAGGTGAGGCGATCCTGTTCATCGCGCGCAGGGCCTACGGGTTTCACAGCTGGCGAGCCCTCGCGGCCATGCACTTCCTCTGCTGTGGAGGCATCACACTCTCACCTCCCGTGCCATGATCCACCCACATTAGGTGCAGGAGATGCCGACCAGGTAGGGCGGGTCAGTGGCGAGGAGTGCTGCATTCTCCCCTGCCATCAGACGCGCCACGTCGTCTGGATTCGTGGAGTCGCCGCAGAGCAAGCGGTGGCCATCGAGGACCCACAAGTCCCCCGGTCGACTCACCGGAATGGCAGGCGGATCGCCAGGCCCCGGGTCCTCCAGGTCGGTCAGGCTGTTCTTCTCGAGCTCGTCGAGCAACGCGTCGATCTCCGACTCATCGAAGCCGACGCCAAGCAGAGCATCCTCGGCCTGCAACTCGGTCAGGAGCTCTCCGAGCGCATCGTCGTCCCACGTCGCCAGTTCAGCGGACCGGTTGAGGGCGATGCCGAGTGCCGTGGCCTCCAGGTCACCCATCGGGAGCTCGACGACGTCGCATTCTTTCCAGCCGAGTTCCCGCATTGCCACGAGCCTCCCGTTGCCGCCAATGACCCGTCCTGAGCCTTGGTGGACGACGAGTGGCTCCGCTTGACCGAACCGAGCTAGCCTGAAGTTCGACGGGATATCGTCATCCGATCCGGCGGAAACCCTTGCAGGTAAGCACTTTACGACGCCTTTCTCGTGGGCGATCGTAGTCACTAAAATGTTTGACTTCCTCCAGTAATGCAGCTAGTATACCCGCATGCCTAGGAGATCAGGGCCCGTCCACGTCGTCACTACCACTCGCAGGTACAAGGGCCGCACCTACCACAC
>JALWOP010000170.1 GCA_027083445.1 Planctomycetota bacterium | reverse complement strand
GAACCGGCACGCTGCCACGGCGGCCGGCCTGCGCCGTCATGCGGACAGGCTGGCCAGCCAAGAATGGCTGTCGCAGAAGGTGGAGGCCGAGTTTCAATCCGCCGTCATGCGGACAGGCTGGCCAGCCTCGTGATTCCAAGATCAGGGGAGGTCGCCCGCGTGTTTCAATCCGCCGTCATGCGGACAGGCTGGCCAGCCGTTACAACATCCATGGCATTGGTAACAATTTGTTTCAATCCGCCGTCATGCGGACAGGCTGGCCAGCCTCAAATATAATAGGGGAGAGGTGGAGTTCCTCGTTTCAATCCGCCGTCATGCGGACAGGCTGGCCAGCCGTGGAGATCCTTTCTGAACCCCCCTACGACGTTTCAATCCGCCGTCATGCGGACAGGCTGGCCAGCCCTACGCGGACCCGCGTAGCGTACTTCCCAATTGTTTCAATCCGCCGTCATGCGGACAGGCTGGCCAGCCATTATGAAAAAATCAGGGCGGCGCGCGCTTGGGGTTTCAATCCGCCGTCATGCGGACAGGCTGGCCAGCCTAACGCGGGGGGCCAAAGCCCTTGGGGGGGACCGTTTCAATCCGCCGTCATGCGGACAGGCTGGCCAGCCTGGGGCAGTGGGTCTGTATGCGCATGGCTACTACGGTTTCAATCCGCCGTCATGCGGACAGGCTGGCCAGCCATGTGGAGTAGTGTTTACCCCGTTTCCCTCAAGTTTCAATCCGCCGTCATGCGGACAGGCTGGCCAGCCTTGAGGCCTTTGACGAGGCCTCCAGGCGTTGGGTTTCAATCCGCCGTCATGCGGACAGGCTGGCCAGCCAAAGTGCATTACGAAGACGATGTTTTGCCAGAAGTTTCAATCCGCCGTCATGCGGACAGGCTGGCCAGCCGCGGCACACTACGCCGCCGAGGCGGCGGCCTGCATGCTACGGTATGCAGTTTCAATCCGCCGTCATGCGGACAGGCTGGCCAGCCAGCAGAAATGCTGCCTCCCGAGCGCCGCGAGCAGGTTTCAATCCGCCGTCATGCGGACAGGCTGGCCAGCCTGCATCTGCAGAATATACTGAATAAATTGATAAAAGCAAGCACAAAACCGAATAAAAAGTAGAATCATTATAAAAAAGCCCTCTCCACAGGGTGGATAAGACATCATTTTACGCATTTTTATTTTACAAATCAACATATTAACCTGTTTTCCGGGGCAAAATAGGACTCTGGTCATATTTTCCGCTTACCCCCTTCCACCGGTGATCCGTCTGCCCGAGTACCATCTGCCCGGGTGTTATCTGCCCGTCGCGGCCATCGCCCATGACCGCCCATCATGCCTGCCCCTTCATGGCCGGATCTTCCATATCCGCAGCGCGCCTTATCATCGCATCGCGTCTTATCATCGCAGCGCCCTGCCCCGCCCCTGCCGCCCGCCGGGCCCGGCGGCGC
>JALWOP010000169.1 GCA_027083445.1 Planctomycetota bacterium | reverse complement strand
CGCAGATCCTGCGTCCCCGCAGGTGGTGGGAATTGCAGGGAGCAGCCCCGGGCGACCGACTCAGCCTCGCCGGCCTGGAGGGAGAGGATGGGAGCTTGGAGCTGCGGGTGGCGCGGGTCGCCCCCTGTCCCGAGGTCGAGGAGCCGTTGGGCGGCGGAGGCCTCGTCCTGGGTCGTTTCGAGCACTGGGAGCGGGAGGCGTTGGCCCTGGAGTTCGCAGGGAGCGAAGCGCCCCTGGTGACGACCCCCGGCCACCCCTTCTTCTCGGAGAGCCGAGGCCGGTGGGTAGCGAGTGAGGAGATACGAGCGGGCGAGTGGATCGAGACCCACGCCGGCCCCGCCCAGCTCCAAGCCAAGACCCTCCTCCCCGGCCCGCTCCAGGTGATCAACCTAGAGATCCACCACGGCCACACCTACTTCGCAGGCGAGGTCGGGGCTTGGGTGCACAATACGTGTCCGAGGATCCCAAGGGGGGGAGGCAAGGCCAACACTCCGAGGTCTTCCCTTCCCCGGGGCCGGAATGGCGACTACTTGCCAGACCCAAATGCCAAGGGAGCGCACACAACATTGGGAACGCGTGTCGGACGCGACGGGAAGTCATACACTCAAGGCGCGACATTTGATGGAAAAGGAAAGTTTCAAGGACGGACCGATGTGACGAACCACGGGCGACCTGATCATCCCAATCCTCATTTTCATCCTGCAACTGGCCCGAACTCTGCCAACAGTCCTGCTCAACCGATTCCGGGCAAATGAATCGAGGATGGCAGCTGGTTGTGAGGGATCCGTCTTGGCTATCGGGTCCGGCTGTGGCCGAAGTCATCTCTAATATCGCTGACGGTGTAGGGGCTCGCTTTGTTGTCGTAGGTGAAGTGGAGGGGCGTGGTGAAGTACGTGGCCGATTGTTATCGCCAGATTTGCTGGTTTTCTCGGTTGAGGAGTTGGTCGATCTCTCCAGGAAGATGATCCAGTTTGAGTGGGGCGATTTCTTCTTACTCCGAACAGGGGAGGAAGCTGGCCTGATTCACGAGGAGGACTCGTATCCTGCGCAGATATCAGAATCTCTGGTGGTTATTCGCTGCGTCGATAACACCTACTTCTATGTCTACGGGACGGATGCGGCCACTCGAGCAACGGTGGTCGAACGATTGGATATCAGCGAATCAAAAGAGGGGCTGCTCGCCGAGTTGGACTACCCATGGTGACCCATAGAGATTCTGCCCCCAAGGTAGGACCATTCAGATCTGAACTCGGGGGTGTATCAGTAGCGGTGTAAATTTGCTGGCTACCTGACCGAGCGGAGGAAGGGCTCTCGCTTTCGAGAGGAGCCCTTTCGCATCTCCTGCACCTAATGTGGGTGGATCACGGCACGGGAGGTGAGAGTGTGATGCCTCCACAGCAGAGGAAGAGCATGGCCGCGAGGGCTCGCCAGCTGTGAAACCCGTAGGCC
>JALWOP010000168.1 GCA_027083445.1 Planctomycetota bacterium | reverse complement strand
ACGTGCTCGTACCCCCACCGGATAGCCGCCAACACGGCCAGAGCGGTCACCTCGACGGTGAGCCAATCGCAGACCAGGGCGTCGGCGTCGGGGCCGAGGATGATCGTGACCATCGGGTCCCCCGAGCCGTGCGCGCGCTCCCCGAACAGAAACGTGCTGCGGAACTCGACGCTGATGGCTGGGATCTGCTCCAGGCGGATCTCCCCGGTGCCCAGCCGTCGGACGATCTCGTCCGGTGGCAGGTCGTCGATCATGGCTGCTCCTCCAGTTGAGTGAGCAGGGCCAGCCCCTGCTCGGTGACGCGGTAGACGGCGGCGGGGCGTCCCCGCGAGGTGGTGCGGGTGATGTCGGTGCGCTCGACCATCCCCGCCTGCTGCAGATCGAGCCTGCGATTGTTGCCGGTCGGAGTGCGGGTGCCGAGGATCTGATCCAGCTGCTCGGACGTCAGACCCGATCTGTGGGCGGAGAAGGCGCGCAGGGCGCGATGCAGGGTGGAGCCCCTGGTGATGCGCCTGGGGGTTCTGCGGCCCTCGGTGGGCGGACCGTCCTCGTGGGTGTGATGACGATCGACGGCTTCACCGATGGGGGCGATCCACCATCCCGCTCTCGCCAGGAGGGTGGTGATGCGCTCGGCCTGGGCCACACCCACGATCGCGGTGAGGGCTTCGGATCCGGTGGAGTGCAGGGGCTCGATGGGCTGCTCTCGGGCCTCACCGGGCAGGACTCTCAGATGGGAGCGGACGACGGTCACCCGGGGCTGACGAGGGGGGTCTCCCAGGAGGGTGAGCTGGTCGGGGTGGTGCGATGGTGGGTGGAGCTCGATCACGGCTGGCCTCCCAGGAGCTGCTCGGCGTGGTGGAGCGAGTCGAGGGCCATGAGGACGTGTGTGCGGCCCGGGCCGGTGATGTGGGGGCGTTCGAGGCGGATGCGGGTCAGGGCCGTCACCGCGTCCTCGACCAACTGGGGGAGGCGGGTTCCCCGTGCCCCGCCGTTGAGGCCGACCGCCCATTCGTTCAGCCGGACCCGGGAGTCGAAGATCGGGATGCCTGCGTGTCGTGCGGTCTCGATCTCGGGCTGGCGGTCCTCGACGGGGGCCACGACCAGCACGGCGTCGCAGCGCAGCATCAGCGCCCTCGACGTCTCACAGATCTCATCGGGATTCGCGGAGACCGGCCAGCGGGGGGCCATGGTGGGGTCGATGGGGATTACCAGGCCGTCGGCCCGCACCGTTTCGATCAGCTCGGCGCGGTCCACCCGGCGGGTGATCCCCGAGGGGCGGGGGGCGCACAGCCACACCAGCGGTTTCACGTCGAGAGCCCGATCGTCCGGAAATACTCTCGGATCTCGGAGCGGATCTCGTCGAGGTCGGCCAGGAGGAGGAGCTGGTGGGCCCTCTCCGGCTCGTCTCTCATGCAGGCCACGGTCACCGACCCCATCAGCGACAGCTCGGTCCCGACCCGCCATGGCGCGCCGGCGAGACGCAGCAGAGCCGCTCGGGCTCTCCCCCGGCCGAGCATCATCATCAGCGCTCTGGTCTCACTCGAGGTCAGCGCGTCGATGGCGGCATCCACCTCGGCTCTGGGTGCGGTCATGCCGCAGCGGGCGGAGCGCAGCACGTCGACCATGGGCTCCATCGCCATCACCGCGGAGACCCCCCGGGGAGGGTCCGGTCCCCGGGGGGTTCGGGCACGACATGCAGTCGCGCTCCGCGTCCAACCCCCGACGGGTGCACTCCCGTCGGGGCGGGGCTCACGAGCCCCGAGATCTCCTCGGTCAGCCATAGGCACACCAGGCGGAGGGCCATGCGCTGAGTCGTCGACCACTCCTCGGGAGGGGTGTCGGGGAGGTTGCAGGCGATCTCCAGGATCTCCGAGGTCATCGAGATGGTGGGGGTCACCTCACCGGGCGGTGGTGAGGTGACCCCTTCCGCAGCGATCACCCTCATCGCTGCGCCCCTCTGTGGGGGCTGCGACCGGGGGGAGCGGTCGCAGGCTTGCACGCCCGGCGGATCGACAGATCGGCCGCGACGTAGAGCAGGATCGTGAGGGCCATGACGGCCATCGGCCAGGTCGCCTCAGTCATCGGAGGCCTCCCCCAGCAGCTCCTCCACTGAACTGCGTCGATAGCGATAGTGACCGCCGGGGGTCCGGATCGCTTCGAGCTTTCCCGCTTCGGCCCATCGGGCGAGCGTCTTCGTGGAGACCCGAAACATCTTCGCGGTCTCCTGCGGTGTCAGCAGAACGGATGCCATGTGGTCAGTATGGGGCAGACCGACACGAAAAGTCAATAGTGACCACTTCTGACCTATTCAGTGGGCAGGTCATCACGGCTGAACCGAAGCTCACTATGGCGCTAACACGTCATATGCGGCATAATGGACACATGGGAGATGTACTAGCAACGCCGTGGACGGCGGAAACAGGAACCTTCGGAACACGGGTCTGGGCCATGAGGCGTGAGTTGGGGTGGAACCGTCAGCGTCTCGCTGCCGAGTGCGGGGTGTCCCCGGCCTCAGTCAGGAGCTGGGAGCGCGGCAGCCTGCCCCGCAACATGCCCGAGGTCGTCCAGGCCATCAGCGACGCCACCGGCGTTGACCGAGATTGGCTGATGTGGGGCGAAACCAGCCGAGATTCCGGTTCCGACGGAGATCTCAGAACTGGAAATAGATGGGATGATCGTTGGCCTTACGCGGCATGACCCATGTGCCGACAATTCTCTCTGTGGTCAGTCTGCGTCGACGCTGGGGGCGCGCTCAGAGAGCAGAGGGTCTGATGGTCTCCACCGTGGCGCGCCGCGACGAGATCCTCCGGCTGTTCGAGCGGTGGTGCCACGAGAACCACACGCCGTGGGAGGACTGCACCGCCGAGGACATCCGCCAGATGCTCCACTGGCGCGGCGATCTCGCCCCCCGCACCCGCGCCACCTACCTGAGCACGCTGAGGTGCTTCTACGACTGGCTGATGGAACTCGGCCTGGTCGAGGAGAACCCGGCCCGCAAGGTCCGAGCGCCCCGCCTGCCTCGCATGCTCCCCCGACCGATCTCCGACGCCGACCTGGCCCGAGCCCTGCGCGCCGCCCACGCCCTCGAGATCCCCCCCTGGCTCGAGGGACGGGCCAGGGTCCACCCCCTGGTGGTGGTCCTCACCCTCGCCGCGTTCGCCGGACTGCGATGCAAGGAGATCGCCGATCTGTTCCGCGAGGATCTCCGCGAGGGAGGGAGTGACCCCGTGGTGATCGTCACCCACGGCAAGGGCGGCCACCAGCGGATCATCCCCATGCATCCCCGCATCGCCGAGCTGTGCCCGCTGCTCCCCCGCTCCGGGCAGCTCATGTGGACCCGGCGCGGTTTCGCCCCCTCGGCGGAGCGCGTGAGCCAGTGGGGGAACCACTTCCTCGACCAGCTCGAGATCGACGCCACCATGCACCAGCTCCGCCACTGGTTCGGGAGCGCGACCTATGACCAGTGTCGGGATCTCCGAGTGGTGCAGGAGCTGCTCGGCCACCGATCCCCCACCATCACCGCCGGCTACGCCCGCTGGTCTCCCGAGACGGGGAGGGCAGCGGTGTCAGACATCGACCCCCACCCGCCGGCAGCCTAGGCCGGTCTCGCCTCGACGATCGCTCCGTCCACATCGATGCCCGGTGGGGGGTCCACGGCCTCATCCACCATCACTGACTCACCCGGTTCCGGAAGGTCCACGAGCACCCAGGTGGAATCCACGGGTTGCCCTCCGATCGTCCAGGTGATGTCGATACTCATGATCCCGCCGGTGAACACGTCAGGGTCCATGTGTGAGGTGACTTGCCCTGAGACCCGCCATGGGCCACTCGGCTGAGGCGTCGCCGTGAGTTGGCCAACCAAGTCCCCACTGGAGATCTCGTGGCCCACGACAATCTCCATCCGATCGGCGGTGCTGAAGGTCTGACCAGGGATGTGATTCGTTCCCGGGCGAAGTAGCGAGGTCTCCGGATTGGTCTCCACGAGATCGGAGCCGAAGAAATACCTCTGGGTGATCGATACCACGGTCGGGGGGCCGTTCCACTCGACTGTGACTCCACCGGACCACCAGTCCTCCACCATCCGCCCCCACGACTCCTGGCTGATGATGCTCGCCGCATCTAGGTCGTCTTGGGCAGCGGGTCCATCCGCCGTATCGGTAGATCCTCCCCCACACGCTGCGGCCACCAGGGCCAGGGCCACGATTACTACTGATGCTCGGCGCATCTCCACCTCCCGCTCTCTCCGACCATAGGTGCAGGGTGTGACAGGTGCGTTGAATCTCGATTCATCGCTGATGTCGGGGCTATCGGCCGGGCAGATGGGCCCATCTGGATCTTTCATGATCTTTCCCGGTTTACCTCTTGATATCTAGTCTCAAGTTCGGCATACTTAGTACATGGAGATACGGACCTCACAAGGAGCCAGCGACATGAACACCGCCACCGCCAAGCAGATCAACTTCGCCATGAGCCTCCTGGCTCGCAACGGGTTCTCGACCGAGTGGATGGACTCCTCCTTCAAGCGGCTGGGAGCAACGATGCGGGAGCGCAGCGGGCGGGTCGAGGCCTGGCTGACCCACATGAACCGCCAGCGGATCTCTCGGCTGATCGACGAGTTGAAGACCGCTTGAAGGGAGGCGGGCAGCCGCCCGGGTTCGAGGCCCGGGCTCCCACGAACCGATTGAGACAGGAGAAAGCCATGATCACCACCTACACCACCGCAGAGGAACTCGTCCGGGAGATCGGGGAGGGCACCGCCCACCCCGCCGACCTCGAGGTCACCACCTGGGGCATCGAGACCACGGTCACCGGAGGCGACACCCCCAGCCCCATCCAGATCGCTGGGGTCGTCACCGGCCACGACCCCGAGGGCATCACCCTGGAGTGGGCCACCGCCGGCGAAACTGTCCGCCGAGGCCTGATGCGCCTCACGACCATGAGCGCCCTGGATGTCCTCGACGCCTACGGCGAGTGGGCGATCAGCTACTCGGGCTGGGAGGTCATCGCCCGCAAGGACGATCACGAGATCCGCATCGACCTCGACGAGCTCGGCGAGGAGGCCTCGGGCCGCACGTCGTCGGACGATTTCGACGAGTTCACCGCTGCTGTCGAGCGGGTCCTGGAGGACCGGCTGTGAGCCTCGCCGACGACATCGCCTCGGAACTCATCACCGAGTTCTCGCCGTGGGTCCCGATCCTGGGGCCCACGGAGGGCGTCGAGGTGGAGCGCATCATCCGCTCCCGGGCGAAGATGCTGGCAGCTTCCCTCGACGGGGAGCCCCGCGAGGCCGCCCAGGCGGCGATCGACCTGATGGCTGTCCTGGACCGTCCCAGCGAGTGGCTCCTCCTCACTCCCCTGGGGCAGAGGATCGTGGAGACCACTCTCAGCTCTCAGACCGTCGGGGCCACCGAAGCCGCGAGACTGCTGGGGGTATCGAACGCCCGGGTGTACCAGCTCCTCGACGAAGCCAAGCTCGAGCGCGGGCCTGGTGGGGGGATCACACTGGGCTCCATCCTCGCCCGACGGAGACGGTGACGCGCAAAGGCCCCCGCACCGGGCGGGGGCCTCAGGCCAGCCATCCGGCCAGCCTGGAGTCTGCGGCGTGGTCGTGGATCCACCCGTGGCAGCGGGCGCAGAGATCCGCCAGATTCTCCGGGCTGTCTCTCCCACCCTGGGATCGCCGCCGGATGTGGTGGCGGTGCACGGCACGTGCTCGACCGCAGCGCTCGCAGATCCCCCCGGACCTCCTCGCCACGATCGTCACCACCGACCGGGGGATCGACTTTCGCCGTGACCTCAGCGGGGTCTTCCGCTGCAGGCGAGTCCTCGATCTGAGCGGGGTGCGGCGAGCGAGGCTCATCCGATGACCCGGAGCCCCCAGTCCGGATGGGGCCACGTCAACCGCGATCCGGGCCCGGATGACGAGGTGTGCCAGTTCAGCGAGACGGTCGCGTCGTTGAGCTGGATGTGGTCGTTGAGCTTGGAGCGCACCCTCGACGGTGCGCCACTGAAGACTCTCACGGATCCACGAACACGGTCACGGAAGCTGCTCCACCATCGGCGAGGAGCTTCACCTGCACGGTGTCGATGTCGCCCTCGAGAGTCACGGAGTCATCGGCGATCGCTGCCGGCAGCCAGCGCACGTCGTCCCCGGCCACGGTCGGAGTAGCGGCAGTTCCCGACGAGAGGGTCCACCACACCTCACCGGTTGTCGTCCGGTTCGCGACCCGGACTCTCGGGTCGCGCATCGTCGCCACGCTCAGGGAGACGGTCGCCACCACTCCCGCGGTGAGATCAGTGGATTTCGACTTCATGGCTTGCCTCCATAGCTCGGGGCGGGGCCGCCCATCGCCCAACGGGCCGCGATCCTCACCCATCCGGGGAGACGGTTGCTGTGTGACGCCCAGGTGCCGACCCGCCACCACAGTGAGATCGCGGCGGGGGTCACGACTGCCACCACCGCGGTCTGGTCGGGGTGGAGGTCGAGGGCGTCGAGGACGGTCATCACCGGACCGGCGGTGAGCACCGCCCCCACGGCGGCCTGGACTGTGGTGCGGATCCAGCCGATCCGCGAGTCGGTCGGGGTCATGTCATCTCCTCACTGGATGAGCCGGTCGAGGACCGACAGGACTGTGGCGAGCAGGCTGATCATGAGCACCCCGCCGACGCCGATGTAGACCAGGCGGGCGAGGCGGTCGATCTGGGTGGAGATCTGGTCGAGTTCGGATTCGATGCGGGTCGCTCGGTCGGCGTGATTGTGCATCTCGGTCTCCAGGCGGGCGATGCGCTCACCGTCGGGCATCACTGCTCATCTCCTCTGACTGATCGGGAGGGGGAACTGCCCGCCGTCCCCGGCGAAGGGGATGAGCAGCTCGTCGGTTCGACTTGCTGAAACCACGGGTGAGGCGAGTCCTCCCGCGGCTCGGATGATCTCCATCACCTCGGCGTGAGTGGACGGGACCGGGGCGTCACCGAAGGCGAACACTCCGAGATCCGCCGCGATCAGCCAGTAGCCGTGGCGGGTGCCGCAGATGGCGACGATCGGCTCATCGGGCACGATGCCGAGGCCTTTCAGGTCGCCGTAGTGCCGGGTGCCGTGCTGGGCCTGGACTCTGCCCTCTGCGGTGACCGCCCACCCCTCGACCAGACCGTCCGGCCTCAGCTTGGCCTCGGGGCGGGGGGAGAAATCCACGAACTCGAGGGGAGGATTGGCCTGGCGGCGGATCTCGGCCTGGATCTGGGCTCGTGCCTCCACCCATGAGGGCAGACTGGGCCAGGACGGGTCGATCTTGCGGCGGGTGATGTGGAGGTGCCCGGCCACGTGACCGGCCGCCCAGCCCTGAGCCCGGCAGATCGCCGCGGTGGCACACAGCAGCGCCTCCCACACGCCGGGCCTGAGATCTTCTCCGATGCCGTCGTTCTCGACCTCGATGCCGATCAGCCAGCGATTCCCCACCGTGGTGTCCCGGAGGTTTCGGGCCGCGGCTGATCGGACCGGAGCCGCTCCCCCCTTGATCTCGTTGATGACCTTCTTCGAGCAGCGACCGGCGTGGTTGCACCGGCCGTCGCTGATCGCCCGGAACTTCGCATCCCTTCCGAGCAGGAGTTGCACCACCGGGCCCGGCAAACCCTGTCGACCCCGCGTGTAGAGGGCGATCGAGCTGATCGGGTCGGCTCTGGGGTCTGAGGCGGTGTGGTGCCACAGCACCCCGACCGGGTCGAACCGTCCACGGGCTCCGGGGACGCGGTGGTCCTCCACCTCGCATCCGGCCTCTCGGAGAGTGGCTACGAGATCCATTACAGCAGCCCCAGTCCGCCGAGCCAGGTCTGCACCCCGGCGTTCCAGGCGTCGATCACGGTCTGCGAGGTCAGCCGATAGTCCTCGGGCGACCAGTAGTACGCGTAGACGTCGTAGTAGTTCAGCCTCGAACATCGGGCCTGTTTCAAGGCGTTGAAGAAATCGGTGATGAACGTGGCTTTCGCCGATTCGGTGGAGCGGGAGATCCCGCACTCCCCCACACCCAGCGGCTTGGTGGTGTCGATGTTGTGCAGCCGTTCCAGGCAGTTCACCAGGCTCAGGTCGTTGGTGGTGTCGGTGCCCGGCAGCAGATCGACCCGCTGGGAGTACCAGTCGATCGACAACAGATCGACATATGCCGATCCCGGGTAGGCCGAGGTTGGGTCGAGGATCGTCGCCGTGCCCCCAGGCCGCCAGGCCATCGGGGCCCACTCCCACAGCATGTCGGCGCCCTCGGCCACCGCCCACCCGTGGCAGTTCTGCCAGCCGGCGATGTGATTCGCCACCCCATTGGTGTCGCCGATCCAGTACTGCCGGCCGTACTTGCTGGACCAATTGCCGTTGAACTCGCCCATGAGGCGGATCGTGGGTTTCGGGTTCAGGGGGTACTGGGCCTGCGCGGCAGCCACCTGGGCGAAGTAGCTGCGGAACCAGCTCTCGACGGTTCCCCCCCCGGCCGCGAGGTCAGCCAGGGACACGGTGCGCAGCGAGATCGTGACTTCCCAGGCGGCGTTGTTCTTGTCGGGCTGTCCGGTCCACCCCCGCGCCGCGGAGTATTCCACGGCGGGGGTTCTCGAGAGCGAGCTGGCGCAGTGCTGGAAGTCGAACAGCCCGCGGGTCGGGCGGACGCCGATCGGGAGGTTGATCGGCTTCACCCCGTGCTCCAGGGCCACGGGCGCCGGATCGCCGGACCCTTGCGCCCCGTTCGTCCCCGAACCGGTGTATTTGTGGTAGCCGAACACCCCACTCAGCCGCACCGGCAGCAGCGGGGCGGTGGTGGAGCCGGTTCCCGAGCCGGTCTGGCCGGTGTCGCCTCCGGTGTCCCCTCCTCCTCCTGTCTGCCCCTGCGAACCCGACGATCCCGACGTGATCCGCAGGGTGTTCAGGGCGGTGACTTTCGAGCCGTCCGAGGCCCAGGTGCCGAAGCTGAGGGTCATGACTCCCGTCGAGCCGGTGGTGACGGTGAGGGAGCCGGAGACGTGACCGTCCTGATTCCCGGCCTGGGCAGCCAAGAGGGTGGTGCCGTCCACGTCCACCTGGCAGAACCTGGAGGTGGCAGGGTCGCCGACCGTCACCTCGACGGTGTAGGTCGAGTCCGGGTCCAGGTCGATCTGGTAGGTGGAGGGCAGCTCGATGAATGCTCCGCCCGAGTAGTAGGCGTTCGCTCTCGTCACGGTGTCCAAGGTGGGGTCGGGATCCTGGTTGCGGGCGAAGCTCTGGCGGAGAGTCGAGCTGCCCGTGGTGATGAATCCGTGCCCGACCGACGAGGAGTACTCTCCGCTCCCGGCATCGGGCCAGTCCGCTGAGGTCGAGCCGCCGAAATTCACGGCCAGTACGACTTGGGCTCCCGGTTCGGTGGTGACCGCCGCCGACCCCAGGGCGCTGCCGTCGGTGATCTGCCTCACTGGTCCGACCTCCACACCTCGATCGACACGTCCACGATCTCCTCACCGTCCCCCAGGCCGGAGATGTCCACCACCCACGGCACGATCTCCTGGTCCGAGGTGTAGGCGATCTCGTCATCGGAGCGGGCCGAGGGTCCCGTCGAGAGATCCCAGACGATGGTGTCGACGGTCACCCCATCGACCCGCAGGTCGACCGTCGCGATCCCGGTCGTGGGGACCAGAGATGAGGGGGTGGCGATCTGCCAGCCGAGGATCGTGCCCGCCGAACGGGTGCGCACCACCGAACTCGATGTGGTCAGACCCCACCGGCCGAGGCAGTCCCACACCCACGACTGCACCGTCTGCGTGGTCGACGCGGCGGGCGTGGTGCGCAGTGACCGCAGGGACGCGATCTGCGACTGGATCGCGGTGATCTTGTCGTCGATCTCTTTCCCCGGTGTCGTGATCGACTCGTGCGTAATTGCCATCACCAGCTCCTTGAGATCCGGGTGAGCTGCAGCCAGCCGCCGTTCACGGTCGTCCCCGCCCCGATCGGCCGCGCCTCGATCTTCAGGGAGTCCGAGGTCGTCATCTTCACCACGCAGCTCCCACCTGCGTAGGTGCCCGACGCCCCCGTGCCGGAGATCGGGACCTGCAGGGCCGAGACGGTGTAGCTGCCGAGCACCGCCCTCACAGTGAGAGAGCCTGTGGTCGCGGTGAGCGCGACGCCGACCTCGTACTGGATCAGCCAAAGCCCGTTGTTCGGGACCTTCAGGAAATCGGTGGGGGTGACGTCGTCGCCGGTGCCGGTGGAGATCGTCGCCCCCGACCAGGTGGACGAGGTGTCGTCGCAGAATGACCTCCCCGAGCCGGAGGTGGAGGCCACCAGTCGCTGCCAGGTCTGACCCGAACTCTCCACGTCGGTGCGCCCGGCCTCGTTCTCGTTCGAGGCCATCCAGTAGACCGCGCCGTAGCTGCCGGCGACCAGAGGATCGGGATTCGACGCGGCCAGCCCGGAAGGCCCTGCCGCGGCCGCGACGAACCGGGCCGAGGGCGGCTCGAAGATCGCCTCGAGGTCATCGTTGACGTTGTTCGCCCAGCTGCTGGGCGCGATGCCGTTGACCGTCTGGGTTGTAGGCGTGCTGTAGTCGGTGCCCATCTATCTCCTCGTCAGTAGCTCCAGGAGTCGAGGTCCCAGTTGTCGGTGTCCCAGCGCATGGGGGTTGGCTCGGTGTTCGGGCTCACGGCGAGGGTGACGCCGATGCTCATGCCCTGCGCCTGCCAGGTGATCCCCTCCACCACGAGGCTCTTCGTGATCGCCGAGCCGGTGTCGGGGGTGAAGGTCCAGGTGATGTGCTGCCCGATCTCCACGGGGAGCAGATCTGTCAGGGTGGTGACGTCGGTGATCGGGTCCAGGACCAGGATCGGCAGGCGGGTTTGAGGGGTAGCCAACTGGACGACCTGGTACTCACCCAGCGCCACGGCTTCGTAGGAGCGCTGGTGGAGGGATTTCGTGGACTGGGTGCGCTCGCCGTGAGTCGAGACCGAGGTGGTGTCGGTGACGATCTCCGTCCCCCCGGACCACTCGATCTCGGCCCGGTTCACGATCCGGCTCGTGTCGAATCTCAGCCGGACCGGCCCCCCCACCGGACCGGAAGTCGAGTCATCGATGGTGATCGTGGAGCCTGGGGGTGAGGCGTAGCGCTCGGAGAATCGGACCTTCCCGTCCCCGGTGGCGTGGAGTCTTCCGGCTTCGGTGTCGGTGACGGTCTGGGCGGCCTGGAGGATCGACTCGGCTGATGCGGTGTGCCCACCCAGTATCGAGATGCCGGTGTCGACGTCTCTCAGGGTGGAGGGGATGGAGAGCTCGTCGAGGAGGCGGCCGATCCGCGCTCCGGTTGTGTCCCCGTCCCCGGTGCCATCGGCGATCGAGGCGACACTGCCCGCCGCGACCACTCCCATGATGTCGACCAGGTGGATCTCGACGGTGGAGTCCCCGTGCCAGTCCCAGATCGTGTCCCACGAGTCGACGAACCCGTCGAACAGGGAGGCCGAGACCGGAGCGGTGGTTCTGATCCTCATTCGGCGGCCGGGAGTGATGAGCGAGGAGTAGGTGCCGCCGTGATCGGGATCCCAGTCGCGGTCGGCGTTGTCGACGGTCAGGGTGCAGACCCCGGGCGGGACGGCCGAGAGCTGATCCTGTCGTCCTCGATCTATCCGGAATCCGATGCGCTTGGAGCTGGTGACGGTGGTCCAGGTCACCGACGAGGCCAGAGGGTCCGAGGTCGAGATCTCCACCATCACATCGGGGAAGGTGGCAGTGGAGGGGAAGGCGACGCTGTGGCTCGACGAACCTCCGGCTGCTGCTCCTTCGGTGTACGGCCCGCCGTTGAGCTGGACCCGCGTGTCGTTGAGCTGGACGGCCGCGTTGAGCTGGACCACTGCGACCATCGGTGCCCCCTCTCAGGGGTGTCAGGCGCCGCGCTTGGCGGCGGCCTTCTTGGCGGGACGCTTCCGGATCTCGGCCAGGGCCACCTTGGCCGGGTCGCCGTCCGGTTTCGCCCGTTCGGCGTCGAGCTTGTCGAGACGGGTCTTGGCCATCATCCGCATCTTGGCGTGCAGGGTCGCCCGATCGGGTCGGACCCGCTCCCCGCCCACCATCGTTTCGAGCTGGCGGATGTTGGCTCGGATCGCCGGCGGGTCGGCCATGGAGTTGGCGAGGACGGCAGTTCCATCCGGGTCGAGTCTCGGGTGCTCCCACACCCATCCGGTGACCGGCCCCGGGTTCCCCTGGGCGTCGACCGTCTGGATGGGGGTGGGTTCGCCGAGGATCACATCGGGCCAGCAGCCGAGACGGATGTCGTCCCAGGCGTCGGGGTCGGCTCGCAGGATGTCCATCTGGGCGGGAGTGATCTCGATCCTCATCGTCACACCTTCAGCTCGTTGTAGTGGGCCTTCGCCTCGGCATCTGTGGTTCGGGCGGTGGATTTCAGGATCACCAGGCCGAAGAACTCGAACGGCATGCCGTTCCCACTGACGGTCGGATACCCGACCTTGAGATCGACCGAAGACCCAGGATCCGCAGTACCAAATGTCCCAGTACCTGAAGTGTCAGTGGCCCCATCAGCCCACGCCTTGAGATCGCCAGAAATAGCAGACCCTGAATAAACCGAACGGTGGCCCAAAACCGCGTCGGCATTGCCGCTGCCGGGAGTGCGGGCGTTCACGCCATCCCCGATCTCGAAATAGCGGTCGGCAGTCGTTCCAAAGTTCAGAACCAACCATCCGTTTGTCGGAGCCCCAGACTTGAACGCCACAAATCGGGCATAAGAGATTGAGTTCCAATGCCTCTCCACCAGAACTACCGTCAGCGACTCCCCCGACCCGACCGTCAGCGCCGGGTCGTAGAGGCATTCCAGGTAGGTCGACCCATTGGTCAGCACCACGTCCTCGGTGACGATCGCTGTCACCTGACCCGACGATCCCCGATTGACGGTCACCGTCTCACCGGTCACAGAGTCGGTCCAGGAGGTGGCAGAGCCGTCGGCGGCGTCAGCAGCAGAGATCCGGGACGCTATGGGGCCGTCGATGCCGTCACGGATTTCGGCCTTCTCGAACTGGCCGGTGTAGGGCATATCAGCAGCAAGGCGGTTGCCGACGATAATGTCTTTCGTGCTGTCAGTCGGGGACGGCACCCCCGATGACACCACATCCGACCCGAGCTGAACCCAGGTCGATCCGTCGGTGGTCTCATAGAACCTCACGGTCGCACCACCGGCCCCGTTATCCACATCCAGAGTAACCCTTGCCCCAACCGCCGAAGTGGAGAGGGCCGCTGTAGACACGATGTATCGGGTCGCTGTGCCGTCAAAGAAATTGAATCCGAGAACGCCAGATGTCAGCAAGTAGAACAGCCAGCCTGCCACGCTGGCACCGCCGTCCTTCGACATGAACGCCTCGTTGACCCCCGGCGTGTAGTCGTCCGGGGTGCCGAAGAAGCGGAGATCAATGTCCCCCGTGATCGAGTTCGCAGCGCTGTCCGGGACCGAGGCGTAGTTGCCCGCTGTCCCCGGGAGGTAAATCTTCTTCGTGCCGCTGTACGACACCCTCGTCGGGTCGTTGCTGTCGGCCGTGCTCGGGCGGGTGATCGTCCAGGTGTTGCCCATCGGGTCTGTGGCGGTGTCGGTGTCAGCCCGGGACCCGGCAGGGTGGAGGTCGGGGGTCCAGCGCATCGCCACCGGAGCGGACTCGTCACCATCGCGGACGGTGAGGGAGTAGTACCAGCCGTAGAAGGGGAACGTGCTCGTCGAACTGCTGCCAATATCAATCGTCAGACCGCTCAACGACACGCCTGCGCTCATGGTCGCCGTGATAGCGTTCGTCCAGGTCGCACCATCAGCCGACACGTCGACCGTGAGGGCAGTGCCGTTCGCCTTCCAGCGAGCCCAATAGGGGGTGCCGCGGGTGACGCCGATCAGGGTTTCTGTGGTTGACGAGGCTAGGTGGGCGGTGGTCCCGTCGTAGAAAGCGATCTTCTTCGAGGAGTGCGCATATCCATACCCAGCGGTAGTGGTCCAGATTCGACGGTGATCGTTGTCGTCATTGTCGACCTTGGCCACAACGACCCACTGTGTGGAGGTGGCGAGCGTGGGAACCGTCGACTTGACCCGACAGGCGACGCTCCGCTGGTCCATCAGCAGAGCGTCCTCGGAGCCCTTCGTACCGAAGTAGAGGCCGTGCGTGGAGCCGGGCATCAGCGGCCCCAGAGTCGGGGTCTTCGCCTGGTTCGGCAGCACGTCGTCCTGCTCGCTGTCCACCTCGGACGCCAGCCACGCTCCCACCACCCGGGTGTCCTCATCCACCACCGACGGACGGAGATCCCCCCGGTCGATCAGCGCCGAGCGCAGAGCAGCGATGATCTGGCTGTCAGTGAGCCCGTGGGACAGAGCGGGGAGTTTGGAGATCGATCCCGCGTCGGTCTCCCCCACGTCCACGGCGGGGAGGCCGAGCTGGGTCTCGATCGCCACGATCGCGTCCCGGTCGTCGTTGTGCCCTCCGGCGTGGTCGATCGTGTCCTGGTAGTCGGTCCCGGACCAGTTCCGATCGGCATCGAGGGAGGTCGGGTAGTTCGTGGTCATGGGCACTCTCCGAGAGACTCGGTGATGGACGAGACATGGGCCGCTCCGGTGGCGGCCAGGGCGATGGGCGGGGTCAGCTCGGACTTGCCTTTGAACGTCCCGCCCGAGTTACCGGTCCAGTAGCCGATGTGGGTGTAGGTCCCCGCCGGCGCGGTGAAATCGAGCGAGCCCGACACCATCGAGTCCCCTGAGGGGGAACCCCAGGTGATCGCCACCCGCGCGTACCCGCCTCCCGAGGCTTCCGAGGCGCCGGTCTCACCCGGATCGGAGGTGTGCAGGGATGCCCAGGTGCTCGTCCCCGCGGCGTAGGAGAGCATCGACTGGCGGGTGGACTGGTTGAAGCTCACGACACGACCCGCGTCCCCGCGAGACGATCACGTCGAGCCAGTGCGTCGACGATCACCCGCTCGATGGTGTGGTCACCGATGCGGATCTCGATGATCTCCGGTCCGGGCTTGGCTCGGGCCAGCTCGGCCCGGATGATGTCGGTCATCATCGACACCGGGGAGACGATCTCGGGGTCCGATCTGCCCGCATCGCCCACCAGGGCCAGAGTCGGGGAGGACACCACCCCACCGGAGGCAAGGGTGGGTAGGTCGGGGACCATGTCGGGGGCGGAGATCCCGCGCTTGCCGAAGCCGGGGATGTTGATCGAGAAGCTGAAGCTCGTGTCGATCTTGTTCCACGCCCTGGCCAGCGAGTTCCACGCGTCCTTGATCATCTGGATCGCCGCTCGGAAACCATCCGCGAGAGGATCGAACAACCCGCCGACCGCGTTCACGATCCGCCCGGGGATGCTTCCCACAAAACCGATGAGGTTGTCGATCCCGCGGTTCACGAGATCCATGAGGGCATCCCACCCAGCGCTCACGATCCTGCGCAGCACCGGGAACGCCAGGCTGAAGGTGGTTTTGATGGTGGTCCACAGGAGCTTGATCCGCCCGACGATCACGTCCTTGACCCCGGTGACGATCCCCACGATCCCGTCCCACGCCCTCGACCAGTCCCCGGTGAACACCCCGGCGACGAAGTCGATCACGCCCTGGAAGATCTCGATGTAGCCGTCGATGATGTCGCGGATGTTCTCCCCGACCTCGGAGAGGATCTCCTGGATGCGAGGCCACGCCTCCACGAACGCGTCGGCGACCTGGATCGCGACCTCGCGCAGTTGGTCGACGATCTCCCGGAACTTTTCGGAGCGCTGATAGGCGATCGTCAACCCGGCTGCCAGAGCACCCAGGGCCGCGGCGGTGAGGATCACGGGGTTCGCCAGGAACACCGCGTTCAGGGCAGCGAAGGCCTGGACCAGGCCCCAGATCAGCCCGACGGCGGGGAGCGCGGCGGCAAAGACGATGAACCCGACCTTCAGCCCGTCCACCACATCGCCGTTCCGCCTGAGCCAGTCGCGGAGGTCCTTGAACTTGTCGATGAGAACATCGAGGGTCTTGCGGGCGAAATCCCGCACCTTGGGGGCCCAGTCGTCCCAGATCTCCTGGATCCGCTCCAGCGCCGGGGGGATGTGATCCTCGAGCCAGCCGCTGACGACCTCGATCTTCGGGCCGAGGCGGTCCATCAGGTCGCCCATGCCGTCGAAGATCTTTTCGGCGAGGGGCTGAAGCCCGACGAAGATGCGGTTCTTGAGCGTCGACCACTTCTCACCGAAACTCTCGGTGTCCTTGGCCGCCTGGTCAATCGTGTCGGACCCGTTCTCGATGGCATCGACCAAATCCTCGATCTCGAATCGCCCCTCACGAATCGCAGCCGCCAAATCGGGTCCGGCTCGGGCCCCGAAGGTCTCGATCGCCAGGCTCGTGGCTTCACTGGCGGAGCCGGTCTGCTGGATGGACTCGAACGCGGCTCGCATTGCGGTGGGGATGTCTTCACCGGCGGCGGCGAATTTCGAGATCCCCCTGCGGAGCCCGCTCATGACGGTCTCGGTGTTGACGCCCTCTTTCGACCATTTGCCGAACAGCGCCGCAGACTGCTCGAAATTGAAGCCCATCTGCCGCAGGGGCGCGCCGAACTGGACGACCTGATCGGCGAGCTTGTCGATCCCGATCCCCGTCGACTGGCTGGCCCGGAAAAGCTCGTCCATCGTCGCTGACTGGTCCTCGACCGTGATCCCCCAGTCGCCAAAGACGCGGTTGATGCTGTTCATCGAGCCCTTGAGATCCACACCGGTGATCCGCGAGAGATCGAGGAACTGGTCGGCCAGATCCTGCAGCGGCTTCCCACTCAGTCCGGTGAGAGTGTTCAGATCGGCGATCGCATCCCCGACCTGCTCGAAGCTGTACGGACCCTGCGCCGCCACCGCGGCGAAATCGTCCTGCAGCGCCTTCAGGGCATCACCGGTCGCGCCGGTCCCCACCCGGATCGCGTCGCGGGCCTTGTCGAACTGGCCGCCGAGCTTCGCCAGGCCACCGATCGCGGCGATCGCCCCCGCACCCACCGCGGCAAACGCAACCCCCGCCACCTTCCCCATGCTCTTGAGCTTCCGGCCGAAGCCGTCCAGCTCTTTGGACGACTGCCGCAGCCCGCGCTTGAGACGGGACTCATCGGCGAGGAGCTCGACGGTGACTTTCCGGGTCTTGGCCATCGGTCACCTCCTCCGCTCACCGAGCAGCGTCGTGCCCATCGGGGGCAGGGATTTCAGCCGGGCGACGTAGACCTCGATCTCGGCCCAGCTCATCCGTTCCAAATCGCGGGGCCCGAGGCCGAACCAGTGGGCCAGCTCGGGCAGAATCTTGCGGAGCGGCTCCAGGCCGCTCAGCCTTCCGGGGAGTCGTCCTCGAGATACTCGATATCGGGATCGGCTCGCTGCAGATCGGCGATGGTGGGCCAGGTCTGCACCACGCGCTGGTAGCGCTCATGCCGCCCGCCCTGCCTGCCGGCGATCCACCACACCACCAGCACCGAATCCGACCCGAAAGTGTCCTCGTCGATGAACGCCGAGACCGGCATCCCCGTCGCTTTGCGACAGGCCGTGTCATCCCCCGGACCAAGGAGATCAGGGTCGAGGGTGCGGGTCTGCCGCTCCCCCGAGGGGAGAGTCATCGAGATCTGGAGCTTCATACGTCCTCCGGGAACGGCTCGCTCAGCACCTTGTCGAGCATCGCCATGTAGATGTCCAGGAACTCGGACTTGCGTTTGCGGAACGCCGGGTGCATCGCGTATCCGACGTTCCCCTGGTCGGGGTTCCACTGATTGCCTCGCCACGGGGGGAAGCGCTTGTATTTCTTCGCCCCGTACTCGGCCCCCGGCGCGAACGCGATCTTCGGCTTCTTCCCTCCGAGAGTGAGCCGTGCCGAGCGCGCTGCTCGGGAGGCTTTGAGGGCTTTGGCGTGGAAGATGTGCCTTGTGACCGCAGGGGCCGATTGAGCTTCCTGCTCCGCCCAACCGATGACCGCCTTCCCAGCCTCGAAGTTGACCTGGCCCAGCCTCCGCTTGACCGCCGGTGGGGCTGAGCGCAGCGCTTTCCGCAGCTCATCCAGTCCGGAGACGTAGACCGTCTGGCGGGCCATCAGGGAGTGGAGTCCGCGTTCACCAAAGTGATCGTGCAGGCCTCGGCGTCGGTGTCGCCGATGGCCTTCAAGCTCAGGGGCTGGATGACCTCATCGGTCCCTCCAACGGTGGGCACTTCTCCGTCCACCCGCATCTTCGAGGTGATGGTGAGGACGTTCGTGCCTGACGTGAAGGTGAGGACCGCGGTTCCCGTGCTGCCGGCTGCAAGCTGACCGTGGACCGTCAAGTCCTCGAAATCCGCGTCCGCGGTGAGGGTGTAGGCCCGATGTCCGGCGGCGCGCTGCTCCGTCGAGGTGGCGGAGCCGAGTCGATGACGGGTGCTCTGGAGGTTGTTGTCGCCGGAGTAGGTCACCCGTTCCAGAGGCAATGAGCTACCGCCCCAGGTGAACGCGCCGTGGACGAACGTGAACAGCGTGTTCGATGCGGTGTAGGAGGCGGTGGCGAGGGAGGTCGAGGTCGACTCCGACTGGCCGATGAGGCCGACCTTCATCGTGGCTTCGGAGCCGACCTGGGCCTCGATGTCGAAATTGGCCACCTTGACCCCGGCGTAGGTGAACGGCCGGACCGATCCTCCGCTATCAGGCCTGCCAACCTGGACCGTGAGCGCCTTGCCGAACAGGTCGCCGGGCGTGAAGGTGTGGGTGTAGGGGCCCGTCCCGGAAGTCGATACCGCACCGAGGCAGTACTTCAGCCACAGGCCGAAATCCCTGATCCGCAGCGGCATGTCGACGTCGCCGGAGACACTGATCTCGCCGGAGGCCGAGTCGTCGGGGTCCATGAACACCCGGCCGGCGCGCAGACTCGCGCTCTCGATCCGGGCGTAGTCGGCCTTGAGACTCTCACTGGTGATCGGATAGAACCGCGTCACGGTCACCGCGGTTCCGACCGTGCTTTCCTCGGCGATACCCAGCTGGGCGTCGAGTCCTGTCCTGGTGCCCATCAGGCCTCCTCAGTCTTCGCCTTGCGGCGGGTGGTCGGGCGGATCCATCCGCCCTGGTCGAGTAGGGACTTCCCCCGCTCGTCGTCGATCTCGATGGCGTCCCCGGGCGAGACGATCCCGAGGCCGGTGATGGAGACCGCTCGATCTCCGTCGTGGATGAGTCGCATGGGTCCTCCTCAGGGGACGTCCAGGTGGGCGCGGACCCTCAGGTCCACGTCAAGTCGTGCGTGCCACCGGCCCTGCCACCAGCCGAGGTTGTGCTCCCACCCGTCCAGGACGACCCAGTTCACGATCCCCCCGACGGTGGGGTCCTCGGCCAGGTCTGCCTGGATCTCGGCCAGCAGGGAGACGATCTTCGTGTCGGCGGCCGAGTCGGTGTCCTGGTCGAGGGCCTGGATGACCAGATCGAGCGTGAATTCCTCGGTGACCTGCTTGGAGCCGCCGCGCATGTCGTCGATCTCGTCATCGGCCCGAGCCGATTCGAACCAGATCGCCGATTGGGTCAGAGCGTGGGGCGGGATGCCGAGACTCACCGGAATCCCGGACAATCCCGCTCGGGCTTCCCACCGGGTCTTCAGCCCGGCCTTGACCACGGCGAGAGTGCTGCCGGCGGTCACGCCACTGCGATCCCGTGAGCCGAGGCCCGCAGCTCACCGGCCAGAATGTCCCTGACCGCGTTTGGTAGTCCGAACTTGCGAAAACTGGTGGAGGGGACGTCGTACTCGTCCAAACCTCTGACCGCGTGCTGTTGGGCCCGCCACGCGTTCTGCAGCAGCAGTCGGGCGGCATCCTTGAACCGCTCATCAACCGAGGCGGTGTCCGCGAACCGCCCCGCGACGTAGGTGATCACCACCTTGTCGAGACCCGAGGTCCAGGTGATCGCCGAATCGCCCGAGACCCGGACGACCTCCCCGGTGAACAGGGTCGAATCGCTCGATCTGCGGCGGGCGTGCCAGTCCGAGGTGGTGAGAGTGGTGCCGTCCTCGACCACCGTGGTGATCGACGACACCGGACGTCCCGTCAGCCACACCGAGGACCGGCCGCCATCATGCGTGTCGGTGACCGACCTCTGCACCACCGGCCCCGCGATCTCGTCCAGGTGGAGGGAGACCGCGGACACATAGGCGGCGAGCAGAGTGGTGTCGGCCGACGGCTCGCTGATAGCGGCCAGAGCCTCGGTGGAGTCCAGGACGTCGAGAGTCGCCACTCAGACCTCAGGACTTCCGGGTTCGCCGCTTCGCGGCGGGCTTCGGGTCCGGCTCGTCGCCGGGCGACTCGACCTCGGTGTCGGGAGACTCGACCTCGCTGTCGGACGATTCGTCCTCGGGCGACTCGACGGTGCCACCGAGGACTGCGATCTGCTCCTCGACCATCGCCACACGGTCCTCGAGGCCTCGGGCGGCGTAGCCGTCGCGCTCCCGCGCGAGGGCGGCCAGCATCTGTTCACTCATGGGATCCCTCCTGGGGGAGAAGGAGGGGCCGGGTTCCCCCGGCCCCTCACTGTCAGAAGCTCGGGGTCGTCAGACCGGTGCCGGCGATCACCGAGATGGCGTTGGCACGCCGATCGGCGATGAACGCGTCGTAGCTGTAGAGCTGGAACACGACCGTGAGCTGGTCGCCCTTCGTCTCGAACAACACGCGGGTCCGCACCGCGCCCTCGAACAGATACATCTCCCGCGGGCGGCAGGCGATGATTCGGTCCTCGTTCGTTCCGGTCCCCAGGTTGTTGGGCACCAGGGCGTCGGAGTAGGCCTCCAGGCCCATCAGGTTCGAGACCCGGCCCTGGGTCGCCCCCTCCAGGAGGGCCATCGCGTTGTCCGGGCCGTTCCCGGTGGTGGTGATGAAGGGCCGGTTGCTCGAATCGAGCTGCGACGCCATCCAGTACCACCGCGTCGAGTGCAGGATCGCGTGGGTGGCGGGCATGTACCGATTCGCCGCTACCTGTGCCGCGGCGTCACCGATCTTCGGCCACAGCTCGGGGATGGTCGGGGTGGTGTCCGTGTAGGTGACCGTGTTGAACCCCGACACGTTCAGGATCCCCTTCATCTGACCGCTCGAACCCGAGCCGTTCAGCACCTGGGTGTTGATCTCGGCTGCGTGGGCGGCCATCAGGTCGGCGAGGATGATCTCGTCGAACGCCACGGGGGACTGCTCGACAAGCTGCAGCGACACGTCCTGCGCTCCGGCGACAGTCACCACATCCCCGCTGACGGAATTGCTGGTGATGTCGGTGTTGGAGATCGTCGAGTTCTCCGTCGCCTGGGAGGCGACGCTCGACCCGCCGGTGACCTTCGGCAGCTTGATCGTGTCCGTCCCCGGAGGCAGAGGCAGACTCCGCACCAGGTTCGCCGACACTCGCCCGGCCCGGGCGTAGGAGATGAACTCCTCGATCATCCACAGCGGGGGCACGAACTCACCGCCGGCTCCGTCGGTGGTGGAGATGGCACGCAGATCGAAGCCCATCGAGGCCCGCAGGCGGGACTCTGCGCTGGATTCGTAGTCGATGGGCACCACCGTGGAGCCGCGGGCCTCGGCCTCGATGACCTCCTCGACGCGGCGGAGCACCCTCTGCTCGAAGGCGGGGATCTCCACCCGCATCTCCGCCAAGTGGGCGTTGAGACGCTCGGCGGCCTGCTGATCGCCGGAATGGCGGAACATCGCCAGGTCCCTGAAATAGGACCGGCTGACGTCATGCCGCTCATAGGTGCGGGGCTCCCGCCGGATCCGGACCGGGCCGGAGCCGTCGATGGCGGCGTCGCGCTGATCCGTGTTGGTCGGGTTCTGGGCCCGGGTCTGATCGGCGTCGGCCTGACGCTGGGCCTCCTCGGCCCGCAGAGATTCGATCTCGGTGTCGAGGAGCTCGATCTGACGGCGGGCGGTGGTGATCTCGGGGTCGATCTCGGCCAGCCGTTCGGCGGTGAGGTCGTCCGAGGACAGTT
>JALWOP010000167.1 GCA_027083445.1 Planctomycetota bacterium | reverse complement strand
GGTGGGGGGTGGGATGGGAGAGGGGGTCAGCCGTCCTGTTCGGCTGCACGCTCGCGGCGGAGCCTTTCGAACTCGCGCTTCTCCGCTTCGGTGCGCGGCTTGAAGTCGGGATCGTCCCAGAGGGGGTCCTCGCCGATGCCGGCCTTGGGATCCTTCCAGAAGCGCTTGAACTTGCGTTGGTACCAGCCGAACCACTGGCGGATGCCCGAGGCCTGACGTTCGGCGGTGGTGCCCATCGCCTGGTGCACGTCGTAGCTGGTGATGTAGCCGGTGATGCGGGTCAGGGCCATGTGCAGGAGCTGGATCTGGACCGCCTGCTCGTAGGTGAGCTGGAAATCGTCGGGGACGCCGCTGCCGGCCGGTCCCATGTCGGGGGAGATCTCGGCGATCTTCATCAGGAGACCGGGTACCGCGTGCTTGCCGATTTCGTTCTCGAGCTTTTCGCGGGCGGCGGTGACCTCCTTGGGCATCGCCTCGAGGTCGATCATCTGGTCGATCAGGGCCATGATCTCCTCGCGCATCTCCGGCGGGGTCTCCTCCTGCCAGTGGACGTTCTCCACGGCGACCTCGCCCTCGATCACTTCGGAGCCGTCGGAGAGGGTCGTCTTGATGGTCTTCTTCTTGCGCGCCTTGCGCTCGGCCTTCTCTTCCTCGGGGGAGATCCAGCGCTCCCAGGAGACGGCGTTCCAGTTCTTGGCCGACTTCTCCTTGGCCAGACGCCACTCCACCCAGCGGTCGGGCAGGTTCAGGGATGCGTCGCGGTGGTGGCAGCGCACGCGGATCGTGGCGCTGGTGCTGGTCTGGTCGATCACCTGGCCGTCGTAGGGGACCCAGTCGGCGACCAGATCCCGCCAGCGCCCGCTGCTGAGTCCTTCGAGGACGCTGCTGCGGTATTCGCTCTGCTCGGCCGGGCTGAGCTCCGCCCAGGGGCGGGTGGGGGCACTCGCTGCCCCCTCTGCGGCGGCCTCCCCCGAGGTCTCCCCGCCCGTGTCACCGACCTGGGCGGCCTCGGTCCGGGACTGCTCCCAGGCGTAGGTGGCGGGGAAATCGATCGCCCGCATCAGAGCCGCTCCGTTGGAGGCCGTCGCGTAGTTGTGCAGGTCTCGGACCCGCTTGACCAGGGCGGAATCGAAGCCGACCAGGTCGACGATCGGTTCGGTATCGACCGCCGGCTTGTCCTCGGCCTGGACCACCGGAGCCGCCTTGCGTCCCCCCTTGCTGGCGATGATGGCGATCCCCGCGCAGAGCAGGATCGCTCCGCCGATCAAGAAGTACTTGGTCGGGTCCTCCTTGCGGCGGGCCGCCCCGGCCCGGGCGCCGACGGGTCGTGCGACGTAGACGTGATCACACTCGGGGCAACGGACCTTGGCCCCCTCCTTGGAGTCGGGGAGCTTGGCCCGGGTGTGGCAGCGACTGCACTCGATGAGCATGGGAGAGCGGGCCTCGTGGGGAC
>JALWOP010000166.1 GCA_027083445.1 Planctomycetota bacterium | reverse complement strand
CCCCCCCTAGCCTTTGAATCCAAGATCCCCCGACCCCTGGGAATGGGCCGGGGCCGTTGCAGGTGAGCCGAGGATCGCTACCCTGTCCGGCGCAGCGAGCCTTCCCGGCTCGGTCCGGGGACCGGACCCCGCCGCTCTTCCCTCCCCAACCGAACTCCCCACTTCCCAATTCTCCGACTCCTCCTACCCCGAGGAATCGCTGGAGACGGATTCGGTATTGCACAACTTCACCCTTGCCACACACCCTTGCCACACCCTGGCCGGAGTGCCGCGCACGACACCCACTCGAGCAGGGTGCCAACTCGAACAGGGGCGGACCGACGAGAGAGCTCTCTCAGGGACGGGGGTCCCGAGGTTCGCCCCTTTCCTTTTTTTCTCACCAGCCCAAGAGATCACCACCCCAAGAGACTGCCCGTGGAACGCACCCTAGTGCTCCTCAAGCCGGACGCCCTGCAGCGCGGCCTGGTTGGAACCATCCTCACGCGCTTCGAGGCGAAGGGCCTCAAGCTGATCGCCCTCAAACTGCGTTGCTTCTCTCCCAGCCTCCTGGAGCAGCATTACGCGGTCCACCGCGAGCGCCCCTTCTTCAAGAGCCTGGTCGAGTACATGAGCTCGGGACCGGTGGTGGCCCTGGTCCTCGAGGGCAAGGACGCCATCGCGGTCGTGCGTCGACTCGTCGGCGCCACCAACGCCCGCGAAGCCGACCCGGGAACGATCCGCGGCGACTTCGGTATGAGCTTCTCCAACAACCTGGTCCACGCCTCCGATGGACCCGAGAGCGCGGAGTTCGAGCTGGGCCTGTGGTTCCCCGAAGCGGCCGAGATCTGCGAGTGGGATCCCTGCGACCTCTCGTGGCGTTACAACGTCGCCGAAGAGCTCGCCTAGACCCGCCTCGGGCAAAGGGCCCTCGTGAACTCCTCGCCGGTCAAGGGGCTGCGTGCACCCCACGTGGGTGAGCTGGTCGCCGAACTCGCGCCCATCGTCTGCGGTCGCACCCTGAAAGACCTGGCCCCCCTCCCCCCCCGGGACCTCCTGCTGGTTCTCGAAGGGGATCCCCCCCCGCGCCTGCGCCTCTCCGCCGACGGGGATCTTCCCCGCCTGCATCTGGTTCGGGAGCGCACCCGCCGTCACAAGGGTCCCCTCGGCCCCTTCTTCCGCACCCTGCTCGAGGAGCTCGAGGGAGCGCGCCTGCGCACCCTGGAGCAGGTGCGTGGCGACCGCATCGTGCTCCTCGAGTTCGACCGTACCCGGGGAGGCGGGCGCCGCGCCCTGGTCCTCGAGCTGACCGGCCGCCACGCCAACCTGATCTTGCTCGATCCCGGCGAGCGGGTGCTCGCGGTCCTGGTCCCCCCTCCCCGGGGTGCCGCCAGTGCGGCGCGCCTCACCCCGGGGGAGCTTTGGGTGCCCCCGCCGGGCAACCCGCCCCGGGGTGCGGCGCGCCGCACTGGCGGCACCC
>JALWOP010000165.1 GCA_027083445.1 Planctomycetota bacterium | reverse complement strand
GTCGCGAAGGGGGCGGGAGCGGGGCGGGGTGGACGGGCGGCGCACGCTGAGCATGTGGGGTGGGGCGGGCATCGGGGGGCTCGGGCATCGGGGCGGCCACCTGGGGAGGAGGGCCGGAGAACCAGCGTCGAGGGGCGGGGCACCCCTCAAACAGAGGAGCCGGACACGGTCCCCCGCATCCGGCTGCCTGCTTTCCGAAAAGGCCTCCCGCGGGAGGCAAGCAGCGGGCCGCAGCACAGCGGCGCCCTAATGGGGCCGCTTAGCTGGGTCGCTTAGAGGGGCCGCCTAGCGGGCATAGTGAGCGTAGGCCTTGTTCGCCTCGGCCATCTTGTGGATGTTCTCGCGCCACTGCACCGCCTGTCCGGTGCCGTTGTAGGCATCGATCAGCTCCTCGGCCAGACGCTGCGCCATCGGCTTGCCCTTCTTCTTGCGGGCGAAGTCGACGAGCCAGCGGATCGCCAAGGACTGTTGGCGGGAGCGCTTGACCTCACGCGGCACCTGGTAGTTGGCACCACCCACCCGCTTGGAGCGGACCTCGACCAGGGGGCGGGTGTTCTCGACCGCCTTCTCGAAGATCTCCTCTTGGGTCTCGACCTCGAGCTTCTTCTGGGCGATGTCCAAGGCCTGATAGAAGATCTGCTGCGCAGTGGACTTCTTTCCGTCCTGCATCAGCTTGTTGATGATCTTGGTCGCCAGCATGGAGCCGAACTTGGGGTCCGGCTTTTGGAGCGGTGCGGTCGATTTGAAGTTACGGGGCATGGATCTTTTCGATGGGACGCAGGGTTCCCGGAGGGCGTCTACTTCTTGGGACGTTTCGTGCCGTACTTCGAACGACTCTTGGAGCGCCCGTCCACTCCGGCGGTGTCCAGGGTGCCTCGGATGATGTGGTAGCGCACACCCGGTAGGTCACGCACCCGCCCGCCACGAACCAGGACGACGGAGTGCTCCTGGAGGTTGTGCCCCTCGCCGGGAATGTAGGCGGTGATCTCCTTGCCATTGGAGAGACGCACCCGAGCGATCTTGCGCAGGGCGGAGTTGGGCTTCTTCGGGGTCTGGGTCTTGACCTGCAGGCAGACCCCCCGCTTCTGCGGGCAGGCGTCCAGGACGGGAGACTTCGACCGCGACACGGGCTTCTTACGGCCCTTGCGGACGAGTTGGTTGGTGGTCGGCATGGAATCTACTGGCGGGCCCGCATTCTGGGCGACAGGGTCCGGACGACAGGGCCCGGGCGAAGAGACCGGGCGCTGGGAGAATCGGGTCCAGCGCTTGCGGGTTCTGCGTTCGGTTACTGGGTAGGCGGGGGAGGAATCATAGGGAGCGCCACTCAGGCGTCAAGCGCCGCGCGAGTCCGGACCCGCATCCAAGTGCCGGCCGGCCGCTCTGCGGGCTTCAGGCATCCCCCTCCTGGGTGGGTGCCTCACCCTCCGAAGTGGCGGGTGGGGAGGAAGGGGTCGTGCTGGGAGG
>JALWOP010000164.1 GCA_027083445.1 Planctomycetota bacterium | reverse complement strand
GATCGCCGGGGCGCAGGGCATTGCTCAGGCCGACGGTACTGATGCAGAGGGCGGCGTGCTCCCCGCATTGGGCCCGTTCCACGAGGTGCCGGTCGAGACTGCGGCTGGTGAGCAGTACGACCTCGGGCGCGGGTGCATCCTCGAGTTCCTCTGCCAACCAGGATTGGGCCAGTGCCGTTGCATCGCGATCGGCCGGCAGTTCCCCCCTCTGGACGGCGATCCACGAGATGCGCCGTGCCCTGCATTCACCGCCCCCGATCAGGGCCCAGGAGAGGCACTCGTAGGTGCTGCCCAGGTCCAGGTGCAAGCAGCGTCCATGACGGACGATGGCGGGTTCGGGGGGGATCATCGCTGGGGGAAGGCTCGGTGGCGGTGACGATCCAGCGGTCACCGACTTCCCCGGCAGGTCTCTCCCTGTCGGAAAACCGGACTTTGGCCCGAAGTCGGTTCTCTCCGAGGGCGCCGGGTCTCCTGACTCGTCACGGTGATCGAGAGCCGGCCTTCCCAGCGTGCGCCAGTGAGCGTGCGCCAGTGACCCGTCCCTTTGGACCAGGGACTCTCGACCCGAATGACTCACAGTGGCGGGACCGTGCAGGATTCGCACCTGACTTCCCCGTTGCGCGCATCGGTCGGATCGTTGCTTGGCCGACAGCTTAGCGCCTTGGAGCCCGGACGGGTGGCCGCAGGGCTCACGGTCCGCTGGAGCTGCGCCCTCCCCCTTCGATCCATCCTTCTCGGCCCGCGCGGGCCCCCTCTGAGGGTTGGAGTCGGCGGGTAGACTCTGGCCGATGTCGTCTTCGCCTCCCGCTCGTCCGTCTCTCTTCTGGATCGCGTCGTTCCTCCTTGCCGCCTGTTCGAGGCCCGCTCCCCCGGCGGCCACCTCACAGGGCCCCCCCCAGCGCATCTTGCCGACGAACGCCAGTGCCCTCGACTACGTCTACGACATCGCCGGACCCGAGCGCATCGTCGCCATCCCCGCGACGGCTGCGGAGTTCTGTGCCGTGCCCCTCGACGCCGAGCGTTGGGGGCCCGGGCGGACCTTCGATCAGTTTTCGGCGGAGGTCTTGCTCGCCTTCGATCCCGATCTGGTGGTGGTCAGTCCTTGGCAGGATCGGAGCACGCTCGATCGTCTGCGTGAGCATGGACTGGCGGTGTTGGAGCTGGCGTCGGTGCGCACTCTGGACGACGTCCGAGCCTCCTTGGAGGCGGTCGGGGAGGCGACGGGGGAGCCGGCGCGGGCGCGGGAGTGGATCGTCTCTTTCGACGAGCGGGTGGCGCATCTGCGGCGGGACGCGGCGCGCCGGGGGCGAGTGACGGGCCTGGTCTACACCAACTACGGTTCGGGTGGTTGGGTTGCGGGAGGGGGGACGACGGCCGACCTCTTGCTCGAGTTGGCGGGCATCGTCAACGTGGCGGCGGAGCGGGGTTTCGAGGGGCACAACGAGGTTTCGATCGAGGAGTTGCTCACCTTCGACCCCGATGTGATCGTGATCAGCAGGCCCAGCGACGCCTATGGTGCGACGCGGGCCAACCTCGAATCCCAGGAGGCTCTCGCGGGCCTGCGTGCCCTGCGATCGGGCGCGGTGATCGAGTTGGAAGCGAGCCTTTTCAGCACCGCGTCGCACCACCTGCTCGATGGGGCCGAGGCGCTCGCCGCGGCTCTGGATCGGCTTGCGGCGCAGAGCGACCTGGGCGCCAGATGAGCGCTGGGCAGGCATCCCAGGCGCCTTTCGGTCAGGCGACGCGGCGAGCGATGCCGTCGGGTCATGTGACCCGTCTGGACCTTTTGCGTCACGGCCATGTCGAGGGTTTTGCTCGTCGCTTGGTGCGCGGTCAATCGGACGCCCCCTTGAGCGCCCACGGCATCGACCAGCATGGGGCGCTGGTCGAGTGGATGGTGCGCCGTGGTGAGCGTCCGGCGCTCGTGATCAGCAGTGACCTCTCCCGGTGCCGGGAGTTGGCCGATCGTCTGGCGCAGGCATTCGAATGTCCGCTCATCCTCGATGCGGTTTGGCGTGAGCAGCACATGGGTGAGTGGCAGGGTCGGCCCTGGGACGAGATCAGCGAACGCCATGGTTCCTTGGTGAACGCCTACTGGGACGACTATTGGAACGCGGCGCCGCCCGGAGGTGAGTCGATGCGGGATCTGCGCGAGCGCATCGCGCCTGCTTGGGAGGCACTCGAGCGCGCCCATCGGGGTGAGCATCTCCTGCTGGTGACCCATGCGGGAGTGATCCGCACTCTTCTCTGTGCGGAGCTCGGGGTCTCTCCGGGCGAAGCGTTGCGCTTTGCGCCTCCCCTCGCCTCCTGTACGACGCTCCTGCTCAGTGAGGCGGGTGCGGTGCTCGAGGGGCTCGGCCGGGGTCCTCTCAATCGACCGCCGGCGAGTACCTCTGGGCCGCCGCGCATCGCCCTGACCGGTTCGGCGGGCACGGGTAAGACCACCTTGGGGCGCGCCCTGGCTCGGGAGCTGGGTCTCCCCTTCATCGAGGAGCGCATGCGCCTGCGTTTGGAGGCGGGTCTCGAGTTGCATGCCCTGAGCCGAGGGAGGCTCCGTGCTTTGATCGAGGAGCTTTGGCGTGAGCAGCGTGAGCTGGAGTCCGAGGCGAGCAGCGGTTACCTGGTCGATCGGGGCAGTTTGGACTATGCCGCCTTTTGGTTGCACTACGGTTTCTACGAGGATCAGGATCGGACGCGCCTTTTCGTGGAGGAGATGATCGAGTGGTCTGCCCGATACACGCAGGTCTTGCTCTTGCCCCACGGCGCGATTCCCCTGGAGGCGGACGGCATCCGGGCGACCAATCCCTGGCAGCAGCTCCACTTCCAGCTCCTGATCGAGGGCTTGGCGGAGCGACATCTGCCTCCCGAACGTCTCCACCGCCTGCCCCGCTCCCTCGACCTCCCCGCCCGCCTGGCCTGGGCCCGCGCCCGCTGCGGAGAGGCGCCGCGTTGATCCCGGGGGGGAGGCCCCCAAGAAGCGCCGGCTCACTTCGAAGGGGGACGGGCACGTCCTTCGCGGAGGGGATCGCAGCCTGATGGGCGCTCGAGGCCCCTGTGGGAAACGGTCGCGTACTTGTTCAGCCGACGAGGCCGGACAATGCCCGAGATGAAGGTCCCCCGTAGGCTGGGACCTCTCGGAAACTTGGAGACAGAGGAATGCACACGTTCAATGTCCTCGTCGAACGCGATCCTGATAATGGGTAGGATCGCGGAGGGCCGGCCCCCTGGCCTCCACCGGATAGCCGGCCTCTTCCCGGGGGCCAAGGTGCCATGCAAGAGATTCCCGATCCCCCCTCCACCGCGCGCATCGTGCCGGTCATGCCGGAGTTCGCGGGGTTGCCCTGGTTCGCTCGCTATGCCGTGCGAGGTGCCAAGCCCCTGCCGTTTACCGAAGTGCTCGAGATGGGCGAATCGGTGCGGCGGGCACTGATGAGCCTGACCCAGGCACGCTCTCCGGTCTTCTCGGGACGTACGGAGCAGGGTAAACGCCAGGACGGTAACCGTCATGCCTACTACCTGGCAGAGGATGAGGACGGCGACGATCGCATCGACCATGTAACGGTCTTTGCCCGTGAAGGCTTCGGCGCTGAGGCGCACCAAGCCCTGCGGACCCTGCGCAGTCTCAGTAGCAGTCAGTGGAGCCCTCCCCTTTTGCTGTTGCTTGAAGACCTGGCACCCCATCCCAGCGTGGTACCGCCTGACAGCGTAGTGAGTCCTGGAGGGGAGAATGAGATTCCCCGAGCCATCGGGCCCTGTGTGCGCGCCAGAACCTGGATCTCATCAACGCCTTTCGTTCTCTCTCGTCATCCCAAGCGAAACGGTCGAGACGGCCCCCTGAGCCAATTGCGCGAGGAATTGGAGCGGGGTGGCTTTGACTCCCCCGAGGAGATCGAGATCCTCCTCGCCCCTGCCCGGGGCCCCCGAGCTCGTCGTTGGAGCGATTTTCGCCATCGTAGGTCGAATGGGCAGGGTAGGGTTGGATTGGGCTCAGAGCGTTCCCTTTGGGGATTCCGTATCACCTTTCCCCGACCCCAGTGGGGTCCGCTGGTCGTCGGATACGGAGCCCATTTCGGCTTGGGACGCTTTGCCCCCTTGTGAGACGAGAGCGCACCCGAGAGAGTCATGGTTTCGGAAGTACCCGAGCTTCTGCCGGCGCGGATGCTCAACGCCTTTGTTTTTTGTCCCAGGCTGTTCCACCTCGAATGGGTCGGGAGTGAGTGGAGGGAGAACGAACACACTCTGGCGGGATCCAGGGACCACCGCATCGTAGATCAGGAACAGGGAGTTCTGCCGGATGCGGAGGAGCTTGGGGAGGATTCTTTCCAGGTGCGTTCCGTGCTGCTCTCCTCGGAAGAGGAGGGTTTGGTGGCGCGTCTGGATCTCCTCGAATGTGCTTCCGGGCGGGTGGTCCCCGTGGATTACAAGCATGGGAGAGCCCCGGAGGAAGGTGGGCTTTGGCCTTCCGATAGGATCCAGATCGGGGTCCAAGCCCTGCTCCTGCGGGGAGAGGGATATGTCTGTGAGCGGGGCATGGTCTACTATGCCGGCTCCCATCGCCGGGAGGAGCAGCGTATCGACGAATGGCTCGAGATCGAGGTTCGGCGTACGGCGGAGGAGGCGCGCCGGGTGGCGGCGGACCCGACTCCTCCGCCCCCTCTAGAAGAGAGTAAGCGCTGCTTGGGTTGCTCGTTGGTTGGAATCTGTCTACCGGACGAGCACAACTACCTGCGAGCGACCACCGGGATCGAGGAGGTACGTCGGCTCTATCCGGCCAGGGATGATGCCTTGCCGGTGTTTGTCCAGGCGAACGGCGCCCGGGTGGGAAAGCGTTCCGATGAGATCGAGATCTGGGAGCGTACGCGCGGCAAGCGGAGAGTGCGCCTGTTGGACATCAGCCATCTCGCCCTCTTCGGCAACGTGCAGGTCACGTCGGGAGCCAGGGCTGCACTCCTCGGTCGCGGGATTCCGATCGCTCACTTCTCCTATGGTGGTTGGTTCTACGGTCTGACGACGGGTCTCGGCCCGCGAAACGCGGCCCTGCGCCTGCACCAGTATCGTGCCTGCCAGGAGGCTCGGTGGTCTATCGCTCTGGCGCAGGGGGTGGTGTCACGAAAGATCCGCAACTGCCGTACGCTGGTGCGTCGCAACGGGAAGGACCAGAAGGCCACCCTAGCGGAACTCGAGCGGTGCAGCAAAGAAGCCCAGCGAGCGCGCTCCCTGGAGAGTCTCTTGGGGATCGAGGGACAGGCGGCCCGGGCCTACTTCGGTGCCTTCTCCGCCCTGCTCCACCCGCCCGGCGGGCTGGCCGAAGCCTCTTTCGAGTTTTCTGGTCGCAACCGCCGCCCGCCGCGGGACCCGGTGAACGCTCTCCTCTCCTTGGCCTATTCCATCTTGGCGAAGGACTGGACGATCACCTGTCTCACGGTGGCCTTGGATCCCTATCTGGGTTTCTACCACCGTCCGCGCTTCGGCCGTCCTGCCCTGGCTCTGGATCTGATGGAGGAGTTCCGGCCCCTGATCGCGGATTCGGTGGTCCTGACTCTGGTCAACACGGGTGAGATTCTTCCGGAGGACTTCGTCACCCGTGGCCGTGGAGTCGCCTTGACGGACGAGGGTCGCAAGAAGTTCTTCTTGGCCTACGAGCGCCGGATGGCTCAGTTGGTCACCCATCCGGCCTTCGGCTATCAGATTAGTTACCGCCGTCTCCTGGAGGTTCAGGCCCGTCTCTTCGGCCGTCATTTGACGGGGGAGTTGGACGCATATAAGGGGTTCGTAACCCGCTGAGTCATGGCTGGACGGAATACCTATCTGGTGGCATACGACATCTGCGAATCGTCTCGCCTCCGTCGCGTTTACAAGAAGATGCGTGGCTATGGCGATCCCTTGCAGTATTCCCTCTTCCGCTGTAGGCTTTCCAGGGTGGAGCGCGAGCTAATGATCACCTCGCTGACGGAGTTGATTGCGCCCAAGGAGGACCGGGTAATGATTGTGGACTTGGGGCCACAAGATGGAAAGCGGGAGGAGCGCCTCCAGTTTCTCGGCCGCCCTCTGGAGCCCATCGATGACGGCCCTGTGGTCTTCTAGACCCTGCGAGCGCCTCTGCCCCCATCCCCCACGCCTCAGATCGAGACGCCCTAACCCATGTTTTCTCAACCCCTTAGCC
>JALWOP010000163.1 GCA_027083445.1 Planctomycetota bacterium | reverse complement strand
GGGTGATCCTGGGCGGGAGCCGGCTCTTGGTCGTTCATGGCGTGGTTCCTGGTGGCGGGAGTCTACCCCACCACAGCGGGGTTCGTGCCCACCTACTCCGTCCGCGGCTCGCTATTCGCCCGGGGGGGGGAGATCGCGGCCCTGGAGCTGGAGGCAGCGTGGGAGGGGAAGACTTCTGGGAGGAGTGGAGGGCGAGCCTACCCCTGACGGGAACGCCCTACTCGAAGCTGCCCGCGTGGGAGTAGAAGAAGCGGTGAATCTGACTGCCGTTGCGCAGGAGCCGTCCGTCGGTGAAGTAGAGGGGCAGGCGCCGATCCCCCCACTCCCGGGGCAGGGCGCGCATATGGATGTGCAGGAGATCCCCCGCCCGGACCGGAAAGGGGCGCAGGGGAAAGAAGGACTGGTGCCAGTGGGTCCCCGGTCGATCGGGTGCGGTGGAGAGGACCACGCCAGGGGAGAGATCGACTTCGAACCACCCCCCGAGGCCATGCACGATGCCGTCACGCTCCAGGGGCAGGGTCACTTCGCTGTCGAAGAAGAAATCCTCGTTGCTCGCAAGGGCTAGGTCGAGGGTGAGCACCTCCCGGCTGGGACCCAGGAGGGAGCCGGCCGGGACGTCGCAGGCGGTGGTCAAGAGTTCGGAGAGCTCGCGCCGGACCATGGGGGTGAAGTCGAATCCGTAGACCGGTTTCTCCCAGAGACCGACACCGCGCTCCATGTGCAGGGCCTGATCCTCGACGGGCGCCAGGCAGAGGCGCAGCTCCGAGGGCATCAGCCGGCCCCCGGGTGCGAGGTGCCTGTCCCGCGCGCGAATGACCGAGGTGAACATGCACTCGGCCAGGGCGAAAAACCCCATCCACTCCGAGACGATCAGGTCGACGGGCTCGTCGAGTTCCAGCTCCTCGACACGGCAGCGATGGGTTTCGATGCGATCCCCCAGGCCGTTGATGCGTGCCAGCTCCTCCGCGGCTTCGACCATGCTCGAGCTGTCGACCGCATGGACGTGGCGCGCTCCGGCGCGGGCGGCGAAGAGGGAGAGAATGCCTGTCCCCGTCCCCACGTCGAGGACCCTGGAGCCGGGCTGGACCACCTCCTCGAGGGCCCGGCGGTAGGCGTCGGTACGCGCATGGTCGGCGATCATGAGCCGGTGGACGCCGGGATCGCCGTAGCTGTCGAAGTAGTCCTGTTCGGAGAGACCCGAAGGGTCGCCGGCGGGTGCGGTCAAGTCAGGGTCTCTTGCAAGGGGAGGGCGGGCGGCGTGGGGCTCAGGCCCCCTCGCCACCAAAGAATAGGGGTGCTAGGAGAAGACCCACCACGAGCATGGCCGTACCGGCCAGGTCCCGGGGGTCGCCTCAGCAACCGCTGGTCAGCTTGAGCCAGACCCCCGTGGCGGGAATGGCCAAGAGGGGCAGGCGGATGAGGAGGGAGCGCTTCATGGCTGGGGCTACGAGTGTACGGGACTGGGTG
>JALWOP010000162.1 GCA_027083445.1 Planctomycetota bacterium | reverse complement strand
CGGCAGCTCGATGGACTTCGTCGCCAATCCAGGTGGCAGCCAGGGGAACCTCTGTCTGGGTGGCTCCATCGGGCGCTACGACCAAAAGGTCCTCTCCAGTGGCCCCGAGGGCTCCTTTGCCATATCGGTCGACCTACGCTCCCTCCCGACCAGCCCACGCCACGACGTGCAACCGGGAGAGACCTGGTCCTTCCAGGCCTGGTACCGGGACAAGGCACCCCAGGCGACCTCCAACTTCACCGACGCGGTGAGCATCACCTTTAGGTGAGACGGCCCGCGGCCGCTGCTTGGGATAGAGCAGGGTTCTCGGACGTGCAAGGGAAACGCCTGCGCTCTTCGAGAAGGTGCAGAGACAAGCCTTCCGAATCGGGAGCGGCTGTGTGAGGCCTGGCGGGAGATGATGAGGTGTGTCTGCAGCTCGGCGAGGGCTACACTTCCGCCGCCATGGTCTTTCTGCGCGCCGTTCTCGGGCTCTCGTTCTTCGTCTTCGCCGCCTGGCTGCTCTCCAGTGATCGCAAGCGCTTTCCCCTGCGCGTGGTCGTGTGGGGACTCGTCCTGCAGGTCGGCCTTGCGCTGCTCCTGATCCACACCAGGAGTGGCGTCGAGTTCCTGCGGGCCGTTGCGGACTTCATCACCAAGCTGATCTCGATGCAGTCCAGCGGGGCGGAACTGGTCTTTGGGAACCTGGCCAAGCCGAACTTCGATCCGGGAGGCTGGGGCTTCGCCTTCGCCTTCGCCAGCTCAGGCCTGACGGTGATCATCTTCTTCAGCGCCCTGATGGCCGTGCTCTACCACCTGGGGATCATGCAACTCTTGATCTGGGTTCTGGCCAAGGTGATGGCGCTCCTGATGGGGGTCAGCGGAGCCGAGGCGATGGCCATGGCCGCCAACGTCTTCGTCGGCCAGACCGAAGCGCCCCTGGTCGTGAGACCCTACATCTCCAAGTTCACCAGCTCGGAGCTGAACGCCCTCATGACCGGTGGCTTCGCCACCATCGCCGGCTCGGTCCTGGCGGTCTACATGGGCTTCCTGACGCCCCAAATCGCTCCCCACCTGCTCACCGCCTCGGTGCTCTCCGCCCCGGCGGCCTTTCTGATCGCCAAGGTGATGCTGCCGGAGAGCGAGGAGCCCGTCACCGGTTCCAAGGTCGAGCTGCGCATCGATCGGACCGCCGGCAACGTGGTCGAGGCCGCGGCCAACGGCACCAGCGACGGCCTCAAGCTGTGGCTGAACGTGATCGCCATGCTGATCGCCTTCATGGGCCTCATCTCCCTGGCCGATTGGATGTTGCAATCGATCGGCGACACCCCCTGGTGGACCGTTCCGGGGGGGCTCTCCCTGCAGCGCATCTTCGGCTGGATCTTCTCTCCCGTCGCCTGGCTGATGGGGGTGGCCTGGCAGGATTGCCAGACCTTCGGCAGCCTGCTCGGCACCAAGGTCGCCGTGAACGAGTTCATCGCCTTCGACCAGCTCGGCAAGATCGTCCACGCTGGCACCGAGGCTGCACCACGACTCAGCGAACGCTCGGCCGAGATGGCAGCCTATGCCCTCTGCGGCTTCGCCAACTTCGCCTCGGTCGGCATCCAGATCGGCGGCATCTCTCCCCTGGCGCCGGAGCGCAAGGGGGAGATCTCGCGCCTCGCCGTGCGCGCCATGATCGGCGGCGCCTTCGCCTCCTGGATGACCGCGACGGTGGCCGGGATGTTCCTGTAGGCTCGGCGCCGACATGACCCCTTCCACGCGCATCGAAGAGAAGATTGCGGGCAGCCTGCGCGCCGCGGGCTGCGAGGGGGCCGAGTTCGCCATCGTCCTGGGAAGCGGCCTGGGCGCGGTGTGCGAGCGGCTCGAAGGGGCACGCAGCCTGCCGTTCAGCGAGGTCGAGGCCATGCCCGGGAGCACCGTCCCCGGCCACGCGGGGCGCTTCCTCCTCGGCCACCTGGCCGGCCGGCGCATCCTCGTCCAAGAGGGGCGCGTGCACCTCTACGAGGGGCGCCATCCCCGGGAGGTCACCGCCTCGATTCGAGCCTTTGCGGAGCTTGGGATCGAGAACCTCCTGCTCACCAACGCCGCGGGCTGCTTGGAGCCGGAGTGGCCCGTACCGAGCCTGATGCGCATCGATGACCATCAGAACCTTCAGGGGCGAGCGCCCCTGCGGCGCGGGGAGCAGGGCCGGGGATCGCCCTACGACCCCTCCCTAGGTGCAGCCCTCGACGCCGCGGCGAAGGATGTCGGAGTGACCCTGCGGCACGGGGTCTACGCCGCCATGCTGGGCCCGGCCTACGAGACACCCGCCGAGATTCGCATGCTGGCCGGGCTGGGAGCCCAGGCTGTCGGCATGAGCACGGTGGCTGAGGCCTCGGCGGGCTGGGCCCTCGGTCTGAGGGTCGGCGCCCTCTCTTGCCTCTCGAATCACGCGGCCGGCATCCACCCGGGGGCTCTCCGCCACGCGGAGGTCGTGGCGGCCGGAGACCAGGTCGCCGAGGAGCTGGCCGAGCTATTCGAGGCGCTGCTGCGCCGTTTCGACTCCTGAGGGCTAGTCCGGCGGGGGATCAGTCGCTGCCCTCGTCGAGGTGAATCTCATTCGCCTGAGAATCCGCGAGGGGCTCTTCGGCCTGGGAGAAGGCAGCCGGCGCTGGAGCGGCTTCGGTGGAGACGGCCTGGAGCGGCGTGGCGGCGGGGGTGATCTCGAGCTCCTCCCGGGGCAGGAGCGGGCCCGCCTCGGGGACCTGCGGGAGAGCGGCGGGGGGCAGGGGTTCGATCAAGCGCTCCGGCTCGGTTCCCCCGTACTGCTCGGTCAGGGAGCTGATCTGGCCGGCGGCTCGTTCCGCCTGGTGCTGCAGGGTGGAGAGGTGGGCCAGGACCCGGCGATGGTCCATCAGTTGGCGCACGACCCGCGTGAGCTCGCCCTCGAGCTCCTCGTCCCGTTCACGCAGGCGCGAACGGACCGACTCCGCGGCGGCGGCGGTGTACTGCCCCACGACGAGGTGGTGGATGTGCTGGACCGTGTCGTGGAAGAAGCGGCCCTTGTACTGGTCGAGCTCACGCCGAATCCGATCGCGTGCCTCCTCGCCCAGACGGCGTCGTTTGACCTCGACCGGGATGCGCAGGGAGGGGTTGCTGGCGCTGCCGAAGAGGCGATCCCGTACCCGCCGGGCGGGGCGGAAGAGCAGCCAGTCCCAGAGGGAACGGCGTACCGGGACCTGGGAGCTGTGCAGCGGGACGGCGATGTCCCGGCGCAGGAGCGAGGGGTTGATGCGCTCCAGGGATTCGCGCCCCACCTCGGAGAGGTCGATCCCGGCGGTGTAGAGATCCGCGGAGACATCGGTCGAGAGCAGGATCCCGCCAGTGCCTGCATGGACTTCATCTTCCAAGGATTTGCGCACGAAGGACGCCAGTTCTTCCTGGTAGGTCTTCAGGTGGGGGATCAGTTCGTCGTGGACCAGGGACTGCAGGCTGGCGTCGGACCCAAACCAACGGTCGAGCACGGCGTCGAGCTGTTTCTCGGTCTCGCCACCCGCCTCCCGGGCCCGGTCGCGGATCGCCGTGGCGAGCTTTTCGTCCAGCTCGCCGAAGGCGGCGCGCCAGTCGTAGCCGGCCAGGCGCATCGCCGCCGTGCGCCGCCGCTGGAGATCCTGGCGGCGCCGGTCGAGCTCGTCCGCGTGGGTGCGCAGCTCTCCCACTGCCGGGTGATCGAGGGCCTCCAAGGTGTCGCTGAGCAGGGTGTCGGCGCGCCGTAGGGAGTCCCCGAGGAAGGCGACCAGATAGTCGGTCGAATTGAGGTATTCGGTCAGATCGGAGAGGAAGGCATCGAAGTTGGCCTGGCCACGCGCAACCTCCCCGTCGGCTCCTCCGAGCCGCCGACTGGCAGCATGCAGGAGGTCGACCGGATAGATCTTGAGGCGCCCGTCGTCGACCGCTTCCTTGAGCGGTGCGCTCATCGCCAGGTTCTCGAAGGCGTCGATGATACGCAGGGGATCCTCGCGCTCGAGACTCGGCACCAGGCTGCCGTCGGGGGAGAGGTCGCGCTTGGTCGTGTCGAGGTTGACGACCAGGAAGATGCGGCTGAACAGCTCGAGCAGGTCCTCGAACTCCGCGAAGACCTGTTCGAGGAAGAGGTTGTCGGACTTGACCACGAAGATCGCACAGCTCGCCGCGTCTCGGAACTCGCGCGTCATGCGGTCGTAGCCGAACTTCATGCGGCTGTAGAGACCGGGGGTGTCGACCAGCACCGCGCCGGACTGGGCCAGGTCCCCCGCCGGGATGCGCACCTCGACCTTGCGGATCGCCTCGGGGAAGTGCAGGGAGGGATCAAAGTCCTCGCCGGCCTCTTCCGTGGCGCGCAGTCGCTCGGCCAGTTCCCCGTGGGCGCGTCCGACGTGCAGGTAAAGGGCAGCCGGGTCGGTGAAGCGCTCCTTCTTGCCGCTGTAGCGCGTCACGTCGAACTGGCGTTCCTCCCGGTGCGACAGATAGACCATGCAGGGGTAGGCCGGGAGGCTCGAGACCTCGCTGACATAGGTGCCGGCGAGGGCGTTCATCAGCGTCGACTTGCCGCTCTTGAGGGGGCCGAAGAGCAGGACATAGGCCTGTTGCTCGGCCACCTTGTCGACGAGCACTTCGAGCTGATGGCGCAGGTCGCAAAGCTCGGCACGCACCTCTCGAACGGGAAGTGCGGCTTCGGATGCGGTCAGGGCCTGGGTCGACTTGTCGAGGGGGTCCAGCAGCGGCCGTACGATCGTTCCGAACGACTCGCAGAACTGGCTGAGCAGAGTGCGCATCTGATTCTCTTGCGGTGGTGGACGACGGTGGTCGGGGCGCGGGGGATGACCCTCGCCGTCCGGGGGGCGCGGCGCCGCGCCATGCGACGCGGTCACCTACCATCGGAACCGATCACCCCCCTCCGACTCAAGACCGAAACGGGGAGACTCGGTCAGGGAAGCGCAGGAGGGAAAACCGTCGCTCGTGACACCGCACCGACCGTGGGGTAGTTCCATCCCACTTGGTACCGGGTAGGGCTTACGATCGGCGCCACTGCGCCGTCCCGACCGGATCTCCGGCCGGGTTTCCCCTGATCGAGTCCTTTGGTCATCCCCGCTGCGACATGGACCTGGCCCGCTACATCGACCACACCCTCCTGCGTGCGGATGCAACTTCCCGGGAGATCGACACCCTCTGCGCACAGGCGCGCGAGTACGGCCTGCGCACGGTCTGCGTGAACGGTGCTTGGGTTGCGCGATGTGTCCGCGAGCTTTCCGGCACGGATGTGGCGGTCTGTAGTGTGATCGGCTTCCCCTTGGGAGCCATGGCGAGCCGTGCCAAGGCCTTCGAGGCGCGCTGCGCGATCGAAGAGGGGGCATTGGAACTCGACATGGTGATCGCCCTCGGTCCGCTCCGCTCCGGGGAGGATGCCTTCGTAAGGGAGGAGATCGAGGGCGTCGTCGCTGCCGCCCGGACGGGGGGGGCAGCCGTCAAGGTGATCCTCGAGGTCGGTCTCCTGGATCGGCCGGAAGTGGTACGCGCCTGCCGCCTCGTCGAAGAGGCGGGAGCGGACTGGGTCAAGACCGGCACCGGGTTCCTTTCGGGGGGAGCCAGTGTCGAGCAGGTCGAACTCCTGCGGGAGCAGGTCGGCCGGCGGCTTGGCGTCAAGGCCGCGGGAGGGATCCGTGACCGCCGGACCGCCGAAGCTCTGGTGCGAGCGGGTGCCGATCGGCTCGGCACGAGCACGGGGCCGGCCCTCGTGGAGGGCTGAGCATCCCGGGGTTCGAGCGGGGCCCGCGGACCCCATGCCCGGGAGAGTCAGTCCCCTGGAGAGAGGGTGGCCAGGAGTTCGAGCGCGCCCGGATCGCGTGGCAGGAGTTCGAGTAGAGCCTCGAGCTGTGCCCGTGCCTGCGCCTCGTCGCCCAGGTCGAGATAGGCCTGGGCGAGACGTCGGCGCAGGCTGGGGCGGTCTGCGCCACTGCGCAGGACCGCTTGCAGGGCCTTCACCGCATCTTCCGCCCGGCCCGCGCGCAGGTAGAGGTTGGCGAGCTGGTCCCCCGCGAAGGCATTGCGCGGGCTTTGGGCGGTGACCTGTTCCAGGGTGTGGATGGCGCCCTCCAGGTCGCCCCCATCTGCTGCGCCGAGGGCGGCGAAGATGCGTCCTGCCTCGTCCAGGCGCTCCCGGGGGTCGGGCAGGCCGGGGG
>JALWOP010000161.1 GCA_027083445.1 Planctomycetota bacterium | reverse complement strand
GCCCCAGGGTAGCCGCCCTGCCCAGGCGATGGGGCGGCGCGGCCTGGGCAGGGCGGCTACCCTGGGGCCATGTTGCGACTGCTCCTGGCCATTACCGTCACCCTTCCCCTCCAGGCCCAAGAGGGACCGGCGCTCCCAAAGGAAGGCAACCTCGCCCGACTGGCCGATGGCGCACCCGTCTGCGGGCTGGGCAAGGCCTTCCATCGGGGACGACGGGCTGCCCTGGCCGAGGAACTGGGCGAGGGCGTCTTCGTCATGCGCGGACTGCCCTCGTGCCGCGAAAACGTCGCCTTCCACCAGGACAAGAACTTCTGGTGGCTGACCGGCGTCGAAAGCCCCGACGTCGCGCTCGTCATGGACCTGGACTCGGGACGCGAGGTGCTCTTCGTCGCCCGCCCCTCCGCCTTCCGCGAACGCTGGGAAGGGGAGATCTGGGATGCCGACGACGAGTGGATCCCCGAACTGACCGGCTTCGAAGAGGTGCGACCGGTCGGCGAACTGCTCAACGTGCTCGACGAGGTGGTGGGGGAAGACGGGGGACGCAAGCTGTGGACCTCACGCGCCTCATCCATCCTCCTCTCCGGCTCCTACGACGTCGCCGGCCCCTACGACAAGGCCAGGGAAGACGATCCCCTCGACGGTCGCACACACCGGAACGAAGCCTTCGCACGCAAGCTGGAGGAACGGTACGGGATCGAAGTGGGCGACGCCTGGCCGGCCATCATTCGCCTGCGGGCGGTCAAGACCCCCGAAGAGATCGCCGCCATCCGACGCGCCTCCGAGGCCGCCGCACTCGCCATGGGCGAAGCGATGCGCTCCTGCCGGGCCGGCCTGGGGGAGTGGGACCTCGCCGCTCTACTCTCCTGGATTCAAGCACGACACGGCGCGGATGGTCCCGCCTACGCCCCCATCGTCGGCTCAGGACCCAACTCCCTCGTCCTGCACTACAACTTCACCGCCCGGCGCCTGCGCAAGGGCGAAGTGGTGCTGATCGACTTCGCACCCGAGGTCGATCACTACACCAGCGACGTCACCCGCACCTTCCCCGTCGATGGACACTTCGACGAGGAACAGGCACGGCTCTACGATGTAGTCCTGGCCGCCCAACGGGCCGGCATCAAGGCGGTGCGCCCCGGCGTACCCCTCTCCGCCGTCGAACTCGCCTGCCGCGACGCCATCCGCGAAGCAGGCCTCGAACACCTGATGCGACACGGCTCCTGCCACTCGGTCGGCATGGAAGTCCACGACCCCGGCTTCGAACGGGGACAAGTGCTCCACGAAGGCATGACCTTCACCATCGAACCAGGACTCTACGATCCCCAAACCCAAACCGGTGTGCGCATCGAAGACGTCGTGCTGGTGACGTCGGAGGGCTGCGAAGTACTCTCCCACGCCGTCCCCAAGACCCGGCAAGAGATCGAGGCCCTGATGGCCGAGGAAGGCGTCCTCGACTGGATCGACCGCCAGGGTGAGCGCTGAACCCGTGCGCGTCGGCCTGCTCCTCGATCGCTGGCAGCCGACCCGCGGGGGGGCCGAGCGAGCCTTCGATCAACTCGCACACCATCTCACCGCAGCAGGACACCAGGTACACCGCTTCGCCCGTGAGGAACAGGGCCGCAGCGCAGGCACCTTCCATCGCCTCACCGTCCACGGCCTGACCCGCGCCGCACGGGAGATCGAACTCGGACGGCACTTCCAGCAGGCGGCGCGCGATGTGGGCTGCGACGTGACCGTCGGCCTGCGACACCTCGAGCAGGTTGACCTGCTCTGGCTCCACGGCGGCGCCCATCGCTGCACCCTCGCCGGTCGACGCCGCTCCCAGGGACGAAAAGGCCCGAATTCCTTCACACCCAGCGGTCGTCACCGACTCTTCGAAGAACTCGAACGCCGAGCCCTGGCAGGAGGAGCCCGCAGGGTCGTCGTTCCCAGCTTCATGGTGCGCGACGAACTACGCGCCCTCTACCCGGAAGCCGCCGCGGAGATCGAAGTGGTCGAACCAGGCATCGACCTGACCCGCTTTCATCCCAAAGCCCGGGAGGAGGCCGGCAGAGCCCTACGAGCAGAACTGGGCCTCGATCCGGACTCTCCACTGCTGGTCATGCCGGCTGCACAGCCGCGACTCAAGGGGCTGATCCCCCTGCTCAGCGCCCTCGAGCACCTGCCCGATCCACCCCACCTCTGCGTCGCCGGGCCCCGCCGCAAACCCGGCGCCTTTCAGAGGAGCCCACTCCTGAGCAGCGGTAGGCTCCACTGGCGCACCCACCTCGATCCGATGCTTCTCGCCGCCGGAGCAGACCGAGTCGTACTGCCGACCTGGCGCGATACCTTCGGACTCGCCCTGGTCGAAGCCCTCGCCGCCGGAAGCACAGTCCTTACCAGCCGCTTCGCGGGCGCGGCGGCACGGGTCGCCGCGGGCGGAGGAGTCGTCCTCGACGACCCGGGCGATGTCGAAGCCCTCGCCGCGGGACTGTGCGCACCTCGCCCCAACCCCGACCTACCACGCGGGGCGGTCCTCGACCTGGACCTGCACCGATCTCTGACGCGAATGCAAGGGATCATCGAGGAACTGGCCCTATCATGACCCCCCTCATGCAACGCCTCCTCTCCCTCCTCGGCCTCTTCCTCTTCAGCTCCTGTCTCCTCTCCCAGTCCGAGAGCTATGCACCGATCCCGACCCAGTCGGTACAGGCCATCCACCCGGGCGTGACGACCGCCCAAGAGGTACTCGATCTCTTGGGAGCACCCAACGAGGTGGTGCAACTCGGTCACAGGTCGGCTTTTCGCTATGACCACACCGTCGAGAAACAGGCCGGCTTGTTCCTGATCCTCTTCGCCCTGCGCGGCGTGGACGTGCAACAGGACCGGGTCTGGATCTTCTTCGACGAGGAGGGAGTCGTCACCCATGCCGGCGCGACCCTCCAGGCGAAGGACGCCGAATACTCGCTCATGGGGGACTAGGGATGCGCCCCATCCTGCTCCTCTTGCCCCTGCTCTCCGGCTGCCTGACCGGCACCTACACCAGTTGGCACACCTATCAGGAACCGGCCTCCTTTCTGCGACTGCGGCCGGGAGAGGCCGATCTGGATGACTGTCTCGAGGTCTTGGGCGCACCCCTCTACGTGCGCGAACAGGGAGACGGCGCCGTTCTCGCCTGGGGATGGGCGGACGAGCGACGCTTCGGCGTGACCTTCTCGATTCCCCTCGACTCGGGCAACGCTTCACTCACCTATCAGGACACCGCGGCGGGACTCGACGGGCTCGTGCTCGTCTTCGACGCCGACTGGCGCCTGACCGCCATCCGCCGCGGACGTTTGGCAGAGGTTCTGCCCTCCTCCCAAAGCCGAGCCCGTCTCATCGAGGAGCCGGCCGGCTGAGGAGCAACCCGACCCCAAGCCACCCCGATCATGGCCCTCCACGCCTCCGCCTGCCCCCTCGACTGCCCCGATGCCTGCGGCGTGCGCATCGAGACCGACGCCGAGGGTCGCTTTCTCAGGCTCGAGGGCAATCCCGATCACTCCTGGTCGCGGGGGACCCTCTGCGGCAAGACCGCGATCTATCACGAGCTGGCCCGCGGCGAGGGGCGCCTCGCCCAGCCCCTGGTGCGCAAGGGCGGAAAACTCATTCCGGCGAGCTGGGAGGAGGCCCTGGAGCGTGTGGTCAGAGGGTTTGCCGGACTGGGACCCCAGCTCCTGGCGCTCCACTACGGCGGCAACATGGGTTTGCTCCAGCGCCACTATCCCATGCGCATCCTAAATGCCCTCGGCGCAACCGCCACCGACGGCACCATCTGCGACGCGACCAGCGCAGCGGGGTATGAGCTGGTGCTGGGACGCGCGGTGGGACCCGACCTGGAGCGGGTCGTCGAAGCGGACTGCCTGCTCCTTTGGGGCTGCGATGCACGGCGCACGAACCAGCACCTCATGCCGCGCATCAAGGAGCTTTGCTCCCGCGGCGCAACCGTCGTCGTCATCGACGTCTACCGCAGCGATACCCTGCGCAGGATCGAGGGGTGGGGCGGAAGGGGGCTGGTCCTGCGACCCGGCACCGATGCCGCCCTGGCCCTCGGTTTGGCGGAGGCTGCCTTTCAACGCGGCTGCGCCGATCTCGACTACCTGAGGCAGGAATGCGTCGGCGCAGCCGAACTACGCGCCGAACTCGCGGGACGCTATCCGCTCCCTGCGGTGGCGGAGATCACCGGCATCGATCAGGGACTCCTCGAGTGGCTCGTGGATCGCCTCGCCGAGTCGAAGCAGACCTGGTTCAAGGTAGGCATCGGCTGGAACCGCCGCCGAAACGGCGGCATGTCGATGCGCGCGGTCTGCACCCTGGCGGCCGTGCTGGGGGCGGGGGATCGCCTGCACTTCGAGAGCGGAGACTTCTTCGCCCTCGACGAGAACGTCATCCAGCGGCCCGATCTGCGCCCCAGGACGGCCCGGGAGCCGATCTCCCAGGTCGCCCTGGGCAAGGAACTCGAGGAGGGGCGCTTTCGCGCGGCGCTCGTTTGGGGACACAACCCCGCCATGACCGTCCCCGACTCACGGCGAGTACGGGCGGGGCTGGCGAGATCCGATCTCTTCCTCGTCGTTCACGAGCTGGTGTTGACCGAGACCGCACGCCTGGCCGACGTCGTCCTTCCGGCGACCGCCCACGGCGAACACTGCGACCTCTATCGCAGCTACGGCCACCGCATCCTGCAGCTCGGACCCAAGGTCTGCACTCCTCCCGCGCAGCAGCGCAGCAACGTCGACCTCGCCCGTGCCCTGGGCGAGGGGCTGGGCCTGCCGCGGGAGCTTTGGGAAAAGGACGAGGAGGCGCTCGTCGCTGAGCTGCTCCAGGCCAACCAGGCGCGCTTCAGTTCCGCCGAACTCACCCGCCTGCACGCGGGAGAGCCGGTCAAGCTGGCCCCTCTTGCCGAGCAGGAGCGGGGAACCCCCTCGGGACGCATCGAACTGGTCAGCGAAGTCGCCGAGGCCCTGGGCCAGGGGCGTGTGGCCCACTACATCCCCGACGACGGGGCAGGGCTCACAGGGCGCTTTTGGTTTCACAGCGCGCCCAGCGTGGCGACCCACAACTCGACCTACGGCCTCTCACCCCGACATCGTGCCCGGGAGGGGGAACCGCGCGTGCGCGTTCACCCCGACGATGCGGACGAGTTGGGCCTCGGCGGGTGGGCCCGAGTGGTGAACGAGCTGGGCCGACTGACCCTGCGGGTGGAGCGATCGAGTGATGTCTCCCGCGGCCTGGTCGTCGTCGACGGTTTTCCGGACCCGGCTCGGGTGCCCGAGGGCCTCTCGACCAACGCCCTCACACCGTCGCTCCCTGCCGACCTCGGCGGGGGCAGCGCCCAGTACAGCGCCCGCGTCGACCTGGAACCGATCGAGGACCCCCTGGACCCCGAACCGGCCTGAGCGGTGGGATCGACGCCAGAGCGCCGGGAAGCCGACGCTCGATTGGGGCCGGTGGCCTCCGGCCCCGGGCCGGCAGATCCACTTCGGCTCCCAGGCTTCCGGCTCGCCGGCAGCTTCACACTGAACCTTCTTGAATCCCCCTAACGTTCTTCGCTTCTTCTATCCTCGCACGCTCCATGCTACGCAACAGCCCGCGCAGAGTTCGACCCATCACCGCTGCCCTGACCTTGATCCCGGCCCTGGCCGTCCCCGGCATGGGCCAGTTGGGAAGCGCAGCGCCCGGCGACGTGAATCGGGATCAGTGCGCTGCGGCTGGCTTCTATGGCAGCCCGCACGAGCCCTGCGCCACCGACGGCACAGCCGGCGTTTCGTCCCCCTCTCCTCCGGACCTCTCGGGCATCCGGGTGGTTTTCGGCATGTTCAAGGAGATCCCCGAAGCTGTGTTCAAGGCCCTGACTTGCGTGCCCCCCAAGAAGGAATCCACCGCAGAGCCATCGCCTGGGCTGAGTGTCTGCGCCGGGACGAGTTCCGTGGCTGCCACTTCGGATCTGCAGGGCACCTACAACTTCTTTCTCTCCGACTATGACCGAGCCCAGACGGGAACCCCAGCCCAGCTTGGTGGAATCCTCGGGGACATCGCCGAGACCCAAGTGGGGCTTCAGGGAGTGCTCCTGACCGCGACGGTCGAGGTTGCTCACTGGGATGCGGGCGCCTCCGAGCCCACCTCGATTGCCTTCGAGCGGATCACTGGGTCGATCACGGCGGACGGGAGATTTGACTGCACCCGGGCGATCGACGGCACGCGCCAAGGGGATCCCGTGCAGATCGTTCATCGCACCACCTACGACGGCCTGCACCTGCGGGATCACTCTGCGAAGGGTGAGGCCGGCAACATCTACAAGATCGACGAGAAGACGGGCCAGTGGATCACCGATCTCTACGCCAGCTCGATCGCCCACCTCTACACCTGGGTGTACGACCCCTATCTCCTGCCCCTCTTCTCCGACGGGGTCGTCCTCGAGGAAGAGACGGGACCCCAAGGGCAAGCGACTATTCGGCGCCTCCATCCCCTCGTGAGCGGCGGGACATTCGTGGGTACGGAGTACGAAGTCGCCCTGCGAGACTCGGGCGCTCTACCAACCCGCAAGGCCAATCTCGACGTTTCTCGGTCGGTCTGGGAGGAGCACCTCTTTTCGAACTTCTTCGAGCTTCGAACCGACGACTGGCGTCCTGGAAAAATCGTCTACACCAGGTTCCTGGACGGTGCCCCTGGGGGACGCCGCATCACGGTGACGACCACGATCGTCCGAGCCACGACGCTCTCCGCGGAGCAGGCAGAGGCCGTCCCTCGGCCCTTCGACGAGGGCCTGTCTTGGCACGTCTGGCAATAGGCGGCCTGCGTCGAGGGGGGCTGCCGTCCTCACGCCACCCTCTCCGGCCCGAGGAACCTTTGCACGAGCGAGTTCGTGGCCATGGGCGCCCCCAACATGGGCGCCTTGGAGAACGAGAGGCTGAGTACCTTCAACTCCAAGTTCGTGTTGCTCGTCCAGACACGGCCATGGACGACGATTACGAAGGGGTCGAAGCGGTCATTGCCCGCGCGAAGTTCCACACCTAGGATCGGCTGAGCGAGGTGCGGGCCGCCCCTCTACACGGATCCCCGATGCTCGATCCAGGACGAGAAGCGGCCGCGATCCAGCCTCTTTCTCCCCGTCGATTCCCTCCTTCATCAGGGGCTTTGCCCAGCGCCGGCATCCAGGCATGTTCACACGATTCAACCTCCTGCTGGCCCTGGCGGCCGCTCTCCCCTGCATGGCGCAGGAAGCGCCCAACATCCTGCTGATCGTCGCCGACGACATGGGCTATGGCGACCTCTCCTGCTATGGCTCCCTGCAAATCCAAACCCCCAACCTGGATCGCCTCGCCGCCCAAGGAGTGCGCTGTACCGACGGCTATGTATCGGGGCCGGTCTGCGCCCCCTCCCGCGCGGGATTGATGACCGGGCGCTACGGCTCGCGCTTCGGCTTCGAACACAACCTCAGTCGGCCCGCCCAACTCAAACCGGAGTTCGCCGGCATCCCACTGGACGAACCGCTGGTTTCCCAAAGACTGCACGACCTCGGCTACCGGACAGGCATGGTCGGGAAATGGCATCTAGGCGAGTCCTTGGCCGAGCAGCACCCCAATCGACGGGGGTTCGATTTCTTCTTCGGGATGCTGGGGGGTAGCCATCCGTATTGGCCGACGGTGGAGCGCAATCACCTGCTCTATGGCGAACAACCGCCCAGCGAGATCCGCACCCCCTACTTGACCGACTGGTTCACCCTGGAGGCCATCGATTTCATGCTGGCAGAGGATGGTCGGGAACCGGCGCCATGGTTCCTCTACCTCGCCTACAACACTCCCCATGCGCCCATGCAGGCCAAGGAGGAAGACCTCGCCAAGTACGCCGATGTGGAAGAACCAACCCGTCGCATCTACTGCGCCATGCAATCCTGCCTCGACGAGAACATAGGCAGGATTCTCAGCGCTCTGGAATCGAGCGGTCAACTCCATCGGACCTTCATCGTCTTTATCTCCGACAACGGCGGTTCGGTCGAGGTCAGCCACGCCGTCAACGCGCCTCTCCGGGGAACGAAAGGGACCTTCTTGGAGGGCGGCATCCGAGTACCCACCATCTTCTTCTGGCCGGATCAACTGGAGCCAAGGGTCTATCGCCAACCCGTGATCGCCCTGGACTTGATGGCGACCTTCGTCGCAGCCGCGGGTGGCCGGCCGCCCGCCGTGGGCGTGCGCCTGGAGCGGCCGGGCCGCAAGAAGAAAAAGGGTCCGATCTACGACAGCGTGAACCTGCTGCCTTTCCTGAAAGGCGAGGTCTCTACGCCACCTCACCAGCGCCTCTTCTGGCGCATGGCTTTGCGCGGCTCGGCGATGCGCGAAGGGGACTGGAAATGGCTTCGGCCCAACAGCCAGCCGATCCAGCTCTACAACCTTGCCGATGACCCCAGCGAACTCCATGATCTCGCCGCGCAACATCCCGATCTCGTCCGCAAGATGCTGGGGGAGTTCAATGCCTGGGAAGCCGAGCTGGAACGCAACCCACTCTTCATCTCGGCGCCCACCTGGTCGGCCTACAACCGACGGCTCTACGAAAAAGAGTACACCCTCACTCAACCAAGCCGCGATTGAGAGAGATCTCCCGCAGCCGGCGCCTTGGATGAGATCGATGCCGGAGGGGTTGGGGCGCCCTTCCCACGGCGCGCTGCTCCTAGAAGAGGCGCGCCGCTTCCTCTTCCTCCCCGCTCAGCGCCGCCTGATAGGCGATGCGCGTCTCCCGTGCGCAGGCCCGCCAGGTGAACTCGCGGGCCCGCCGACGACCGCGGGAGATCTGATCGCGACGAAGCTCGGCGTCGTCGAGCAGGCGACGCGCGGCCTCGAAGATCTGGTCGACATCGGTCGGCTCCACCAGCGTCGCGGCATCACCGCAGACTTCAGGCATCGAGGTGACGATCGAGGTGATGACCGGCGTACCGCAGGCCATCGCCTCCAGGGGCGGAAGCCCAAAACCCTCGTTCAGGCTGGGCCAAAGCAGGAGTTCGGCTTGGGCGAGGAGCTGGACGACCCGGGCGTCGCGGACGTTCCTCTCCCAGTGGACCCGATGGCGGGCGGGAGAGCGCTCCAGGGCGCGCGTGAAGGTCTCACTGCCGAAACCCGCCGGCCCGGCCACGATCCAATGGTGGGGATAGCCGTCGGCTACCAGCCGTTCGAAAGCGGCCAGGATGCGCAGGTGGTTCTTGCGTGGATCGACCCGGCTGACCGTCACGAGATAGGGGGTGGGCGGGGCGGGAAAGCCCCCCGGCGGCAGGTGGGCCAGGACGTGATCGCAGCCCAGCCGCGTCACGCTCACCTTCGAAGGGGGGACCCCCAGGGAGAGCACCACCTCCGCTCCGACGTAGCGACAGGGAACGAGGATGCGCCGGGCGCGCTGGGCCATGGCGCGCAGGGTCGCAGTCATGCGCGCGGCACTCTCGGGTTCGAGGTAGCCCGGTCCCTCGGGGTTGTCCGCGTCCAGGGCCGGAATGCAGTCGAAGATCGTCACCACCTCGGCCGCCGAGCGCACCGGTAGGAGGTTCGGCTGGGTGTGGTGGTAGACGTGGCAGCCACCGACCAGATCGTCGGCCCCTCGGCCTCGGCGAGCGAGGAGCCCCGAGAGCCAACGCGAGGGGAGGCGCATGCGCGCCAACTCCGCGCGGGAATCGACCAGCCCCAGCTCCGCCAGGGAGTAGCGCCGGCCCCTCAGGGTGTAGCCGAAGAGGCCGAGCTCACCGTCGAGTCCCAGCTCGATCAGGCCGCGTACCAGCTCGCGGGTGTAACGACCGATCCCCTCGCGATTGACGAGGGCGGGGCGGTAGTCGATGCCGATGCGCATGGGAGGCAGAGCATGGTGCCGGTGGGGCGCTCCGTCCAGCTCCCTAGGTCCTGGGTCCGGCCTTCCCCAGGATCAGGGTCAGTCCCGCTCCGAGGGCGACCCAGACCTCGGTGGCCAGGGTGGCGAGGGCGGCCCCCTCGATGCCCCGGGTGGGAACGAGCCAGGCGTTTCCGGCCAGGTTGAGGAGCAGGGCCACCACCGATATGGCGAGCACCGTCCGGGAGCGGGCCGAGGCCACGATCGCGGTCAGAAGCGGTGCCCCCAGGTAGACCGCCGCCGTGGCGAGCAGCAGCCAGTGCAGGGCCGGCGTGGCCAGCCGGAAATGCTCGTCTCCACCCAAGAGTTGCAGCAGATCCCCGGCGAAGGGCCAGAGGATCGCCGTTCCGATCGAGGCCAAGAGGAAGGTCGGGGCAGCCAGGCGCGTGACCGCGCTCCGGAGGCGACCGGCGTGGAACTCACGCGTGAGCCAGGGCAGGGCTGCCAGGGAGGCGTAGACCCCGGCCATGATCCCGAAGGACATGATGCGCACCGCCAGGTTGTAGCGCCCGAGCCAGGCCTCCCCCAGATGCGCGCGGATGAAGAGGTTGTCCACCCAGAAGTAGGCCTGCTGGCAAACACTCGCGATCCCCATGGGGAGGGCCAGGCGCAGGAGAGAACGGACCGGGACCGGCGTGCCGCCCCGCGGGGGCAGGTAGCGCCGGCCGACCAGGTGCAGGCCGATATTGCCGAAGGTGCTGCCTCCCGCCACGGCGCACAGGTAGTGACCCGGTTCCTTCGAACCCCAATACCAGAGCAGAAGCACCAGCGAGAGGGAGATCCCCGAGGCCACCGCACGGATGGCGACCGGACGCGACCAGGCGATCTCGTTCTTGAAGACGAGCGTCGAGAGCTCGAGGACGTGGGTCAGGGGGTAGAAGCTCGCCAGCAAGACCCAGCGGGCTCCCTCTTCGCCGAGGAGCACGGCACCGCCGCCGACGAGAACGATACCGAGAAGGCCCGTCGTGGCGCGAATGCGCCGTGCCGCGGCGATCGCTCCGTTGACCTTGCTCGGATGGGCGGCGCTGACCTGGATCGCAGCCTGTCCCGTCCCCAGGTCGACAGCCGAGTCGAGGACCAGAAAGACCGCCAAGTAGAAGGTGAAGCGTCCAAAGCCCGCCTGGGTCAAGTGCCGGGCCAGGAGGGCCAGGATGGCGAGGGTGCAGGCGGATCCCCAGATGCGTCCGAGGACGAGCAGACCGGTGCTGCCCCAGATTCTGCGCGGGATCGCCGTCATGGGCGGCACGATACCGGGACGGCCCCGAGCCTGGATCGCCCTCGCGGACTTCCGTCGAGAAAAAGGAACCCCCGGTGAGCTAGGGGGAAGCTCACCGGGGGTTGTTGCGACGCGGCCAAGGGGGACGCGCCGTGCAGGGAATGTCGAATTGGACGAGCGTCGCAGGCAGGTAGGGGGTCGTGGGGGAGCGACGCCGTCCGCTGGGTCGGACTCAGTGGGACATTCCCTCGCTCGTGGATTGGATCCAGTGGCCCAGGAGGGTCAGCAGGTTGTCTGGGTTGACCGGCTTGGTCAGGTAGTCGTCCATGCCCGCCTCGAGGCAGCGTTCACGATCGCCTTCCATGGCATTCGCCGTCATGGCTATGATCGGCACATGGGCGCCAGACTTGAGTTCTTGCTGGCGGATTCTCCGGGTCGCCTCGTAGCCGTCCATCTCGGGCATTTGGCAGTCCATCAGGATCAGGTCGAAGGTCTGCTTGGAGAGGGCCTCCAGGGCCTCGATTCCGCTGGATGCGATCTCACACCGCAGTCCACCCCGGGCAAGCATGGCCGCGGCGACGCGCTGGTTCACGACGTTGTCCTCGACGAGCAGGATGCGTGTTCTCGCACGAACCGCTGTCGAGGCCAGGTTGTGAGCGGTCGTAATCGAAGTCCGGCGCTGATCCTCGGAGGATCGTTGCTTGCTGAGGAGGGTCACCAAGCAGTCGTAGAGTCGGGTCTGTCGAACGGGCTTGGTCAGGAAGCCGCTCACCCCGGCGGCCTGGAGCTCTTCACTCCTTCCCAGGAATGAGATCGATGTCAGCAGCAGAATCGGCAGCTCCTCGAAGGCGGGGTCACCTCGCAACTCCTTGACCAGGTCCAAGCCGGACATTCCCGGCATTTGGTAGTCGCTGATTAGAAGCTGGTAGGGGGTCTCCCCGGGGGCGGAGGCTGCGCGTAGGGCTCCGGGGATCTCCAAGGGGGAGGTGAAGGTCTCGACCTCGCACTCCCAGGCCGCGAGCTGAGCCGCGAGGATGCGTAGGTTGGTGGCGTTGTCGTCGACGACAGCTACCCGCAGTCCGCGCAGGTCCCTCGGGAGTGAGTGCAGCATGAGCTGACAACCGGATTGCTTCCTGAAGGTGAGATTCACCGTAAAGACCGAACCTTCACCGACGACGCTCTCGACCAGGATCTCCCCGCCCATGATGCGCGCGAGTTGCCCGGAAATGGCCAATCCGAGACCCGTACCCCCGTAGCGGCGAGTGTCCGAAGCATCGACCTGGGAGAAGGATTGGAAGAGGCGGTCCATGCGATCGGCCGGAATCCCGATTCCGGTATCCCTCACGGCAAAGGAGAGCGTCAGCTCGTCGGGAGTCTCCTCCTGGACGGTGATTTCAACCATGACCTCCCCTTCCTCGGTGAACTTGATGGCGTTGTTCATCAGGTTGAGGAGGATCTGTTTGACCCGTGACGGATCGCCGCGCAAGAGCGGCGGGATGGTCGAGTGCACCATGCAGATGAGCTCGAGCCCGGCATCCTGAGCCAACGGCGCCAGGAGATCTCCCAGCTCTTCGACCAGCAGCCGCAAATCGAAATCGATCTCCTCGAGCTGCAACTTGCCCGCCTCGATCTTGGAGAAATCCAGGATGTCGTTGATGATGGCGAGGAGCTGTTGGCCGCAGGTCGAGATCGTCTGCACCATCAGGTCCTGCTCTTCGTTGAGTTCCGTCTCGGCAAGGAGGTCCGTCATGCCCAGCACACCGTTCATCGGCGTCCGAATCTCATGGCTCATGTTGGCCATGAACTGGGACTTGACCTCGGCTGCCCTCTCAGCGACCTCCTTGGCGGCGACCAACTCCCGCGTTCGTTCGGCCACTTCCTGTTCGAGGTTCTCTTGGTGTTCCTGCAGGGCTTGATCTCGACTGGAGATAGCCGCCAACATGGCATTGAACGCATCGATCAAGTCTCCCACTTCGTCCTCTTGGCGCTTGATCGCTCGCGTGTTGAAGTCTCCCTCATCGCGGATGCGCCGAGCAACCTGCGATAGCTCCAGGATGGGGGCGGTGATGCGGCGGCCCAAGCGAGACGAGAGCGTGAACGCGGTGAGGAGCCCCAGGATGATGGCGACGCCGGCGGCTTCGAACGCCTGGCGAATGCTGGCGTTGACTCTACTGAGATCGGCATGCACCAGGACCGTGCCTAGCGTCTCTCCGTGCGAAACCACCGGTTCGCGAACATAGACGCAGGCGTCACTGTCGAGAACGTCATCCCCAAGGAGGCGAGCCGGTACGCGGGGGTTCTTGGGGTCGAGACGATCGAATACGGCAAAACGAGACCCTTGGGCATCGTAGATGGCCGCGCTCATGATGCTCGGGTCGAAACGGTAGAGGCCCAATGCGTCCTGGGCAAAGGACTGGTCTTGGAACTCGAGTGCCGCAACACAGCTCTGGGCCGTGGAGCGTGCCGAGAGAGACAGGTCCGCTTCTATATCGTTTCGGGCTTGACGTGCATAGCCGATGGCCTGAATGCCGGATGCCAAGAGGATGCATGCAGTGCAGGCAACCAGGATGATTCCCGTCACCTTGTTGCGGATGGAACTCCGGTTGCGTTTGGGGGCCTTGCTCATCGACGCTTCTCCACGATGTCAGCAAGCTTGAGTAGTTGTGAGCTGATGGCGAGTCCGGCACGACGGATTGCTTCCGTGCTCACTTCGAAACGCACCTTCCCATCCTTCAGGAAGAAACTGGCTACCGCCCCATCCTTGCTCGCCAGGCCACGTTCATCACCGATGATCAGGACCGGTTTGCCGGCGAGCCGCGCATAGAGCGAGGCTCGCTCCTTGGCACTCAGTTCTCCCAGGAAGATGGCGTGGGCCTGCTTGACTTCTTCAACGGACTTGAAGCGCAGGATGCGGATGGGGTGGGCCCCGACCTTCTTCTTGGAGAGGACGTGCTCGAGCAGCGACCCGAATGGGTCGCGCCCCACGATCGCCAGGAGGATGGGATCGTCGGGCCGCTCGAAGGTCCCCTTGGGCCAGGTCGTGTACTTGAGAAAGTTGAAAAGGAAGGCAGCCTTGAGGGTGTATTCCTTCGCGCGGGGTGGATCGTCGGCGAGCGTGAACTCATGCGGGGCTCCGTGCATGGTGCCCGCCGCTGGAGAAGCCGTAGGGCCCAAAGCGACCAGTCCAGCCAAGAGGGCGGGACTCACGGTGCGCGGGAAGAAGCTCTGGGCCTTTAGGGACACGGCTGCGGGATCAGAAGCCTAGATCGAGGCGGATGTAGAAAAGGCTCTGGCTGCCGTAGTAGGAGCCGAAGGCGCCGGGTGCGAACTCTTCCTCACCGTCGTGGAAGAGCCCCTGAACTCCGACACTGAGCTGCGTTTCTCGAGTGGGATTCCATCCCCAGCGCACATCGCCCCTGACGTAGCTGTCGATCTGTTGACCGAGGTTGTCGACATACCACAGGGCCCAGTCGAGTTCCGTCGCTGGAGTCAGGTCATGGGAGGAGCGCAACTGAAACTGATTGCGCGGGGCTTCATCCGCGATGGCCTTGGGATCGACATCCGTGCTCGCGGGGTCGACGCTGAGGTCGAACAGGAGCAGGCTGTAGCTACCTTGTAGGGTCCAGTTCTCCGAGAGGCTGACCTGGCCGACCACCTCGCCCCCATAGGTGAACCCGTCCATGAGGTTGTCGAAGAACAAGGTCTGGTCGATCAGGCCTCCCCCGATCGGGGTTGCCGTCCCGAACTCTGTCGTCGACAGGTTGTCGTAGGAGTGCAGAAAGAGGGCGATGTCGAGGGATGTGGCCTCGGTCGGCCGTGTACGCAGGCCCAGCTCATAGGCGACCAGGACCTCGGATTCGAAATCGTCGTTGCCGGTCAGTTCGAGGAGCGTCGTGAACCCTGGGGGCGTGTCGGGCAGGAAGCCCTGGATGAAGGAGATGTCCTGTTCGATCTGAGAAGGGGTGCGAACGGCGCGGGAGATCGAGCCCCAGAGCGTCGTGTGCTCTCCGCTCGAGAGGGAGAAACGAACATTGGGCTGGATCTCCAGCCCCGAGAAGGCGTTGTGCTCTACCTTGGTGCCATAGATGAGGCGCAGGTTGTCGGTCACCTGGTGCTCATCCTGGATGAAGGCGCTATAGAGTTCATCCGACCGTTTGGCCGGACTGAAATCGAGGCTGTCCGAGCCCATGGCCTTCGACTGCGTGTGCCGGAAACCGAGGCCGAAGATCAGGTCGTGCGCATCACCCCAGGCGAAGCGGCGCTGGAAGTCGAGGTCGAAGTTGTCCCGCTTCTCGCTGAAGACCTCGGAGTCGATCTCCGTGTGGTCGAAGTAGGACTGCAGAGTCGTCGTCGTTCCGTTCTCAGCTGTTCGGCTCCAGCGTCCGAGGAGGTTGCCTCCCGTGTAGCGGCGCTGGGAGGCCTGCTGGCTCTGGAAGGGGGCGCTGGGCTCGAAGACCTCGATCGAGCGTGTGTGATCCTCACGGTATCCATCGCCCTGAACCGTCAGCTCGGCGCCGTCGCCCAGGTCCCAATCCGTCCGGAAGCCTCCTCGCGTCGAAGAGGCATCCCCTTCGATGCCGGTAGGGGGTGGAGCGAGGCCGCCGCGGACCGTGGTCTTGGCGTAGGCGCGCAGGTGTCCCGATTCACCAAGGGGGCCGCCTCCGCGCAGAGTCTGCACGAGCTTCTGTTCATCCCCCGCGAGCAGGCGGACGGTGGTGCCGTCGAGGTCGCGAGCCGGCTTGGTGATGATGTTGATGACCCCATTGACCGCGTTGGCACCCCACATCGTGCCCCCCGGGCCCCGAATGACCTCGATACGCGCGATGTCCTGCAGGGCCAGATCCTGCTGGGGCCAGAAGACTCCCGAGAAGAGCGAGCTGTAGACCGAGCGCCCATCGATCAGCACCAGCATCTTGTTGGCGAATTCCCCAGCGAATCCACGCGCAGAGATGGCGTAGTCCCCGGTGGAGAGCCGCGCGACGTGCAGACCGGGAGCGAGCCGGAGAGCCTCGGGGATCGAGGTTGCGCCGCTGCGGCGGATATCCTCGGCTGTGATGACGTAGACGGCGGCGGCGGTCTCCTCGAGCGCCTCGGCCTTGCGGGAGACCGAGGTCACCTCGACGTCGATGCTCATGAGTTCCTCGAGGGAGAGGTCGGTCAGGTCGAGCGCGTCGTCGAGGCCATCCGAAGGAACTCCCACATCGGTTGGCTCGGGGCCGGAGGGGGGGAGCTGGCTGGCCCAGGCGCATGGAGGCAGGAGGCCAAGGAGGATCGGGACGAGGGGGGTGTGCATGGACCTATGGAGCAGCCTTCCTGGCGCCCAGGGAGGGGGCATGGAGGAGGATCGACCCACTGGGGAGCGCGCTTGAGCCCGCTGGCCTAGGGGGTGTGGGGAGAGTCCCAAGCCCGGGGCGAGCCCTTGCTGCCCTGTCCCGGAGAGGGCCCTGCGGAGAGGTCCGGAAGGCCGGATCCCCCCCGGGACCGAGTGGACCTTCAGCGGCATGGGGCGGATTTCATCCAGGCCTCCTCCTGCACGCGCACGGCAGCGATCCGAGTGTGCTCGGTGAGGCTCACGTTCCAGACGGAGTGTCTTGTTGTTTGGGATGCCCGTGGAGGAGCGGGGATCCCATCATGGGACTGCGTGTCTGCCTACCAGGATCCGGGGGTGATCGGGACAGATCACTCCTCCGGGGACTCCCTGTTCTCGGGGGGAGGCCCGGCTGTCTCGAAAAGGGAATGTGGCCAGGTTTTTTCGAGATCGGTGAAAGGTCTGAGGAGCGCGGGGCGGAGGGCCTGCGCGGGGTTGTCGGACGATGGATTCGGCTGCCTACGACGGATTTCCTTCTCCAGCAAGAAACGAGCAAGAGATGAGACGAGCACTCTATTTCTCCGTGGCCGCCCTCCTGGCCGCGACTGCCGCGAGCGCCCAGCGCGGCACCAACCCCAGTGGAGGTGGGGCGAGCGTCGCCGCCTCCGAGACCGGATTCCCCTCCGGTGCCGAGTGGACCTTCAGTGGCATGGGGGCGGATTTCATCCAGGCCTCCTCCAGCACGCGCACGGCGGGGATCGCAAGCCCTCCGGTCACCTGCCCCATGACCCTCAACGTTCCGGCGCCTCCGCCCGGTTCGAACGTCGTCGATGTCATCGTCTCCTGGACCTACCTGGCCAACGACAACCCGATGACCGACCCGATCTCGATCAACGGCACCCCCGTCACCGGCGCTCAGCTCGGCTGGGGGACCCCCGATCTCTGCTGGGGGCGCACCTACGGGGTGACCTACATGGTCTCGGGCGTCGCCTCGCTGGTGAACCTGGGCGCGACGAACAAATTCGACGGTGTTTGCGACGGTACGGTCGGCAGCGATCCGAGCGCGCTCGGTGAGGGGCTGACGGTTATCGTGATCTATGAGGATCCCTCGAGCACCACGATGCGCACGGTCGACGTCTTCGCCGGCTACACCTCGAGCCAGAGTTCGGGAACGGGAGCCGCCAAGGCGCAACTCGACTTCACCTGTCCCTACAACGGGGGCCCGCTGCACTTTTTCGTCAACGCGGACGACGGCCAGTTCGCGTCGGACCTGTTCCTGATCAACGGCGTGGACGTCAGCGGCCTCGTCGCCGGAACCTTCGCGGCGGGAGATGCTTGGGCCGGACTTTCCGGTCCTGCGCCCGACAACAACCTGTACGACGCCGCTGACGACGATGTGCAGGCCTACGTCAACGTGGGTGATACCTCGATGGTGATCGAGTCGGGGTTCGGGTCCGACTGCGTGGCGCACAGCCTTGCGGCGGTCGCCTACGAGCCCGACCCGAACTGTGCTCCCTGCACGGTGATTCCCTTCTGCAACCCCTTCACCGGTAGCTTCGACAACGTGGCTACGATCACTCCCGATGCCTGCGACCTGGGCAACCCGATCATCCTGACCATGAACGGGGCAGCCCCGAACGAACTGGCCTACCTGACGGTCGGCAACGGGACCGGTTTGATCGTGAACCCCCCGGGAGCCAAGGGCGATCTGTGCGTTGCCGGCGGCAACTTCGTCGCGCGCTACGCCAAGGACATCGGCATGACCGACGGCAGCGGTAGCTTCAGCACCGACATCTCGAACACCCTGACCGGTGGCCCGAACTTCGGTCTACCGCTCCACGCGGGCAACATCCAGGTCGGTGAGACCTGGCACTTCCAGTACTGGTACCGCGTGACCGGAGCCCCCTCCGCCTTCTCGGAAGCGGTGAGCATCACATTCCAGTGATGGGCATCGCCCCCTCGCTCGTCAGCGGACGCTGCACCTTCGCGTAGCCGCTTCTCCTCTCGACGAGTCGACCGCAAAGGCCCCGTGCCGGCTGCTCCCCCGAGCCGTCGACACGGGGTTCTCTTTTCGGCGCGACCCTGCGCCTTTCACCCACCAGCTAGAGTCCCGGAACGGGAATCTGGACTTACGCGTACTTCCAGGGATGAGCCTCGACTTGGGCCCAAGGCCGGTCGATGGTGGGTGCATGGACCTGTCGCCTGCAACCCTGGTGGTCTCGATCATCGTCAGCAGCGTCGGCTTCGGTCTCTTCGTCTACGGCAAGAAGGAACCGGCCTACCCCCAGCTGCTGGTCGGTATGGCGCTAATGGGCTGCACCTATCTCGTCCATGGTGCGCTGTTGCTGGCCGGTGTCGCGGCCCTGCTCATCGGCGGACTCTGGGTTGCCGTTCGCTGAGGCCAAAGGGTGTGTGACGTGGATCGGGTAGTCTCCTAGAGGGGTCGAACCCAATCCGGCGGATCGGCCTTCACGAGAATCGAGCCAGCGATGCACCCCACTCTCCTTCTGCCCCTTGCCCTTCTCCTGGCGGCTGCTGGCGCCGATGCCCAGAGCGGGGGCATTCGCCCCAGCCAGAGGGGCAGCGCCTCGGTGATTTCGGAGACGGGCTTCCCCTCCGCTCCCCAGTGGAGTTTCACCGCTCCCGGCGCGGATTTCGTAGAGGTCTCCTACGCCACCCGCACGGGGGGTCCGCCGGGGGTTGCCTGTCCCTTGCAGCTCATCGTTCCATCGCTTCCCCCGGGGGCGGTCCTCATGGATGCTGTCGTCTCCTGGACCTACCTGGCAAACGACAACCCGATGACCGCCGCGATGACGATCAATGGCCTGCCGGTGACCGGGGAACGACGGGGTTTCGGATCGCCGGATCTGTGCTGGGGCAAGGCTCTGGGGGTGACCTACGCCGCGTCGGGAATCTCAGCCTGGATCCATGTCGGCGGAGCCAACACCTTCGACGGGATCTGCGACGGGATGCTCGGAAGCGATCCCGCTGCCCTTGGTGAGGGATTCACGCTGGTCCTGATCTATCAGGTTCCCCAGGACCCGACGATTCGCACCGTCGACCTCTTTGCCGGGTACACCTCGACTGAGAGTTCACCCACGGGTGATGCTCGGGCAGAACTCAACCTCTCCTGTCCCTACAACGGGGGTCCGCTGCACCTGCTGGTCAATGCCAACGATGGGCAACTCTCGACGGACGAGTTTCACCTGGGCACTCAAAGCGTCGGCGGCATCGTGGCCGGCACGTTCAGTGCGAGCGATGCTTGGGCGGGACAGATTGGACCCCTGGCGACCGGAAACCTGTACGACGTCGCAGACGACGACATTCAGGCCTACCTGGGCCTTGGGGATACCTCGCTGCTGATCGAGTCCGGCTTTCAGATCGATTGCATGGGCCACAGCTTTGCAGCCCTCGCCTACGAGCCGGAGCCGGCCTGCATTCCTTGCAGCGTGGAGTTCTACTGCAACCCTCAGACCGGAAGCCCGGACAACGTGGCCTCACTCGACTCCGATGCCTGTTACCTGGGGGGTGCGGTGACCCTGACTCTGGGTGGCGCCGCTCCCGGTCAGGCGACCTACCTGTTGATCGGCAATGGCTTCGGGATCGTGACGGACCCGCCCGGCGCCAAGGGGGATCTGTGCGTGAGCGGTGGATCCTACTTGGGACGCTATAGCAAGGACATCGGAACCACCGATGCCTCGGGCTCCTTCGCGACGGAGATTTCGAACACCCTGACGGGCGGTCCGAACTTCGGCTTACCCCAGGGGGCGGGCAACATCCAGCCGGGGGAGACCTGGAACTTCCAGTATTGGTACCGGGTGTCCGGCTCCCCCTCGGCCTTTTCGGCGGCGCTCAGTGTGACCTTTCACTGATCTTGCCGCCGGCAGGTCACTCCGCCAGGGCCGCCCGAACGCGGCGAGCCACTTCGGAGGTGAACTCACTCGTGGAGAGGCTGCCCCCGATGTCGGCGGTGCGGGCTCCCTCGTCGATGGCGGAGAGCAGAGCCTCGCGCAGGGCACTGCCGGCTTCGGGCTGGCCGATGTGTCTCAAGAGGTTGGCCATGGCGAAGAGGGCAGCCGTTGGGTTGCAGCGGTCCTGGCCGGCGATGTCGGGGGCAGTTCCACCGGCGGGATCGAACATGGCCGTCGTGATGCGTCCCAGGTCGTCGAAAGCATAGTTGGCGCTATCCCCCAGGCCGACCGAGCCGATCAGGCCGCAGGCGCAGTCCGAGAGGAAGTCGCCGTACTCATTGGGACAGACGATCACGTCGTAGCGTTCGGGGTGCATCACCAGCCCCGCGAGCAGGGCATCGAAGAGCTCACGCCGATAGCTCGTTGCCGGGTAGTCTTGAGCGACGTTGTCCACCGCCTCCTCGAAGAGGCCGTCCGTTGCCTTTTGGATGGTGTACTTGCTGGTGGAGACGACTCCGGTACCGCGGATCTGTGCCAGCTTGAAGGCGAAACGGGCAGCATGCCTGGAGGGGTGGCGCTCGATGACCCGCAGGGAGACTGCGGTGTCGAGTCCGATGCGCCGGCCGGGGTCTTCATAGGTCCCCCCCGTGCCGACACGCACGACATCGATGTCCAAGGTCTTGGTGAAGTTGGTCTCGATGCCGGGGATGGAACAGACCGGCCGGTGAATCACCGAGAATTCCAGGCGTTCACGCAGGATGCGGTTAGGGCTCTCTTGGGTCGTGGCCGTCGGATACTTGATGGCCGTCCCGACCTCGCGCATGGTGCGAACAGCCTCGTCGAAGACGGCCTCGGCATCCCGCCGCCGCGCTTGGTCCGACAGATCCACGGGCAGGAAGTCGATTCCAAAGGGCAGGACTTCGGCGACGGAATGAACGCTTGCGCTGAGCTCGGGTGAGATACCGTCCCCCAGGAGCTCGACGACGGTGTATTGGGTCATGGTGGGCGGATCTCGTAGGTTGGGCGCCGGTAGACGGGCCGCCTTCGCCGAGGGGCCTTTTCGGGGGCAGCAGAATAGCCGTCCAGGCTGCTCGGCTCTAGCGTAGGTAGCCATGACTTCCCACCCCGCGATCCTCGTCGACGCGCATCTCGAAGGGCCCCGTGTGCGCCTGCGACCGCTCCGGCCCAGCGACGGTCCGGTCGCGTTCGGGCTGCTGCACGAGCGACCCGAGGTAACCCGCTGGCTCTTGGGCTTCTCCGGCGGGGGCCCGAGAGATCCGGATGAGCTGACCCGTTTGTACACCCACTGGATCGGGGGGAGCCCCGAGGCCGGGGTCAACTACGGCTTCGCAATCGAGTTCGAAGACGAGGGCATGGTCGGTTCGATCTCCCTGCGCTTCGAGGGTCACCCCGGGGTCGGCAACGTCGGGTACTGGGTAGGATCCGACTTCTGGAGGCGTGGCGTGGCGACGGACGCAGGCCGCCTGGTCGCGCTGCTGGCCTTCGAGCATCTTGGGGCCTGGGCCATGACCGCCGAGGTGCTCGAGGGCAACCACGCCTCGGCCCGGGTCCTCGAGAAGGTGGGTTATGTCCGTGAGTGCGATTTCCAGGGGCAGCCCCTGGTCGGCCGCATCTGCGAGGGGGATCGCCCAGGATGGACCTATGGCCTGACCCCGATCGACCTGGAGAGGGCCCTCCCCAAGGAGTACGCCGCGAAGATCGAGGTGCGCTTTTCTTGAGCCACGGGAAGATACTCTCCTCGAGAGCGTCCCTACTACCTGCGCTTGGACCTGGCCCCTTGCCGATAGACTAACCCCCGATGTTGCAACGCCTCTCCACGTCGGGCGGCCCCGGAGGCCACCTGTGGCCCGATCCTGCCTCGAGAATCGAGGGAGCTCCAGCGCCCCAGGCGACTTCGCGGAACTGCGCCGGACTTCGACGGAACCTGGGAACTGCATGAGCGCTTCCAAGCGACTCCTCCTCGTCCTCCTGGTGCTCCTTCTCGGTGGAGGGGTCGCCACGATCTGGTTCGGTGGGGGGCGAGAGACGGATCGCCCCTCTCCCAAGCCGGTCCAGGCTCCGGGTTCATCGGTACGTCCGAAGGGCCTGGACGCCTCCCAGGGGGGGGAGACCCGACTCGATTCGGTCACCGGTCTCGAGGCACCGACGACGGAGCAAGCGGCCACGACGCAGACGACGGTGAAGTACCCCCTGGAGGTGCACCTGGATCTTGCCCAGCCGGGTGGATTCGAGGACAGCCAGCTCCCTCCACCGCGGGGTGACGCCAACGCTCGCTTGAAGGGCAGCGTGCACGGGAGCAAGGGGGTCGGGATGCCCTGTACGGTCACCTTCACCGCCGGACCCAACCTGGGCAGGGTCCTGCAATCGGACTCGGAGGGGCGTTTTGGAGCGAGCGATCTCTACCAGGGACTCTCCTTCGTACGCATCGAGACCTTGGGAGGGCTGAGTGCCGAGCGGGAGATCAGTTTGCGCCAGCTCAGTCAAAGTGAACTCAACTTGGACCTTTCTCCCCGTGCGGCCGCCTACGTCAGTGGAAGCGTCAAGGACCTGTCCGGCTCTCCGATCGAAGGTGCTCGGGTACGCATGGACGGCAGCACCACCCTGACCGACATCAACGGTGAGTTCGAGTTCCCCCGGGTCACTCCAGGCAAGGTGCCTGTGACGATCGAGAAGCACGGCTTCGCCCGCGCCTACCAGGTCTTCCACGTTGCCTTTGGCCGGGCGATCGCGCGAGACAAGCTGACCTTCACCCTGCACCCGGGCGTCGATCTGGAACTGCGCTTGGAGGCCGCGGTCGGAAGTCCGGGGCCGGTGCAGGTCTACATCCTGCCGATCGGTGGGCGCAGCGTCGGCACGGGACTCGGCGCCCACACCTTCCCTTGGCACGAGATCAACCCGGTCCTGGTTCATCCGGGTGGATCGACCCTGATCGAAGGCCTCCAGGAGGGGCACATCACCATCCTGGCCTTCCATCCGGGGGCCGTGGCCAGTCCACCCCTGGTCAACATGAAGCTCATTCCGGGTCGCAAGAACCAGCACCTGATCCGCCTGCGGGCCGCCCCGACCTCCCTGCGCGGAAGGGTTCTGGGAGTCGACGGCAAGCCTATCCGGGGGGCTCGCGTGCGACTCGAGGATCCCCAGGGTAGCTTCGCCAGTTCGCGGGCCATGGGGCAGCGTCGACCGGACCTCGTGACCGGAGCGATCACGCCGCTCCTACCGGCCGCAGTCCAAGAGACCACCACGGACGGCGCTGGGCGTTTCATCCTGACGCTCTTCCCACAGATCACGGCCAAGGGGTACTACCTGACCGTCGAATCCCCCGACGGTTCGGCACGTGCCGTGCGCAGCGTTGCGCCGGCCAGTGCCGAGGTCGAAGTGCAACTCGAACCCGTGGAATCCCGCGGAGGGCAGCTAACCCTGCACATGGGGGGGCGTTACCAGGGACTCCCCGTGGAGCTCACCATCAACGGCAAGCCCGAGGATCCCCGCATCCTTCCGGCGGAGGATGATCTCGAGATCGATGGGCTGGAGCCGGGAATGTGGCGGCTCGAAGTCTGGTGGCACGAAGATCGCTTGATCCCCGGCAAGCAACTGCGCATCGAGGCCGAGCGAGAGACGCGCGAGAACCTGGTCCTGCCTCTTCCTGCAGTCGAAGGTCCCTCCGCGACCGGGGTGCTCGAGCCCGCCGGGGGAAAAACCAAGGGCCTCGATACCTCGGATTCCGGTTCCAGCAGCGGAGGCTGAGTCCGCTCCACCGCCGGGCGAATCTCCGCCTGGGGCCCGAGGCGGCACCTCTCTCACCGGCCGGCCGGGAGGGCTAGAATCTCGCGCGATGAAGACGCTCACCCTGGATGGACGCTCCCTCTCCCTCGATGATCTGGCACCGCTCGCCCGCGGAGAGGAGCTACGCCTGGCCATCTCCAGCGCCGCCCTGGAGCGTGTGCGCGCGTCGCGCGAGATGGTCGAGCGCATCATCGCAGAGGGCGGAGCCGTCTATGGGCTGACGACGGGCTTCGGTCGACTGAAGAACGTGGCCGTCGATCGCGGGGACCTGGCCGCCCTCCAGCGCAACCTGGTTCTCTCCCACTGCGTTGGGGTCGGCCCGCCGATGCTCCCAGCGGAGGTGCGCATCATGCAGGTTCTGCGGCTCAACTCTCTCCTGCGGGGGTGCTCGGGGGTGCGGGTCGCCCTGGTCGAGGCCCTGGCCGCTTTCTTCAATGCGGGTCTCGTCCCCGAGGTTCCCCAGCAGGGCTCGGTGGGGGCCAGCGGAGACCTCGCTCCCTTGGCGCACCTGACCGCAGCCTACCTGGGGGTCGGTTGGGTGAGCTTGCAAGGGGAGCGACTCCCGGCCTGCGAGGCCCTGAACCGGATTGGGATCGGGCCTCTGGTGCTCGAGGCCAAGGAGGGGCTGGCCCTGATCAACGGCACGGAGTGCATGAAGGCCATCGGGGTGATGAACGTGCTGCGGGCGCGCACCCTCTCGAAATCCGCGGACGTCATCGCCTCGCTCTCGGTGGAGGCCCTCTTCGGCTCCGCGCGGCCCTTTCAGGATCTTCTCGCCGACCTCAAGGACAACGAAGGGCACCGCCGCACCGCGGCGAATCTGCGTGCCTGCCTCGAGGATTCCGAAATCCTGCGCTCCCACGCGGACTGCGACCGCGTGCAGGATCCCTACTCCCTGCGCTGCATTCCCCAGATCCACGGAGCGTTCAAGACGGCCCTGGCCCACGTCACCGAGGTACTCTCCCACGAACTCAACGCGGTTACCGACAACCCGCTCGTCATACCCGAGACGGGCGAGGTCTTCTCGGCGGGCATGTTCCACGGTCAGCCCCTCTCGATGACCCAGGACTACCTCTGCCTGGCGAGCTGTACCCTGGGCAACGTCTCCGAGCGGCGCATCGAACAGCTCGTCAATCCCGATCTTTCCAACCTGCCGCCTTTCCTCTCACCCCACGCGGGCCTCCATTCCGGCTTGATGATCGCCCAGTACACGGCGGCTTCCCTGGTGAGCGAGAACAAGGGATTGGCCCACCCCGCCTCGGTGGACAGCGTGCCGACCAGCGCGAATCAGGAGGATCACGTCTCGATGGGAGTCACCGCGGCACGGCGTGCACGCGAGGTGCTGGGCAATTGCGAGCAGGTTCTGGCGATCGAATGGCTCTGTGCCGGGCAGGCCAGGGAGTTCCACAGGGAACTGCGCGCGGGTCGGGGAGCGAGTGCGGCCTACGATCGTTTGCGCGCCACCGTCCCAGCCCTGGACGAGGACCGCTACCTGCACCCCGACCTGGTCGCAGTTAGCGACATCCTACGCAGCGGCGACCTGGTCTCCGCCGCCGAAGCGGTCGTGGGGAAGCTGGCCTCTTGAGACGAGGCGATTCCCGGGATCGTTCGTGCGAAAACAGGAAGGTGTGTGTAGATTCGGGCTAGGTAATCACTCTCCCCGTTTCCCTCCCGTTCCCTCCCATGCCTGACCCCTCCCTTGCGGTGCGCAAGGCACTCGACGGCCGTCGTCTGGCGGTGATTTGGGCTTTCGTCGTGTTGCTGGGCCTCTTCGTCAGCGCGGTCGTCTCCAACTACTCCATCCACCGACCCGCCTCCGCGGCAGAGCCGACCCTTACCGACTAGCCGCCCTTCGGAGTGGCCCCCTCAGGGTGGCCCAGGGCCGTTCCTCTACGGGGCTCCCTGACGGGGAGCGGACCGGCGTTCGATCTATCGCTGGGGTCGCCAAAGATCGAGACCGATCGCGACGAGCATGAGCCCCACGGCCCCCGCATGGGCGAGGCCGCCGAGGAGAATCAAGCTCACCATGCCCGCCACCTGACGCGTGAGCCACCAGGCCGCGAGGTCGACGAGCAGACCACCCGAAGCGCAGAGAGCGAGGAGACCCTTGAGTCCCGACGAGAAGCGCGTGGCGTACATCAGGGCGCACAGGAGCAGGGTGATCGTCCCCAGGGCCAGGGCGTGGGCGTGGGTCGAAGCCAGGAGTAGGGCCGGATCCGTCGGGGAGACCCGGTTCTCGAAGCAGAGCTCCTTGTATTGGTCCCAGGTCGCGAGCAGGGGCTCGGCGCGTTTCTCGGCGGGGACCGTCGCTCCGTGGCAGCTACCGCACGCAGCCTGAGCGATCTCCTCGGGCGAGCCGAAGCCGTCCCCGAAGTCGATGTTGGCCCAGTTCTCCGCGATTCTGTCGCCGGTGACCCAAGCCAGGAGGGTTGCGCGGTCATCTTCATCCAACGCTTTCCCACCGGAGACCTCGGCGGGGTGACCCTGCTCGAGCAGTTCCTTCAGCAGTGGCGGCGTGGTCACGCCGTGATAGACCCCCTCGATGTCGGTGACCGAGAGACCCGGGCGACCGTCCCGCGCTGCGTGGTGTCCCGAGAGGTGCAGTCCCGAGGCGACATAGCCTCCGGCGATGACCAGGAGCAGAAAGGTCAGGGAGAGGCGCGCGGCAAGGGGCAGGTTGCGCAGACGGAGGGTGGCTACATCCATCAGTCGACCTTGAAATCATCCTCGGGAATCGTCACCTCGTCTCCCTCGATCAGCGCCTGCTGGGCTCGTAGGGCGACCGCGGTGGCACGCAGACCCTCTTCCGCTCCGCAGGCGGGAGCAGCCCCCTCGGTGATCGCCAAGAGGAAGCTCTCCAGCGCGTAGTAGAGGGGAGGATTGGGCAGGCCCACTCCCTCCTTGAGCTTGCCCTGGGAGGCGAGCTTGGTCGCGTCCGCGATGAGGGTGATGCCCTCATCGTTGTAGAACTGCTGGCGATTGGCGTAGACCTCCCAGCCCTGGGTGGCGGCATCCGCCTCCTTGAACATCCAGCCGTGGGTCCAGGCCAGCCGTACGGTACCCATGACTCCGTAGAGGAGCTCGTACTGCCCCTCGAACGAGTTGCCCAGAGTCGCGTCCCAGTCGAGGCGCGCTCCCCCAGGAAAGAGGAACTCGGCGTGCACGGTATCCGCAACCTCGCGTCCATCCTGCCAGGCCAGGACGCCTCCGGTTGCGCGTACCCGCTCGGGATACTTGCCGGTGAACCAGTGCACCACATCGAACTGCTGGGCACCGATCTCGCCCGCCAGTCCCGTGCTGAGCTCCGGATCCAGGCGCCAGTTGAGAAGCTTCTCCCGCTCGGGGTCGGTCGAGGGGGTGACCCAAGAGGTCTTGTGGTGGTACTGGGCACGCATCTGAAAGATGTCGCGGATGGCACCCGCGCGGACGAAGGACTGGGCCAGGGTGTAGACAGGATCGGAGCGTCCCTGGAAACCGGCCTGGAAGACCAGGCTCTCCGCACGTCGCGCGGCGGCGGCGATGGCCTTGGCGTCCGCCAGCCTGTGGGCGAGGGGAGCCTCGCAGTAGACGTGCTTGCCTGCCGCCAAGGCCGCGAGCACGACCTCGCGGTGGAGATGGGTCGGCGTGGCCACGATCACCGCATCCACATCGCTGTCCAGGAGCGCGTGGTAGTCATCAAAGGTCGCGGCATCGGGGGCACGTCGGGTAGCGCCCCGCAGCCTGCGCGCGTCGATGTCGCAGAGCCCGGCGGGAGTCGCTCCCTCGATCTTGCTGAGTTCGCTCAGCATGGCCCGGCCTTGGCGCCCGCACCCGACCAGGCCCAGCCGCACCGGAGCGGAGAGCCGCCTGGGTCCGGCGAAAAGGTGGGGTTGAAGCAGGGTCACGGCGGCCGCGCCGACGGCTCCCTTGAGAAAATCGCGACGGTCGGAGGGGGTCATACGGTTTGCGGAAGTCGAAAGCGGGGGGTGGTGGGAGAGGAGGGGGGAAGGTTGTGGCTCCACGATCCTTCCCCGGTGAGCAGGTTCTCGAAGGGCAGGCCGGGTGCCAGGGCGGGGTCGATGACCAGGGCCGTGGACCAGGCATCCGCCGTCGCGGCCTGCGCTGCGATGACCGCCGCCTGGGAGGACCCCTTCGCCGGGCGTGCGCTGCGGGGGTCGACGAGATGGTGCACCTCACCGAGGGGACCGACAGCGCGGCGCCCCGAGGGGGCGGAGACCGACAGAGCAGCATCCCGCAAGAGAGCGGTGACCGGTCGGGTTTCGCCGCCGAGGGCGATAGACCAACCCTGCCGGCCCTCCGGCGCCCCCAGGGCGACGATGCTGCTGGTGCCCCCATGCAGGAGTGCGCTCAAGATACCGTTCTCACGCAGGCTGGTCGCCGCGAGGTCGAGGCCGTGTCCCTTGGCGATCCCCCCGAGGTCGAGGCTTACGCCCTCGCGGGTGAAGCGCAGGCTGCGCTCGTTCGGATCGAGCAGGATGGCGGAGTCCCAGCCGACGAGCGCGTGGGCATCCGCCAAGTCCAGCAAGGGTGCTCCGGAATCCTCGCCGTGCAGACCGAGGCTGCGCATCAAGGGGGCGACCGTTGGATCGAAGGCCCCCCGCGATTCCCGTACCGTCCGGTCGATGGTCTCGAAGAGCCCGAAGGTGTCCAGGTCGAGGCGTACCGGCGCGGCGTGGGCCACACGGTTGATGTGGGAGAGCAGGCTGTCGCGCCGAAAGAGCGACAGCCTGCTCTCGACCTGTTCGATCTCGGCCAGCGCTTCCTCTCCGGTCGCACGCAAGTAAACGGGGTCGTCGCCGGAGAGGACGAGCTCGAAGCGCGTCCCCATGGCGCGGGTGGCCAGGCGCAGGATCAAGAGAACTCCGCGAGCTAGGCTTGGCTCGCCTTCAGCGTGGTCGGGTCGAATTTCCAGGCGCTATTGCCCCACATGGAGCGTGTCGCCAGGTCGACGATGACCATCACCTTTGCGGCCAGATGGACCGGACTGATGTTCATCTCGCGGCTGCGGATGCACTCGATCCAGTTCAGACGCAGCGCCGGCTGGGAGTCGACCTGCGGGCAGTTGATCGTCTGCTCGTCGATGTCCTCCGCGAAGACCCGCTCGGGCCGCAGCACGCAGTTGTTGCCTCCCAGGAAGAGGTTGGCCTGGTGACCGCGGATCATCGTTTCGAGTCCGTTTTCGTTACAGGTCGATCCCGCGACGGCCATGGTGTGTTCGCGCTCGAACTCGACGGTGATGAAGAGCTGGTCGTGGTTCTCCATCTTCTTGTCGCAGTAGTGGCCGCCGGAGGCGCTGACTCGCGTCGGCCAGCCGCGGTCGAGGGCGTACATCATCGGCGTCATCATGTGCACGAGCAGGTCGCCGATGATGCCCGTCGACCAGTTGCGGTAGCGACGCCAGCGGTGGTAGATCTCGGTGTCGAACTCGACCACCCCCTTGGGACCGCACCACTTCTCCCAATCGAGGGTTTCGCCCGGCTTGACGTTGGGGTCGATGGGGTAGAGCCACTCGCCGTTGATCGAGTTGCGGCAGTAGCTGGTCTGGCTCAGCGTCGGATGCCCGATGGCGCCCTCGGCGATGAGCTTCTTCGCCGCGCGATACTTCTCGAGCATCATGTACTGCGTCCCGACTTGCATGCGCATGTGCGGGTTGGCATCGAGGGTGCGCATGATCCAGAGCGCATCCTCGATCGTGAGGGTCATCGGCTTCTCACAGTAGACATCCTTGCCGGCACCGATGGCGTCGACGGAGATCTGTGCGTGCCAGTGCTCGGGGGTGGCGATCAGAACACCATCGATGTCGGGTCGCGCAAGGAGCTCTTCGTAGCTCGTGTAGGTGGCGACCTCGACCCCGGGCTGGCCGTCGGCGGCGATCTTGCGGCCCTTCTCGAGGTTGATCGTGTTGACGTCGCAGACGGCGACGACCTGGAAGTCGTGGGCCTTGTTCTTGATCTGCGTCATCATCGAGTTCAGGTGACCGCGGCCCATGCCTCCCGGGCCGATCACCCCCAGGCGGACCGGGGTCCCCTCGGGGATGGGCGCCTTGTCCGGCGCGATCGGGATCGGGCGCGGCAAGGGATCGGCGGATCGGGCAGAGGCACCGGCATAGCCGGTCAGGCCCAAGGCGGTCAGGGCGGAACCCGAGGTCAGGATCTCGCGGCGGCTGGGGGCGGACATGGGTACTCCTTCTGGCTCGAGGCGGACGCCGCCCCAAGAGGGGGGGCTCTGTGAAGGGATCCTAACGCATGTTTCGCGTAGGACGCGAGTGGCCAGCTCGGGCGTGGAGGCGTAGGTTCGGTCCCTCGCCTGCCCCTACGCTCCGTCATCTCCCTCGATACGAGTTTCCATGACTCCCCTTGCCATTCTGCTTCTCTGTCTACCGGCTCCCTCCTCGGCCACCCCCTTGCATCCCGGGCACCCACTCCCGCGGCGAGCCGTGGGATCGGATGGCTGGGAGAATCTCTTCGACGGCGAGAGCCTCGCGGGCTGGACGACAGAGGGAGGCCGTTATGACGGTCCAGCGGAATGCTGGTCGGTGAGGGATGGAGTGATCGAGGGGCGTGAGGCCTCCGGCGGCAGGGGCGGCCTGCTCTACACCGAGCGCGAGTTCCAAAACGTCGAGTTCGAGTGCGACGTGTTCCTCTCCTACCCCTATGACTCGGGCGTATTCGTGCGCATGCGACCCCGCCCCGAGCCGCGCGGCGCGCAGCTCACCCTGGACTACCGGCCGAACGGGGAGGTGGGTGGAATCTACTCCGACGGCTGGCTCTACCACAATCCCGGTCCCAAGCAGCGCTGGAAGAAGGATGAGTGGAACCACGTCCGTGTTCGCTGTGTCGGCCGCTCGATGCACCTGACGATGTGGCTCAATGGAGAACTCGTGACCGACTACCGCATCCCCGAGGGGAGCGGGGAGTTCTCCCCCTCGGGCAAGATCGGGATCCAGGTCCATGGGGGAGGCGATAGGAGTGGTTTCGCTCGCTTTCGCAACCTGCGCGTACGCGAGCTACCGGACCAGGCCGGTGAGTACTGGACCGTCGACCCCCTGGGGAATCTCGAACTGACCGCCGTGGGAGACGCCGCGGGTTGGCGTCCCCTCTTCAACGGTCGGGACCTGACCGGCTGGCAGGCGGGCGGGAGTGGCTATGCGGTTCGGGATGGGAACCTGGTCTTCTTGGCCGAGGGTAGCTCTCCCTTCCTGGCGACAGAGCGGGACTACCGGGACTTCCAGTTGCGGCTCGATTTCCGCATCTCCAAGATGGCCAACTCGGGCCTCTTTCTGCGTGCGGCACGCGATGGGAGCAACCCCGCCTTCTCGGGCTGTGAGATTCAGATCCTCGACGACTTCAACTGGGAGTCGGTTACGGGCACACAGCTCCATCCCTATCAGTTCAGCGGCGGCTTGTACGGATCGGTAGCTCCCGGAAGTCGAGCCCTGCGGCCCCTCGGCGAGTGGAACACCTACCAGGTCACCTACCGGGGCAGCCGCATCATCACCGTGCTCAACGGCCAGGTGCTCTACGATGTCGACACGCTGGAACTCGAGCCCGAGCAGGGTGCACCCTTCGCCGAGCGGGCTGCGAGCGGCTTCATCGGCCTGCAGCGCCATGCACCGGCAGGGGAGCTCGAGGGTGACGCCTACGCCTGGTTCCGAAACATCTACATCCGTGAGCTGTGAAGGGCCTGGAGGGGGAGCGGAAGCTGTCTTCCCATGGAGTTCGTGGGCCTCTCGGAGGACGGTGGGGTTTGGGAGGTCCGGATCTCAGCGGAGGTGCGCTGGAACGCCTCGGCAGGGGTCTTCGTAGTTGCGGTAGCCCAGTCGACGGTGAGGTGTCGGATGGGAACTCCTGTGAGTTCGACGGGCCTCCTGGATGGCCCGTCGGGACGACCCGTGGGCGTGCTCCCTACCCGGGGCGATTGTGCGCGCAACCTGGTGCTATCAAGCACGGTCAAGGCGGACGACGGACCTTTCAAACCCCAGATGGCATTCCGCCGAAGGATGTGCCAGCATCTAATAATACTCGAATTCGATGCGGATACATCCACCATGCTCAACGTCGCCAAAGACATCCACTCGCTGACCGACTTCAAGCGCAACACGCCGTCCTTCCTGGGCCGACTGCGCGAAACGCGCCACGCGGTCGTGCTCACGGTGAATGGGAAGGCCGAGGTTGCGGTCATGGGCGTGGATACCTTCCAGTTCGTGCTCGAAGCGCTGGATCAGCTCGACACTCTGCGGGGCATCCGTCGCGGGCTTGACCAAGCGCGCCGTGGCGAAGGGACATCGCTCGAGGACTTCGACCGAGCGATGCGAGAGAAGCATGGAATACCGAGTCGTGATAACCCCGGAGGCACAGGCGGCGATTGACCGCGACATCGTCTACATCCGCCAACAGGCCTCTCCCGAGATAGCGGATCGGTGGTACCACGGGCTCATCGAAGCCATCGCGTCGCTCTCGGAAATGCCCACACGCTGCGGCGTGATTCCGGAACAGTGGCTCTTCGACGACGAGTTCCGGCAACTCCTCTACGGCCGCAGGCAGCACAAGCTCGCATCATCTTCTTCATCGACGACGCCGTGGTGTACGTCGTGCGCTACCAGCACGGTAGCTTGCCGCCGCTGAGCGGTCCTGAAGAGCTCGCTCCCCCACTCTTGCCTGGTGAATGATGTCGCTCCGCCGGGTCATCAGCCCGGCGCCTGGGCAATACGGAATCCGCGGATCGCGTGGCGGGATGACGGGTGAGGAACGGTCGGTTATCCGGAGCGAATCTTTCCCCGTCACACCACAGACGAGGCTGACCTGCGCCAGCGCGGACCGCGCCGAGAACGGTGTGGGGTGCAAGCGGAAGTAGGACGGGGCCCGCACGACCGACGGTAGGCGATCGCCATCCGACGGGATGGCCTACTGGAGGCGGTCTTGCCCCCGAGCAGGTGACCTTATTGGTCGCCGAGTGTCAGCGGCGCCACCAGTGGCGTCCTGGGGCCACTCCGGCCTACGGCCTCCGTGGCCCCAGGCAGCCGAGCACCCCTGACCCCCTAACCCAACCAAGACCTCGACTCGCGTGCCCTACGGCATAACGAAAACCCCGGCTCAACTGGCGCCACTTGGTGACCCACCTCTATTCGGCCTCTTCGATGGTGAAGGTCAATGGGTAGCCCCGGCCCCGAGCCAGGCTGGTCGCGCGCTCGACCTTGCGCCGGGCGGCCTCCTCGGGCCAGTGCCCGATCACCGCGCTGCCCGTGTGGTGGACGCGGTACATGAGCTCCACGGCTCGCGCCTGGGAGATGCGGAAGACCGAACGCAGGACCTCGACCACGAAATCCATGGTCGTGATCGGGTCATCGTGGCAGATCACCCGCCAGAGGGGAGAGAGGCGTTCGCGGGTCTCCTCCTCGGTCAGGATCTCGGGTTCGACTGTCGCGTTCGAGGAATGCATGCCACGCGCCGGACGAGTCTACACTGGAGGGGGAACATTCCTCCCCCCGGATGCGTCCGACCTTCGCCTTTCTCCTCCCTTCATCTCTCGCCCCCACCCGCCCGTGCTTCTCTCCTCCTTTCTTCTTTGCGCCGCGATCGCCGTTCCTCAGGACCTCGATGTCAGTGCGCCACCGCCTGTTCAGGACCTGATCGAGGTCGTGCTTCCGGTCGAGGGGCTCACGCCCCTCCAGGAGCTCGACCTGGACATCGCCGCCGTGGACGTACGGGCGAGGCGAGCCGAGGTCATCGCGGATGCCGCGGACCAGCGCCGTCTCGATCGGGCCGGCCTGCGCTGGCGCTTCTTGACGCGGGACCTAGCAGGGTTCTACGCGCGGCGTCTGGCCGCCGGCCAGAACCAAGGCCCGGCGGCGGGCAGCTATGGGAACTGGTTGAGCCCGCCCTTCGGCAGCGGGAGCATGGGGGGGTACTACACCCTGAGCGAGATCGGGTCGGTCCTGGACCAGATGCGGGCGGCCTATCCGAATCTGATCTCGGCCAAGCAGAGCATGGGGACCAGCATCGAGGGGCGGGATCTTTGGTGGGTGCGCATCAGCGACAACCCCGATGTCGATGAGAGCGAGCCGGAGGTTCGCTTCGACGCCCTCCACCATGCCCGGGAACCCGAGGGCATGCAGTGCACGCTCTGGTTCATGCTCTACCTGCTCGAATCCTACGGCAGTGATCCGCTCGCGACCTACCTCGTCAACGAGCGCGAGATCTACTGCATCCCCTGCGTAAACCCCGACGGGTACGAGTACAACCACCAGCAGGCTCCAGGGGGTGGGGGACTGTGGCGCAAGAACCGGCGTAACAACGGCGGCGGCTCCCGTGGCGTCGACCTGAACCGCAACTACCCCTACAAGTGGGGCTTCGACAACATCGGCTCCAGCGGAGATCCAAACTCCGAGGTCTATCGCGGCACGGGTCCGGCCAGCGAGCCCGAGGTGGCGGCCATGACCGCCTTCCTTTCAGCGCACACCTTCCAGACCGCGCTCTCGGTGCACACCTACTCCAACCTCTGGCTGGCACCCTGGGGTTACGACACCCTCTATCCCGCCAACTGGGACGACTATTCCGAAGTTGCCGGGCTGGCCACCGAGGTCAACGGTTATCCCCACGGCCCCGCAGCGATCATCCTCTACGAGGCCAACGGCGTCACGATCGACACCGATCACGGGAGCTACGGGACCCTCTCCTGGACCCCGGAGATCGGCAGCTCCAGCGATGGGTTCTGGCCCCCCCAGAGCCGCATCGTGCCCCTGGCCGAGGACAACCTGCTTGCTTTCCAGCGCACGGCACTGGCGGGCGGCCCCTGGGTGCGCGGGATCAGCCTCACACTGGTCGACGCCGGGGATGGGGACGGGGACTACGAGGATGGGGAGTCGGTCGAGATCACGGCCAACCTGCGCAACAGCGGGACTCTGAGCGCTGCGCTGGTGGACCTCGCTCTCACCTCCACCAGCCCCTACGCGAACATCACCGTCGCCGGTGCCTCGGCGGGTCCGATCGCCTCCTTCTCGGATGGGGCGAACAGCCAGCCCCTGGCTTTCACGATCGCGGGAGCACCTGCCGGCAGCGCCATCGACTTCACGGTCGAAATCACGGTCGACGGTTTCACCGAATCCTTCCCCGGCGAGATCTTCGTCGGCAGTCAGGTCATCGTCGGCGACTACGATTTCGAAGGCGGCTCCGATCAGGGGTGGTCGGTCGGCAACCCCAACGATGCCAGCACGGGCACCTGGACCCGCGTGGATCCCAACGGCACCGCAGCCCAGCCCGAGGACGACCACACGCCCTCGGGGACTCGCTGCTGGGTGACCGGACAGGGCAGCGTGGGAGGCAGCCTGGGTGAGAACGACGTCGACAACGGCAGTACCAGCCTCTGGTCGCCGGTTTGGGACCTCTCGGGCGGAGTCGCGCCGCGCATCCACTACTGGCGCTGGTACTCCAACGACAAGGGCAGCGCTCCCAACAGCGACATCCTGAAGGTCGAGCTTTCCCAGGACGGCGGCAGCACCTGGATCCCGGCGGAGACGGTGGGCCCCAGCGGCGCGGGATCGAACGGGGGGTGGTACGAGGTCACCTTGGAACTGGACAACTTCCTCTCGGATACCTCCCAAGTTCGCATGCGCGTCGTCGCCAGTGACCTCGGTAGCGGCTCGATCGTCGAGGCTGCCCTGGACGACGTCACCGTGAGCTACGTCACGGGAAGCTCCTGCAACGACCCGGTCAACTACTGCATCGCGGCGCCCAACTCCGTCGGTCCGGGGGCGATCATGGACTGGTACGGATCGGTGGATGTGGCCCAGAACGACTTCCACCTCCTGGTGAGTGGCGCCCCCTCCGGGCAGTTCGGCCTCTTCTTCTATGGGCCGGGTCAGCAGCAGGTTCCCCTGGGGGACGGCTTCCTGTGCGTGGGGGGCAGCCTGAAGCGCCTGGGGGTCGTGACCACCGACATCTTCGGCCAGGCCACGGACCAGCTCGACCTCCCCGCCAGCGGGCTCCAGAACGGGGATCAACGCAGCTTTCAGTTCTGGTACCGCGACGTGGCGGGGGGGCCCGCGGGCAACAACCTCTCCGACGGTCTCGACGTCACTTTCTGTGGGGGCTGAAAGCGTCGCGGGTCGCCTCGAGAAGCGCTGCGTGGACCGCTTCCACCGTCTCCACGCAGCGCTCCCGGGGGCCGGCGAGGAGTGCATCGGTCAGCGGGGCTGCAAGCAGCGCATAGAGGAAAAGCCCAAGGACTGCGCCACCGCCCCCTGCCAGGAGTCCCAACCACAGGTGGCCGCCAGCCCACCAGCCGTACAGGGTGGCGGCCACCATCGGCAGGCCGACCAGGGCCGGGAAGAGCCACTCCTCCAGCCGGCTGTAGGGCAGGGTCTCGACCAGGATTTCCGGCTCGATCGCCTCCCAGCGCACCCGGGCCTGCACCCCCCTGCGTAGGCCGGCCAGGAGCCGGCAAGAGTGCTCGAACCAGAGGCTGTCCCGTTCGTCGGGTGGGACCTTTTCGGGGTTGGAGATCCCAAGAGTTGGGGGGCAAATGACCCGCCACTGCCCCCCATGGGCGCTCCGCAGCTTCGGTCCGAAGGTGCGCCCGAGGTCGTCCAGAATGGCGCGGACACGGATCGGATCGGAGAGGGTGGTTTCGAGGAAGGCGCGGGGCACGCCCATTCCATCGACGGCAAGAATCGGATGACTGCTTAGAATCCTGGGTATGTCGACCCTCGAGAGCCTTTCCCCCGTGAAGATCACCCCCGGCCCCCAACGTGCTCCCCGCGGCCCGGAGCGTACCTGCAAGACCTGGGCTGCCGAGGCGGCCATGCGCATGCTGATGAACAACCTCGATGCCGAGGTGGCCGAGCGGCCGGACGACCTGGTCGTCTACGGCGGAACCGGCAAGGCGGCACGCGACTGGGAGAGCTTCGCCGCGATCATCGCCACCCTGCAGCGGCTCGAACCGGACGAGACCCTGCTCGTCCAAAGCGGCCGGCCGGTCGGTGTCTTCCGCAGTCAGCCGAGCGCGCCCCGGGTGCTGATCGCCAACTCCAACCTCGTCGGGCACTGGGCGAGCTGGGAGCACTTCCGCAAGCTCGAGGCCGAGGGGAAGATGATGTACGGGCAGATGACCGCCGGCTCGTGGATCTACATCGGCACCCAGGGCATTCTGCAGGGTACCTACGAGACCTTCGCCGCCAGCGCCCGGCGCCACTTCGGCGGCAGCCTGCGCGGGCGCCTGGTGGTTACCGCTGGTCTGGGGGGGATGGGGGGTGCCCAGCCCCTGGCCGCCACGATGAACGAGGGGGTTTGCCTGTGCGCCGAGGTCGAGGAGGGACGCATCGACTTCCGCCTGCGCACGCGCTACGTCGATGAGAAGATGACCGACCTGGATGCGGCCATCGACCGCGCATTGGAGTGGAAAGAGTCGGGGACGGCCCGCTCGATCGGTGTGCTCTGCAATGCCACCGAGCTCCTGGGGCGGCTCATCGAGCGCGGAGTGACCCCCGACGTGCTCACCGACCAGACCAGCGCCCACGATCCCCTGCAGGGTTACGTCCCCGACGGCATGAGTTACGCCGAGGCGCTCGAGCTGCGTGAGCGTGATCCCAAGGCCTACCAGCGGGAATCCCTGCGCACGATGAAGACCCACTGCAGCCAGATGATCGAGCTGCAGTCCCGGGGAGCGGATACCTTCGACTACGGCAACAACCTGCGCGGCCAGGCCCGGGAGGCGGGGCTCGAGAACGCCTTCGATTTCGAGGGGTTCGTGCCCAAGTACATCCGGCCCCTGTTCTGCGAGGGCAAGGGCCCCTTCCGCTGGGTGGCACTCTCGGGGGATCCCGAGGATATCGCCGTTACCGACCGCATCATCCTGGAGCTCTTCCCCGAGGATGAGGCCCTGGCGCGCTGGATCCGCCTGGCGGGCGAGCGGGTCGCCTTCCAGGGTCTACCGGCCCGCATCTGCTGGTTGGGTTATGGGGAGCGGGCCAAGGCGGGGCTGGCTTTCAATGAGGCGGTCGCCCGCGGCGAGATCAAGGCTCCCATCGTGATCGGTCGCGATCACCTCGACTGCGGTTCGGTCGCCTCGCCCAACCGGGAGACCGAGGGCATGCGCGATGGGACCGACGCCGTGGCCGACTGGCCCCTCCTGAACTGCATGTTGAACGTGGCCAGCGGCGCGAGCTGGGTCAGCTTCCACCACGGGGGAGGCGTGGGCATCGGCTACAGCCTGCACGCCGGTCAGGTGACCGTCGCCGACGGGACCCCCGAAGCCGCCGCGGCACTCGAGCGCGTACTGACCAACGACCCCGGGACCGGGGTCATGCGTCACGCGGACGCGGGCTACGTCCTGGCCCAGGAGTGTGCGCGGGAGCGGGGCGTGGACCTGCCGCTCTCCTGAGGGTGGGTCTCAGCTCGCCCCATAGAGCGCACGATAGGCGTTGATGCGCTCGAGCAGGGCGGCGTCGAGCACGCGGCGGCCCCCGACGTCATGGCGGCTGAGGTGGTCGACGATCTCATCCAGGGTGACGATGGCGAAGGTGGGCATGGCGAACTCCTCGGCGATCTCGGCCAGGGCAGCTCGCTCGCCCCGTCCCCGTTCTTGACGATCGACCGAGACGACCAGCCCCGCCAACTCGACCTCCGCGGCAGCGCGGAGAACGGGAACGGTTTCGCGGATCGAGGTACCGGCCGTGGTCACATCCTCGATGAAGAGCACCCGCTCGCCGGCCCTGGGTCTGTGGCCCACCAGGACGCCACCCTCACCGTGATCCTTGGCCTCCTTGCGGTTGAAGCAGAAGCCGACGTTGCGTCCCCGCCGCGCCAGGGTCGCCGCGGTCGTCACCGCCAGGGGGATGCCCTTGTAGGCCGGGCCGAAGAGCAGGTCGTATTCCGCAGGTCCCTGGGCCGTGATCGCATCGGCATAGAAGGCCCCCAGCCGATCGATTTCCGCCCCCGTCCCGTAGCGCCCGGTGTTGATGAAGTAAGGCGTCTCGCGTCCGCTCTTGGTGGTGAAATCCCCGAAGATCAGGACCTCGCTCTCGACCATGAACTCGATGAACTCGCGCTTGTAGCCCTGCATCGGGGCATTCTAGCAGCCCGTTGAAGAAGGACTGCTAGGGGGTGGGCTTCAGGGGAGGGAGCGCAGGGCGCGGTAGACCCGGCGGCGTCCTTTCGCCTCGAAGAGGGGGTTCCACCACTCCCAGACGAGTTCTCCGGCGGGGGTCACCTCGAAGACATGTCCCCGTTCGCTCTCGGTGATGAGCGTGTTTCCACCCCTCAGGCGCTGGGCCGCGCCGCGCACCGGGCTGAAGAATCCCTGCCGGCGATACTCCCAGACCACCTCCCCGCTCTCGGGGTCGAACTCGACCACGCGCGACCAACCGCGATGCCGTCCATTGTCGAAGACGAGCAGGTGTCCGCCGGAGGTGACGCGGGCGTGATGGGGGGCGTCCAGGATGCCTGGACCGAGACTCCAGAGGACTTCCCGCGTCCTTGGATCGAGAGCGACGATCAGATCGACGTTGCGCAAACAGAGGAGCCAGGCGCCGGGCAGCCAGGGGGAGTCCTCCGGGACGATCGAGAAGGCGTTCAGGTGGTAGTAGTCGTAGATCTCATCCCCAGCTTGGGCGCTCTCCCCGTCGAGGGGCGTGGGTGCATGCAGGGGAGAGAGCCGATCGCGTAGCTCGAAGAGGTCGACACGCTCGAGGAGACGGCCCTGCCCATCCAAGTGCTGGATCGCGTCAAAGCGTACGCGTCGCCCGCGCCAGCGGCGTTCGGTGTGCACCGGAACCCACAGGTCGCCTTCCGGGAGTGGCCAGAGGTCGTGGTGGCAGGCGAGGGGGGTTTTCCAGAGGAGCGTCCCGTCCCGCTCCAGGAGCGCGACCCCCTGATCGGTCGAGAGCAGTAGGACCCGCTGCCCGTCCAAGAGCAGGCCCAATTCGACCCGATCGAAGCCGGGCGTGCTCCAGGAGGCGACCTGGCGGCCCTCACTGTCCAAGGCGAGGAGATGTGGGCCGTCGAGTTCCCCCAGGAGGGTCCACCCCGGAACCGAACGCGCCCGGTCGTAGAGGGTCACCCCCCTCTGTCGCCGGTCCGCCCCAGGGTCGGCAGCGGCATAGCCGAGGGCACGGAGGTCCTGCGCGTTGCCGGTGGAGTGGGAGGCGCGCGGCGTGGTGGGGCCGGGGTCCCTGGCGCAGGCAAGCAGGGTCAAGCAGAAGAGGAGGGAGCGCACCACGCTCAGCGGCGAAGGTCGACCTTGGCGGTGGGCAGGAAGCCTGGGTCGAGGCGCTCCACGAAGTCGGACAGAAGGACCCTGGCCGAGGGTGTGGGGTGGAAGCGCCGATGCTTGCCGCGGACATCCACCGTCAGGCCGCCTCGCTCCGTGAGCATGTCCGCTTCCAGGTAGAGGCGCAGCTTGGTTCCCCGGGTCATGTCGATGCTGATGTGACCGGGCTCGAGGAGACGCGCCTCGACCCGGCCGGTGCGCTTCGCCGTCTCGGCGATGAGCCAACGCCGACGCCCCTCCTCGTCGAGGCGTGCGTTTTCCTTGGCGCTGATGCGGGGGACGAACTCTTCGGTGACCTCACGGCCGTTCTGGGTGACCTCGATCCAGAACGAGCGCCCCTCGCCCTTGCGCGCGGTGGCTCGCACGATGTGGTCCGGTCGCGGGGGGCGTCGCGCAGCGGCAAACCAAGAGTCCCAATCCACCGCGGACATGTCGACGCTGTGACCCATGTCCGGAATCTCGATGTAGCGTGCATCCTCGGCCCCGAGGCGCTCGAGCTCCTCGAAAGCAAAGCGCACGTTCCAAACCAGGCCCGCGTCGTCCATGGCGCCCTGTATGTCGACGAGGTGCAGGGGCAGCACGTTTTCGATGTAGCGCAGGTTGGCTCGTCCACCGCTCAGGTTCCAGTAGGGTCCGCCGATCATCGGTGCCACCCCGGCCCACAGGTCGGGATGGCGCAGGGCCAGGTCCCAGGAGAGATGCCCGCCGCGACTGATGCCGGTCACGAAGACCCGGTCCGAGTCGACGCGGTACTCGCGCTTGGCCCAGTGCAGGGCGGAGAGGCTGATGTCGCGTTCCCGCTGGGTGAAGCCGTAGCCTCCCGCGCGCTGGGTCTCCGTGGGGGCGACGAGCAGCATGCCGAGCTTTTCGGCCCACTCCCTCCAAAGTGGCAGGAGCCCCTTGCCTTCGCCACCCGTGCCGTGAAGGACCAGCATGAGAGGCGCGGGGGTGTCGGAGCGGTAGCTCTTTGGGACGTAGACCGCGACGGGGGTCTCCTCGAGCTTGCCGTCGGCATAGAGTTCCAACTGCAACTCGTGCAACCCACTCGCTGGAGCCGAGCGGGGCGGGAGTGAACGGCAGGCTTGGAGCCATGCCTCCAGGGAGACCTCCTCGTCCTCCGCCAGGGCCCGGGCGGCGCTCTGGCGTTCCCTCGGATCGGGTAGGTCCGCCGCCTGGGCCAAGCGCTGGGTCAGCGCCTCTCCATCCTGGGCCAAGAGGGGCAAGAGGAGCAACGCGGACAGCATGGGATCAGAAGCCGTATCGCAGGCCCACCGAGAGGGTGTATTCGTTCGAGGGTCCGGGGCCGTCCAGCCACTCGTCGATGGGTAGGCCGAACTCGAACTCCAGCCGCAGGTCGCCTCCTGCATGGGAGGAGCCGGGGGCGGCCGGCACCGGATCCTTCCCAGGGGAAGCGAGCCAGGAGAAGCCGGCGAGCAGGTCGGTGCGGCTACCTCCCTGACGTTTGGGATCCGCGAGCGGGTCGGCGCTGGGGTCGAGGTCCGGGTCGCGGCCGTAGATGTCCCCAAAGGAGGTGTTGCGCAGACCCAGCCGCCCCCACAAACGGCTGTTCAAGCTGCGCGCCACCCACAGGTCGGTGACCAGGGATCGGCTGCGCGCCCAGCCCTGGTCGTTCTCATTCAGGGGGACCCGCCCTCGCAGGGCCAATCCGTAGCGCAGCGCCTTCCCCCGGCGAATCCAAGCCGCCGCCCCCCAAAGATCGAAGGTGCCTCCGCCGACCTGCAGGGGGTAGGGAGCACCATCCTCGTCGAAACCACCGGTGGGAAGCGAAAGGGCCACCGAGGCGAGTAGGGCATCGCGCTTCCCCCGCCGGTAGTGCTTGGTCAGGCCGAACTCGAGGTCTCCGAGTGCTTGCACCTTCTCGTCGAAGGGGGTGGCTGGTGCATCGTTGCCCTTGCGCCGAATCTCCGCCACGGGCAGGGCTGCGAAGAGCGTGCAGCCCGCCACGCCGTGGGCCAGGCGTAGGGTGAGTTCGCGCCGGTCCAGGTCGCTCGTGAAACGGGAGTACCCAGAGGCGGAGAGGGCCGCCTGGTCGAGTTCCTCACGACCGTCCCGCAGCCCGTCCGCGCTCGCAATGTCGGCGCGCAGGGAGAGTTGCCAGGCTCCCTCTTCCAGGGTCGTGGTCCAGTCCAGTACGGAGGGGGGATCCTGGTAGCACAGGGCCGGGGCGGCGAGGAAGAGGGCTAGGAGGCGACGCATGGTCAGTTCATCGAACAGGCACCCGCTCCACGCGGGTCGCCGCAGCGGCCGCAGGGCGGGGGAGGGGGCTCGGTCTGGGTGTGGTTGACCGCGAAGGTCGACACGAGTCGCTCCAGCTCCTCCCTACCGCAATGGGGGCAGGTGACGGTCTCGTCGGGGGTGACCAGCTCCTCGAAGGTCTGCTGACACCCCTTGCAGGTGAACTCGAACAGAGGCATGGGGGCAGTGTACCCCGAGTCTCCCGCTTTCATCCTCCAGGGAAGGGTGGCCCCGGGGCCTTGCCGATGGGCGGCTGCGATTTCGTAAGCGGTCGCCGTGTCCATAGAGATGCCGGCCACGCCCGCGGAGGGCGTGGCCGGCATCGCAACTCGCCTTCAGGCATCACCTGGGGTGAGCCCGGGGAGGCGGCTAGTAGCCGGGCACTCCCTCGACGCGTGCCCACATGAGGGTTGCCGCGGGTAGGGCGAGAATCACGGGGTTGCGGCTCAGGAAGCCGACCGTGCTGGTCAAGCAGACCATCGCCGAGCGATCTCCCCGGGACTCGAAGACATAGTCGTCTCCCTGGATGCGAGCCATGCCTGCCGACGCCTTGGCACCGGCGACCAGTTCACCGTAGGAGGGCATGATCACCCCGGCGTCGCGCGTGGCGTCCAGGCGCGAGCGGGTGCCGTTCACCAGGGCCGACATGAGCAGGTTGGTCGGGCCATATCCGTCGCGCAGGAGCCTGGGGGTGTCACAGAAGTTGACCGACAGGGCACCGTCGATCGGCCCAGGAAGGCTCTCTTGGAAACGGGGGTTCTCGACCAGGCTGGGAGCGCCGCCCTTGGCTTGGCGCACGGCGGCGGTGCAGGTCGACCTGGTGAGGCCCATCAGCAGGTAGCGGTCGGTGAAGGCGAAGGTGGGCTCGGCCGGGATCGGCAGGCCGGGGAAGGTCAGGCTGAGGTAGCTCGTGCCCCCCTGCTCCCAGCTACGCAGTTGCACATAACCCTCGGTCTCGCTGCGCGACAGCTCGTTGGCGAGGTCCTGCAGGCGCTCGAAGGTGTCGAGTAGGCCGTCGGAGTTCTTGAGTTCGACGAATGCGACTCCGGAGAGCAGGCCCCCTCCGCCGGTCGTGTCGGAGGTATAGACGCCCCAAGTATCTCCCAGGTGGGCGATGAAGTCCTTCTCGATGTCGAAGCCCGTCATCCCGGCGATCATCTGGATCGGATCGTCGATGCCCTCTTGGGCCAGGGGCTCCCGGAACATCCCCAAGACGTAGTCGAGGGTGCCCTGGAAGTTGACCTTGCCCACCGAGGCGAAGGTCGCGTCCTTGGGGATCAGCGCCAGGTCGGCGGCGGTCAGGGTGCTGGCGGGCAAGAGGCCCTTCTCGCGCATGTGGCCGCCCCAGCGAGGCATGCGTGCGGTCGTGTAGCCCCGCTCGGCGTCGATGCCGTGGGCGAAGTAGACCTCCATGTCGTCGAGCCCGGCCCTGGAGAAGAGGGCGAGCATCATTCCCAACTCGCGATCATTGCCCTCTGCCAGGCTCGTGACGAGTTGCAGGATCCCGCCGACATCGACGTGTAGGGCCACCTGGGGGTCGACGCCGTCGGGGAGCGGGGCGAGGCTGGGGTCGTAGGCCGCGGGGACCAGCTTGCCGGCGGAGAGGATGACTTCGCCGTCCCGTGCACCGAAGAGCACCGGAACCGGGGCTTGCTCCACCGGAACCAGTCCGTCCTCGCGGGGCTCACCCAGGGGAGCACCCGCCTGCCGGCCGAGGTTGATCAGGGTCGAGGCGATGCTCCTGGCCCGCTCGGGGTCGTTCTCCATCAGCTCGAGCTGGCCGTAGATGGGGAACATCAGGTTCGAGTCGTTGGAAGAGAAGATGCGCAGGCTCTTCTCTCCGGTCATCAAGTGGATGGCGAGATCGATCACCTGCGGGGGGGCGTCGATGTGGAAGCCGGGGATCTCGTCGGGGAGCTCGAGGATGCGGTCGTCGACCAGGCGTAGAGCCTCCAGCAGGCCGGCATCCTTGGGGTCGGGAAAGAATTTCTCGAGATCGGTAATCCAGAAACTCAGCAGCTCTGTGTCCTGGGCCGGCGGAAGGGCCGCCGGGGCGGCGGCCAGCAGGGTGGTGGCGAGCAGGCTCATGGCTACGTAATCCTTGGTTGGAGGGGCCTTTGGGGGTCAATGGGGGCCGGATGCGGTCGCATCCCCTGGGAGGCGTACGGGTCCGGGGAGGGCTTATTCTGTCCCGGTCGTCTCTCGAAGAGGAAAGGCGACACCCGGGGGCCGATCGCCTCACCCCAGGCGGCCCAGAGGGGCCTTGGAGGTATCCTCTAGGGTCCGGTTTCGTCGCTCCCGCGACTTTCCCCGTTCCCGCGGTCACATCCCTCCCCTCACACCCGAATCCACCCAGCATTCACCTTGGAATCCCGGATCGATCCCGGTGCCCCGTCGGAGCTTGCGGCGGACCCCGCCCTGCTGGAGTTCACCGACGAGGAGCGTGCCGCCCTGGCGGCGCGTGCGCCAGACGCGCTGGAGCGCTTCTATGAACTCTATTTCGATCGAGTCTACGGATTCGTGCGTAGGCTGCTACACGACGATCACCTGGCGGAGGACGTGACTCAGGACATCTTCATGCACCTGTGCCGCGCTCTAGAGGGCTACGACCCACGCCGCCCGCTGCGGCCCTGGGTGTTCACGATCGCCACCAACAAGGTGCGCGATCATTGGCGGAGTCGACGCCACAGGGACTCCCTGCGCGAGGTGAGCGCAACCGTCGCGGAGGGAGCGGACTACGACGGCACCCCCGCCGTGGAGAGCCGGCGGGGCCCGGACGAGCTTCTCGAGTCGGGCGAGGTCGGCGATCAGGTCGCGGCGGCGATCGACAGCTTGCCGGAGATCATGAAAACCACCCTGGTCCTGCGCTATTACGAGGGTCTCTCCTTCGCCGAGATCGGTGCGATGGTGGATCGCAATGAGACGGCCGTTCGCAAGCGCTACTCGCGTGCGATGGAAGAGCTGCGTCGCCGGCTGGGATCGGCGATCGAGAACCAATGAGTACCCCCCGCCAAGACCCGGATCGACGCCTGGCGCGTCTGCTCGACGGCTTTCAACCGTCGGCTCGGCCCGAGTTCCGCGAGGAGCTTCGGGAGCGCTTCCTGCGAGCGGTGGCGGAGGGGCTCGAGGCCCAGGCGGCCCAGCGGCAGGCATCCGGCGGCGACCCTTCGACCCTCAGGGGAGCCTTGGATCTCTTCCGACCCAAGGCTCGTGCGGAATTCGAAGGGGATCTACGCCGGCGCTTTCTCGCGCAGGCTTCGCAGCCGAGCTCCGCGCAGCTTCCCCGAGCGGGAGGCGGCTTCCTCCCCCGCCGCCTGCCGGTCTCCGTCTGGGCCCCCCTCCTGGCCGCCGCCGCTGCCCTGCTCCTGTGGGTCCTCTGGCCCGAGCGAGGGGCCACCCCGTCCGACGGGGTAGCGCCTCCCTTCGTCGTTCGCGGAGCGGGTTTCGTCGCCGAGGGCATTCGAGTCGACGGGGAATTGCTGCCCGCCGGCGCGGGACCCGAGGAGCTTGCCCGGCGCTTGGGGAAAGCCCGAACCGTCACGGCCGGTGACGAGGAACTGCTCCTGGCCTTCGACGGCCAGATTCTGATCGAGCTGGCCGAGCACTCGCGGCTCGACCTTGTGGGCCTGACCCATCCGGAGGCCGTTCACCCGGAGACGGGTGACGTGGGACCCTATGTCCTCGCCAGCGACGGGAGCCCCGGGGCCTACCGTATCGCGACCACCGAGCGCTTCCACGAGGTGGGTCGGGGCCTGGAGTTCCGCTGCCCCTCGCGCTACCTCGAGGTGACCGGAACCGTCTTCGGCGTCGACGTTTTCGGGCCCCAGAAGGTTTGTGTCTGCTGCTGCGAGGGGGTCGTGCGCACCTTCTGCCCGAATGGGACGACCCCCGAAGCGCTCGTGCGGCCCGAGGGCAGCGTCCTGACCGAGGGCCACGAGTTGCAGCGGGTGACCCACCTCGAGGAGCATCAGGCCCCCCTGCGCGCCCTGCGGGAGCTGCGCTCGAGCTGGCCGCCGGTTTCCAGGCCCTAGTCCCCCGATGAGGTAGCCTTGGGGCGTGCGCTTCTGCCTCTTCCTCCTCCTCTGTTTCATTCCGGGCCTTTGCATCTCCTGCGGTAGCGAAACCGCGCGGGCCCGCGAGACGCGGCGACCCGACGTGTTGCTCCTGATGATCGACACCCTGCGGGCGGATCACCTGGGGTGCTATGGCTATCCGCGGGCGACCAGTCCCGGCTTGGACGCCCTGGCGCGCGAGGGGGTGCGCATGGCCAATGTCACCTCCCAGGCTCCCTGGACCCTGCCCTCGGTCTCGTCGCTCTTGACCGGACGTTATCTGACCTCCCATCAGGAGTGCCCCGATCCCGACGCACCCACCATGGCGGAGGTCTTTCAGAGGGCGGGCTACCACACCCTCGGAGTGGTGGCGAACTTCGTCATCTTGAACGACGTGGGCTTCGAGCGGGGCTTCGACACCTTCTTGACGCGCCACTACACGAACGCGCGGGGAATCCAGCGCAAGCGACCGGGGGGCACCTTCGAGGATGTGGTCTCGTGGGTCCGGGACGATCTGCGTGCCCTCGCCTCCCAGGAGGATCGACCGCCGCTCTTCTTCTATCTGCACGTCGTCGATCCCCACGACTCCTACGAGCAGCATCCCGAATACAACCAGATCCTGCCCATGGGGACCGTGCCGGACGTCGAGCCACCGGGTTGGTGGCGCAAGACGATGGCGGCACTGGGTGCTCCTCCCCCTGAGGATGACCCTGGATGGGAGCATGCCTTTGACCGCATGCATCGGGCGCGCGGCTGCTATGACCGCGAGATCCGTTATGTCGATGAGAGCTTCACGGCCCTCCTCGCGGAGCTCGAGGAACTCGGTCTGCGCGAGAACCTGCTCATTGCGGTCGTGGCGGATCATGGAGAAGAACTCTGGGAGCACCTGGCACCCGTCGGGCCTGACGTGCAGCGCACCTTCCCGCCCGAGAAGCTGTTCTTCCAGACCCACGGCTATCTACTCACCGAACCCTCCCTGCGCACGCCGTTCATTTTGAGCGGTCCGGGAGTCCCTGCGGGCCGCACCATCGAAGAGCCGGTCGAGAACATCGACCTCTTTCCAACCCTGCTCGAGCTGTGCGACATCGGCATCGACTTCGATCTCGACGGAACGAGCCTCGTGCCCTGGATGCGACGACCCGACGCGGCGGGCGAACTTCGCGGGCACACCTTTGCCTACGTTCAACACGGAATGGTCGTGCGCGAGGAGGCGAGCGGCCTCAAGCTGATCCTGCCCACCGAGAAGGGGGTTTCGCTGGGGATTCGGCCCGCGCTGTATGACCTTGGGAGCGATCCCCGCGAACGGCAGAATCTCTATGCCCGTCGCCCCGAGGATGTCGATCGCCTGACCGGGATCCAGCTCGAGCACCTCGAGGCTTATGCCCGGGAGGAACAGGTCGTCGCCGGGGAGGCGGGTGAACGCCTGCGGGATGCCTTGCAGGCCTTCGGCTATGCGGGAGAGATGGTCCGTGCCGGCGAAGAGGAGGGAGACAGCAGCCCCGCAGCGGCCGAAATCCCAGACGAGAGCGACGCGGCGGACGGGGACTGAATGTTCTGGTGGATACCCTCCGTTGCCCTGGCGGGCAGGGGGCACTACCCCCGAGGCCAGTGCAGCTCCGCGGACCAGGGTCCGGGCGGGGCGGCGCCACCCAGGCGCCTGGGCTCCGCGATCAGGCGTGCCAAGAGCCGTGCCCGCTCCCGGCGCGCGCTGTGGAGGAGACGTGGTTTGGCCGGGCGGCCCTGGGCCTTGCGCGAGGCCGCATAGGCGTCGAGCAGGCTCTGCTGCTCCTCTTCGCTCCACAGTTCGGCCCCCTCGAGGAAGAGGCAGCCCAGGTCGTAGGCCGGCCCGCGAAGGGAGGCGCCGGGGGCAGCGCGCCAGGCATCGACGAAGACGATGCGCCGGGGATTTTCTGGGGATAGAACGAGCAGGTTGCGGGGGAAGAGGTCACGGTGGATGAACCCCAGGGAATGCATGCGCCCGACCTCGGAGCCAAGCTCCCGTGCCAGGGCCAGACGTTCAGCGGGCGACTCGCCGGGCAGGATGTGGTCGAGGTTTGCCACTCCGGAGAGCTCCTCCAACATCAGGACCTGGAAGCGTGGCAGTCCCCCGCGCCACAGGACCGCCGCCGCCAGGGGGCGCGGGGCCTGAAAGATCCTCGCCCGCAGCCAGCGTAGGTTCTCGTACTCACGCACCCGTGGTAGGGGCAGGCCGGCGAGCCTCTTGCGCAGGGCGTGACGTCGGGCGGCACTCCCGCGCAGAGCGCTGGCCTTGACGAAGACCCGGGCGCCGCCGATCTCGATCGCCCCCACCCGGGGCTCGCCGGCCAGGGCCAGTTCGATCACCGCTCGGTCCGCGCCCGGCGCGCCGCGCCCGACGATCGTTCCGCTCGTGGTCTTGACGCGCCGGTCAGCTCCCATCGACCCGTGCGGCGAGGAAGGTCTGGGGGGAGATCCAGCGCATCGAGGCGGCGTACCCGAGCACCTCGAGGCCGGCAGCGGCGCAGTCCCGTTCCAGGTCGGCTCGCGAAGCGCTGCGGCGCGGATCGGCATGCCGGGCACGGCGTAGGCCCAGGCGCCGGCGCCAGGCGTGGTAGCTGGCGCTATCCCAAAACGAGACGATGACCCAGCCTCTGCTCACCCGCGCGAGTTCCCGCAGGCATGCGCGCCGTTCGGAGGGATCGAGGTGGTGCAAGAGGCGGCAACAGAGGACCAGATCGAAACAGTCATCGGGGAAGGGCAGGGCGAGGATGTCGGCCTGCAGGCGATTCCCTTCGCACTGGGCGAGCATGCTCGGCGAGCGATCCACGGCTACGTAGCGGCGGGAATCGGCGAAGTTCGCCCGCAGGCGTCCGGTCCCAGCCGGGACATCGAGGACTCGCTCGGGGGTCGCTCGATGGCGTGCCAGGAGCCGAGAGACCAGGCGCAGGTCCCGCTCGCGGGCCCTCGCGGTCCGGAAGCGGGACGCGGCATACCGCTGGCCCGCTCCCTGGTGGGTCCACTTCGTGTCCGCGCCAGTCACCGCAGACAGTATGGGATAAATGCATACATTGCCGGGGCGCAAGATTCCCTTCCATACCGTAAAAGAGAGGGTGGTTCGCTAGATCTCCGGGCGATGCTTCACCCGGAGGCGTAGCGATCCGAGTCTCCTCCTCTTGTGAGGGTCTCGCGCCGCGGGCGCTGGCAGGCAGCCCGCGACCCACGCGAACCCTCCTCGCCTCCGGGCGGCCCTGTGCCGCTCGGAGGCATCCTTTTTGGGGGCGTTTCCGCGCGGGCCGGGTGGCGAGTCGCCAGTGCGAGTGCTCCCGGATCGGTCCCTGCGGTGTACCCTGCGGCCACCGTGCAAGCCAACCATCCCTACTACCTGGCGGGGGAAGCGACCGAATCGGATCTCGAGCTTCCCGTGGTCGACAAGTTCACTGGGGAGATCCTGACCCGGGTCTGCCGCGCCGATCGAGGAGCGGTCCTGGCGGCGATCGGGGCTGCCCAGGGAGCCGAGGATGCGATGCGCGAGCTGCCGAGCTATGAGCGCAGCCGAATCCTGGCCCACTGCACGAGACGCTTCGAAGAGCGTGCCTCCGAGCTCGCGGAGGTGCTCTGTGGGGAGGCCGGCAAGCCGATCCGGGACGCGCGGGGCGAGGTGGGTCGGCTGATCGACACCTTTCGTATCGCTGCCGAGGAGGCGACTCGCATCGGGGGTGAGGTCCTCTGCCTCGACGTCACGCCCAGGGCACGCGGCTATCAGGGTATGACCCGTCGCCTGCCCCTGGGGGCGGTCGGCCTGATCACCCCCTGGAACTTCCCCCTCAACCTGGTGGCCCACAAGGTCGCCCCCGCCATCGCCGCGGGGTGCCCCTTCGTACTCAAGCCCGCCAGCGCAACCCCGTGCAGCGCCCTGATCGTGGGCGAAGTCCTGGCCGAGTGCGACTTGCCCCCCGGCTCCTTCTCGATTCTGCCCTGCGAAGTCGCTGACGCCGAGCCCCTCGTGCGCGACGATCGCTTGAAGCTACTCTCCTTCACCGGTTCCCATGAGGTGGGGTGGAAGCTCAAGAACGCCGCGGGCAAGAAGCGAGTCCAGCTCGAGTTGGGTGGGAATGCCGCCTGCATCGTCGACGCGGAGAGCGACCTTCGGGACGTGATCGACCGTCTGGTCATCGGTGCCTTCTACCAGTCTGGACAGAGTTGCATCAGCGTGCAGCGCGTGCTCGTCCATGAGAGCATCCACTCCGAGTTGGTCGAGCGCTGGGTAGCGGCCAGCGAGGCTCTGGAGGTGGGTGATCCCCGGCGCGAGGAGACCTTTGTCGGCCCCCTCATCACCGAGGCCGAAGCTCGGCGCCTCGAGGGCTGGATCGAGCAGGCCCGCGCCGCGGGTGCGCGGCTCTACTGCGGGGGGCGGCGCGAGGGGGCCCTGCTCTGGCCGACTCTGCTCGGGGGGGTAGCGGACAGCTCGCCCCTCTGGGCCGAGGAGGCCTTTGGACCGGTGGCCGTGATCGAGCCCTTCGAGGATTTCGACGCAGCTTTGGAGCGGGTCAACGACTCCAAGTACGGCCTGCAGGCCGGAGTCTTCACCCGCGACCTCTACCATGCGCAGCGTGCTTGGGAGCGGCTCGAAGTGGGTGCTGTCGTCATCGGCGACATCCCCAGTTGGCGTGTCGATCACATGCCCTACGGGGGCGTCAAGGATTCGGGACTGGGTCGCGAAGGTCTGCGCTACTCGATCGAGGAGATGACCGAACCGCGCCTCATGGTCATTCGCAGGCCGCCCGAGAGCCAGGTCTCGGACGGCGGGGCTCAGTGACGCCAGAAGGAGGGCAATAGGAGGCTCAGAATGGCATAGAACTCGAGGCGTCCGGCGAGCATGCAGACGGTGAGCCAGAGCTTGGCCAGATCGGGAAGGGCGCCGAAGTTGGAGGCGGGTCCCACCAGTCCCAAACCCGGTCCGGCGTTGTTCAGGGTTGCCAGGACGCTGGTCGAGGCCGAGATCATGTCGATCCCGCAGCTCGTGACCACCAGGGTCGAGAAGACGGCGAAGAGGCACCACAGCCCGAAGTAGGCTCCGACTTCCGAGGCGATCGAATCGTCGAGGCTCTGGCCGTCGACGCGGATCCCCTGGACGGCGCGCGGGCGGATCGCGCGTCCGATCTGGGTCCGGGCGAGCTTCAAGAGGATGACCAGGCGAATGACCTTCAGGCCTCCGGCCGTCGAACCCGCACAGCCTCCGATGAAGGCCACCAGGAGGAGGAGGATGCGGCAGAAGTCCGGCCAGCGGTCGAAGTCGGCCGTGGCGAAGCCCGAGCAGGTTTGCATCGTGACCACGCTGAAGCTGCTGTCGCGCAGGGCCTGGCTGAAGCTCGTGTAGTCCGGCAGACCATCCGTGGGAGGCTTGCCGCTGAACCACAGGGCCAGGGTCACTGCGCCGATCGTCAGCACCGTGATCGCGGTGTAGGTCCGAAGTTCCACCGAGGCCCAAAAGCTCGGCAGCCAGGCGCGTACGCGCTTGCCATAGATGCCCTGGTAGAGGCTGAAGCTGATCCCCGACAGGAACATGAAGGCGACGATCACCGCCTCGATGGGCCAAGAGTGAAAGTAGGCCACGCTGGCGCCGTGGCTGGAGAAGCCTCCGGTTCCCACCGTGCCGAAGGTGTGGATGGCCGAGTCCAAGGGGGTCATCCCCAGGGCCCAGAGGGAGAGGCCGCAGGCCAGGGTCAGGATCGTATAGACGATGAAGAGGTGCTTGGCGCTGTCCTGGACACGAGCCGATTGAGCCTCGCGGTCATAGCCGGTGACCTCCGCGCGAAAGAGGCTGCGTGCCCCTGTCGGTAGGACGAGTACGAAGACCATGACGATGCCGACGCCTCCCAGCCAGTGGGTGAAGGATCTCCAGAAGGCCAGGGTGTGACTCAGGGCGTCGATCCGCTCCGCGGTGAGAATCGTGGAACCCGTGGTCGTGAAGCCCGAAACCGACTCGAAGACCGCATCGACCATCGAGGGGATCGTGCCGCGGAAGACGAAGGGGAGGGCACCCACGATTCCGACCGCGATCCAGGACAGACCAACGGCTGCGATGCCTTCACGACGGTGGTAGGCGGCTCTCCCGTCGCGGACCGTGCTGCCCCGCAGGCCGATGACCAGGGCCCCTCCCGTCAGGGCCGAGAGAGCGGCGCTCCAAAGGCAGGCGAGCACGTCCTGGGTCTCTCCATAGGCCAAGCCGATCCCGATGGGGACGAGGAGGAAAGCGGCGACCACGATCAGGACGGATCCGAGGATCCAGGCGACGGCCCGAACGTTCATGGCGTGGGACGATAGGGAGTGGAGGCTCGCTCTATCTCGCTGCGGCTCGGCACGGCGGCGAGCGCCTTCCTACGGAAGGACGGTGGGCGACCTTGGGGGAGAGGGGGCATGCGAAGCGGCCCGTTGTACCGCGCCGGGGTAGTGAGGGCATGCCTTTTCCCCGCCTGCCGCCCCTTCTAATTCTCCCGCCTCTTCCGGGAAGCGCCAAGGCCCATGTGCAGCACTCCCCGGGGGCAGACCTCGGTGCAGGCGCCGCAGCGCATACAGCCCTCGTCGACGACGGAGGTGGCTCCACCCAGGGCGTACTCCTCCATGACCGCGATGCCGGCGGGACAGGCCACGTCGCACCGCCGGCAGCGGATCTGACCTGCCCGCTCGGGGTCGATCCGGACCCGCAAGAGACCATGCTTGCCGACCCAGCCGTAGAGCCCACCCAGGGGGCACAGGGCCCGGCACCAGACCCGGGGAACGAAGATCTCGACCACCAAGAGGAGCGCGACCAGACCCAGGGCAACGTCGAAACCGAGGACGATGCCCCGTCCGATGGCGTGGATGGGGGAGATGAGCTGAAACAGGGGCAGGCCCGAAGTGGCGGCGAAGCCCAGCACCAGGGCCAGGGTCAGGATGCGCGTGCGCGGCGGGAGCCTGCGCTCCACACCCACGTGCCGGTGCATGAGCCGGCGCACACGTCTCTCCAGCGAGTGAGCCAGGTCGAGCAGGAGTCCCAGCGGGCAGAGCCAGCCGCAGAACATCGGACCCAGGAGCAGCGTGATCCCGAGCACCACTCCCGCCCCGATCCAGAGGTGGGGATGCAACTCTCCGCTGGCGAGGCTGACCTCCAGGGCAGCGAGGGGATCGGTGAAGGGCAGGCTGTCCGCAATACGAGTGGCCACCGAGGAGCCTTGGATGCCCCAGCCCAGTGCCAGCCAGGAGAGGAAGGCGGCGGCGGACGCCCGCCGTGCGATCGTCCAGCGGGGAATCATGACGCGGGAGTGACCTGGATCGAGCTCTCTTCGGTCAGGCAGGCGTGGACGCAGATCCCGCAACCCACGCAGACCTCTTCCACGACGCTGGGTCGGGTGCGCTCATCGAGGGCCAGCGCCTCCCCCGGATAGGGGCAGGCGTGCCAGCAAGCGCGGCAGACCACCCCGAGCCATGCCAGGCAGCGGTCGGTATCGATGCGGGCAACACCCATGCGTACCTCCCGGCGACTCGCGGGGGCCGACAGGGCTGTCGATGGGCAGACGGCCGTGCAGCGTAGCTCGTCGAAGCCGGCGCAGAGCCGGCACGGTGCTTCGCGCGCATCGATCGTCGGCGTCGCGTAGGAGGTTCCCGCCGCGACCCCTGCCATGGCGATGGCATCCACCGGGCAGGCCTCTGCGCAGAGGCCGCAGCGCAGGCAGGTGGCGAGGAAGTCGGCGGCGGCCCCGGGGGGACGCAGGTAGGTTCCCCCGTGGCGCCCGCCTTCGCGCACGAGGGTCCCCGCTCCCGCCCCGATCCCCAGACCGACCGCTGCCAGGAGCAGCCGGCGACTGGGGCGGGGTCCGGCGGATTCAGTCTCCGCTCGCGTTTGCATCGATGGAGGGAGCTCCCGGCAGGTGACAGGAGCGGCAGCGCGCCTTGAGGAGGAGGGGGGACATGCCCTTGTGCCTCACCCTAGGAGCCCTGCGGGTTCCGCTCTCGTGGCAGAGCAGGCAGTCATCCCGCATCCACGCCCCGCTGTGCGAGGAGTCACCGGGGAGCAGGGGCGGGAAGGCGTTGGCGCTGAACCCTGCTTCGGTCAAGGGTTCCTCCTCGCCCCCCCGGGGGAGGTGGCAGGAGCGGCAATTGCCTTTGATCAACTCGCCCGACATGCCCGAGTGGCGCACACGGGGAGCATCTCCGATTCCCCGGGAGTGGCAGAGCAGACAGGTCTGGGCGGACCAGGGGTCGGCGTGGTTGTCGTCGTGGGGGAGGGTCGGCGGGAAGGCATGGGGCGCGAAGTCGACGAAGGCGACCGCCTCCTGTGCTTCGTCCTTCTGGGCCTTGGGAGCGGCGATCCTCTCACCGCGTGCGCCCTGGGGAGCCTCGCGAACCGCGGCCACCGGCGCGCTGGGCTGGGAGCTGTCGCTCACTGCCGGTTCCTGTGTCGCCGGTACCTGGGTTGACGGTCCGGCGGGGGGCACCGGCTCCGCCACCTCCACGGTTGCGGCGTCCGGCTCGGGCACGCTTTCCTGACAGGCGGGAACCGCCGCTAGGGCCAGGGTGAGAAGGGAGAGGGGGATCTTCATGACTTGGCCTTCGAGAGTCGGACGGCGCAGATCTTGAACTCGGGCTGCTTCGATCCGGGGTCATAGGCGTCGATCGTGACCTCGTTGATCAGGCTGCCCTCGTCATCCCAGTGGAAGGGCACGAAGACCATTCCCGGCTGGGGCATGTCGACCACGCGAGCCTTGATCGTGGAGCGTCCCCGTCGGGACTCGATGTCGACTCGGTCGCCCGTGCGGATGCCCAGGGCCTTGGCATCCTTGGGGTGGATCTCGACGAAGGCCTCGGGCTGTGCGCGGCGCAGCTCGGCGGCGGCTCGGGTCATCGTTCCCGTGTGCCAGTGTTCGAGCACCCGGCCGGTCGAGAGCACGAAGGGGTACTCCGCATCGGGCGGTTCGGCGGGGCCGACGACGGGACGCAGCCAGATGTTGGCCTTGCCATCGGCGGCGGCATAGAACTTCACATCGCCCGGCTCGAGGCTGGCGTCGGCGTAGGGGCCGCTGTCGAGCAGGGGGTCCTCGCCCTTGACGTAGCGACGAGCGGTGCCGGGATGATCGACCGTGGGGGCCGGCCAGCGCACACCGCGCTCCCGCTTGAGTCGCTCTCGGGGCATGCCGCGGAAGTCATAGGCCGTGTCCTTCGAAGCCTGCATCATCTCTTCCCAGCAGTCATCGGTCGTCGAGAGCTTGCCGGTCGCATAGCCCTTGGGAATCGCGCCGCGTGCCTCCAGGCGCCGGGCGAAGTCGACCAGGATGGCATAGTCAGAGCGGGCCTCTCCCGGTGGGGTGACCACGCTCGGTTGGTACTGGTAACGCCGCTCCGACATGCCGAAGACGCCGGATTTCTCGGTCCACATGGCAGCCGGCAGGACGACGTCGGCGATCTTGGTCGTCTCGGTCGGGAACGCATCGAGCACCACGAGGAACGAGTCTCCCGCCATCGCTTTGCGGTGCTTGTTCAGGTTGGGCAGGGACTGGCCGGGGTTGGTGGTCAAGACCAGCATGGCCTTGATCTTCCCTTCCCCCAGGGCTTTGAACATCTCGATCGTGTTCAGTCCCGGCTTGGGCTGGATCGTACCCGGTTTGCAGCCCCAGATCGCTTCCATCTGGGCGCGGTGCTCGGCCTTCTTGACGACGCGACCGTAGGGCAGGATGTGGCACAGGGAACCGGTGTCGCGCACCCCGCCGCAGGCGTTGGGTTGACCGGTGAGGCTGAAGGGGGTTGCCCCGGGCTTGCCGATCTGTCCGGTGAGCAGGTGCAGGTTGTGGACCAGGTTGTTGGCCCAGACCCCGTGCACGCGCTGGTTGAGCCCCATGGTCCAGAAGGAGGTCGTCGGACCGCTGGCGAACAGGCGTGCCGCTTCGCGGATGGACTCGGGGTTCACGCCACAGACTGCGCCGGCCTTCTCGGGCGTCCAGTCGGCCAGGAACTCCCGGTAGTCGTCGAAGCCGACCGCGAGGGGTTTGCCGTCCACGACGGTCTTGAAGTTGACGTGCTGAGCGACGAAAGCCTCGTCGTAGCGCTTCTCCTCGATGATCACCTGCGCCATCGCATGCAGGAGTGCCAGGTCGTAGCCCGGTTTGGGCTGCAGGTAGAGGTCGGCAATCGTCTGGACAGGGCTCTTGCGCGGATCGACGCAGATGACCGTCGTACGGCGGTTCGACTGCTTGCGGGCCATGATGCGGTCGAAGATGACCGGGTGGCATTCGGCAGTGTTGGAGCCGATCAGGAAGAAGGTATTGGCCGCATCGATGTCGTCGTAGCAGCCCATGGGTTCGTCCTTGCTGAACGTCGTCACATAGCCGCCCACGGCACTGGCCATGCAGAGCCGGGGGTTGCCCTCGACGTTGTTGGTTCCGATCCCTCCCTTGAAGAGACGGTTGGCGTAGTAACTCTCCTCGGAGAGGGCCTGGCCGGATCCGTAGTACGCGACGCTGTCGGCACCGTGGTCACGGATGGCCTGGGCGAACTTGTCGGCGACCAGATCCATCGCCTGATCCCAGGTAGCCCGCTCCAACTCCCCGGCTGCGTTGCGGATCATCGGATACTTCAGACGGGTGGGGGAGTGGACGATCTTGGGAAGGAAGAGCGACTTGGCGCAGACCAGTCCCTTGGTGGTGGGGTGCTCGGGGTCGCCTCGGAGGGCGACTAGGCGGCCGTTGTCGACGGCGATCTGAACGCCGCAGCCCGTTCCGCAGAAGCGGCAGACGGACTTGTGCCACTCGATTGCGCGGGGCCTTGCGGCGGCTGCGACGGCCGGCCCGCCCGCGGCAGCAGCCGTGGTGGCGGCGGAGATGCGGACGAAGTCTCTTCGATTGATCTGCATGGTTGGCTCAGTTGTGCGACGGGGGGGTGGACGCGAGCTCGGTGTGCAGGGGCCAGGCACAGAGCACGCCGGGCAGGGTTTGGACCTGGGTGACGAGGCGCTCGTGGGCCTCGTCGAGATCCTCGGCTTGGATCACTGCGCCCAGGGTGTGGGGCTCCTCGAGGGGAATGAGCTGGACGCCTTCCAGAACTCCGAGGCGCGCTTCGGTCTCGGGTTCTTGGGTTGGGTCCACGCGAACGAGGACACCGATCGTGACCATGGCGGGATCTCCTTGTTGGGCGCGTGACAAGCACGACGTATCGACCGCAGCTATACCCGAGGGTAGGGGGCGGAGCGAATGACTCGCTGTGCGTACTCTTCGGGTTGCGGGTCCGTAGGACCTTCGCAGGTGGTCGGCTACGCACTTGGTCCTTCTCGGGTAGGCCGATCGCCTTCCCGACCGGGAAGGCTTCACCCGATACCTTCTCCACTCCCGCTAGGCACCATTCCCTGCCCGGCGCTTCCCCATGACCTGCCCCCCACCAAGCATGTCGAACCTAGCCATCCCGGTGGTCTTCTTCGGGCTAGCCCTCTGGTTCTTCGTCGGACCCCAGCCCACGCTGCCCGATCTGGAGCCGGCGGCTTCGGTCTCGCCCGCGGACATCGATCCCTCCCCGCGCCGAACCATCTTTCCCGACCCTCCCACGATCGAGATCGGGGGGCTGAAGCAGCGCTGCTCGGATTGCCACAAGTTGTTCGACACCCCGCTCGTGACCGATGGCGAGCGTCTGCAACACGGGGAGATTCACCTGCGCCACGGGATCAACAACCAGTGTTCGAACTGCCACTCGAACAAGCACCGCGACCGGCTGGTGCTCTACCTGGAACAGGAGATCGGCTACGACCAGGTCGAGCTGCTCTGCCAGAAATGCCACGGGCCGACCTACCGTGACTGGGAACGCGGCATGCACGGGCGCTCGACCGGGAGCTGGGATCCGAAGCGACCCGAGCGAGGCCGTTTGGTCTGCACCCAGTGTCACGATCCCCACTCACCCGCCTTCCCCACCCTAAAGCCCCTCCCGGGCCCGCACACCCTGCGCATGGGCGACCCCGGTCACGGGGAACCCGCCCCGGAAGATCCCCTGCTGAAGCACATGCGCACGGGGCCATCCGACCATGACTGATCCTTCCCCCACCCCCGACTCTTCCGAACCGACGCGGCGCGGCGTACTCAAGGGAGGCTTGACCGTGGCCGGCGCCACCGCCGCCGTGGCGGGAGCCCTCTCTCCTCTCAAGGATCTCGAAGGCGACGACCTGCCCTCGATCCAGAAGCTGCTGCAGAAGCACTACAAGGAGATGTCCCCAGAGGAGATGAACGAAGCCCTGCAGCGCATAGAGAAGGAGGTCGAGCAACGCACGGGCGTCGAGGTGACCGTCAAAGACGTCAAGCCCCAGGAGGGGGTTGAGTTCGTCTACGCCCTGAACCTCAGTCGCTGCATCGGATGCCGCAAGTGTGTGCATGCCTGCGTGGCCGAGAACAACCAGAGCCGTTCGCCGGAGATCCAGTACATCCGTGTGCTCGAGCTCCCCAAGGGGACCTTGGACGTGGAGATGTCCGATCATCACTACGACCGTGAGGCTGTCCCGGACGACGAGCACTTCTACATGCCGGTGCAGTGCCACCAGTGCAAGAACCCCCCTTGCGTCAAGGTCTGCCCGGTGGAGGCCACCTGGCAGGAGCCCGACGGGATTACGGTCATCGACTACGACTGGTGCATCGGCTGCCGATACTGCGAGGCGGCCTGTCCCTACTGGGCACGGCGCTTCAACTACGCCGAGCCGACCCTGCCCCCCGAAGATGTCAACCCGGACATGGCCTACCTCTCGAACCGTCCACGGGAGAAGGGGGTCATGGAGAAGTGCACCTTCTGCCTCCATCGTACTCGTGAGGGGCGTCTGCCTGCCTGCCTCGAGGTTTGCCCAGTCGGGGCGCGCAAGTTCGGCAACGTCCTCGATCCCGAGAGCGAGGTGGCACAGATCCTGCGCAACAAGCGCGTCTTCATCTTGAAGGCCGAAGTCGGGACCATGCCGCGCTTCTTCTACTACTTCGACGAGCGCTACCCGCGCACCGATGAGCAAGTCCGAGCGATGGAGGAGGATCGTTGAAGGAGTACCTGCGCTTCCTACGCCGCTGCTTCCGGCTGAGTTTCGTCGGAGACTGGCGCTACCTGGGGTGGATGACCCTGTTGACGGTTCTCTCCCTCTTGGGGCTGAACGCCTACTGCCGGCAGTTCGTCTACGGTCTGGCGACGACAGGGATGACCGATCAGGTCTCGTGGGGCCTTTACATCGCGAATTTCACCTTCCTGGTGGGGGTGGCCGCCTCGGCGGTGATGCTCGTGATCCCCGTCTACATCTACCGCAACAAGGAGCTGCATGACCTGGTGATCTTCGGCGAGTTGCTCGCCGTGGCCTCGATCATCATGTGTCTGCTCTTCGTGACGGTGGACCTGGGGCGCGTCGACCGGGCCCATCACCTGTTCCTGCGCTTTCACTTCCCGATCTCGATGCTGACCTGGGACGTGGTCGTTCTCTCGGGCTACCTCCTACTCAACCTGCATATCTGCGGCTACCTCATCTACTGCGCCTACCGCCACCGCAAGCCGAGCCGGATCTTCTACATCCCCTTTGTCTTCCTCGCCATCTTCTGGGCCGTCAGCATCCACACCGTTACGGCCTTCCTCTATGTAGGCTTGGGTGGGCGTCCTTTCTGGAATTCGGCCATCATTGCCCCGCGCTTCTTGGCCTCGGCCTTCGCCGGCGGTCCGGCCGTACTGATCATCGCCCTGCGCATCATCGACCGCTTTACGGAGTACGAAGTGCCTGAGAAGGCGATTCGGACCCTGCGCAACATCGTCACGGTGGCGATGATCATCAGTATGTTCCTCCTGGCCTGCGAGGTCTTCACCGAGTTCTACACCGATTCGGCGCATGGAGCTTCTGCCCGCTACCTCTTCCTGGGATTGCACGGCCACTCCGGCCTGGTCCCTTGGATCTGGTCGGCTATTGCATTGGACCTGATCGGCCTGGGCGTCCTGCTCCTCCCCGTGGAGCTCAGCCTCAAGTATCTCAACATCGGGTGCCTGGCCCTGATCGTGGGGATCTGGATTGAGAAGGGGATGGGCCTGATCATTCCGGCCTTCATCCCCTCGCCGCTGGGCGAAATCGTCGAATACACCCCGACCTGGAATGAGATACTCGTCAGTTTGGGTATCTGGGCCTTCGGGTTGTTGCTCTTCACCATTTTCGTGCGCATCAGCATTCCGGTTCTTTCCGGGAGGCTGGCGATCGATCGACTCTATTTGCGCGGGAGCGTTGCGCACGCTCCCTGGGCCAAACGGCTCAAAATGGCTTCCAAACCGAAAGGAGAACCCCAGTCATGAGATTCAACCCGGTCATCATCGGTGGCCTGGGCCTCGTGCCGCTAGTGGGTATCGCGTTCGGCGCGAGCGGGGACGCACCCCTCCCGTCCGCATCGACATCTACAGCTACCACCAAACCCCTCGTCACCCCGGTCGCACCCCAAGCGATCGGCCTCAAGGAGATCAGCAAGGAATCCCGAGAGTGCATCGACTGTCACCGCAAGGAGAGCCCTGGGCTCTACGCGCAGTGGGGCGAGAGTAAGCACTACCGCGGAAACGTCGGCTGTTACGAGTGCCACGCCGCGCGCAGGGACGACCCCGACGCGATGCGGCACTACGACTTCACGATCTCGGTCATCGTCAGTCCCAAGGACTGTGCCCGTTGTCACACCAGGGAGACCGAGGAATTCATCGGCTCTCACCACGCCAAGGCGGGGCGCATCCTGGGCTCGCTGGACAACGTCCTGGCCGAGGTGGTCGAAGGCAACTCGGCTTTCGTAACCCCGGGGCACCCTGAAGGAGTCTCGGCCGCGGCGGCCAGCGGCTGCTGGCAGTGCCATGGCTCCCAGATCAAGGTTCTCCCCGGAGGCGGTCTCGATCCTTCGACCTGGCCCAACACCGGCATCGGTCGGCTCAACCCCGATGGTTCGGAAGGTTCTTGTGCGGCCTGTCACTCGCGGCACTCCTTCTCGGTCGCCCAGGCCCGCCAGCCGGAGACCTGCGGCAAGTGCCACCTGGGTCCCGACCACCCTCAGAAGGAGATCTACGAAGAGTCCAAGCACGGCATCGCCTATGCGGCGAACATCGACAAGATGAACTTGGGTTCCTCCAAGTGGATCGTCGGTGAGGACTACCACGCGGCTCCGACCTGTGCCACCTGTCACATGTCCGAGACCCGCAACCAGCCCGTAACCCATGACATCGGGATGCGGATCAGTTGGAACAACCGCCCGGTTACTTCGATTCGTCCCGAGGTCTCGGACGGCAAGATGGGGCTGCCGGGCAAGGATGTGCCCTGGCAGGTGCGGCGGCAGAACATGAAAGATGTCTGCTCCGCCTGCCACAGCAAACCTTGGATCGAGAACTTCTACACCCAGTACGACGCTCTCATCGACCTCTACAACAACAAGTTCGCCAAGCCGGGTGCGGCGCTGTATGCAGCGGCCAAGCCCCTCTTGAAGCCGGTCAAGTTCGGCAACAAGCTGGACTTCATCTGGTTCGAGCTCTGGCACCACGAAGGTCGCCGTGCGCGTCACGCCGCATCGATGATGGGGCCGGATTACACCCACTGGCACGGCACTTACGAGATCGCCCAGCACTTCTACACGGACTACATCCCTGAACTCGAGGAGCTGGCCGAGAAGAACCTGAACTCCGAGGACCCGGACCGCGTCAAGGCGGCAGAGGCCTTGAAGGCGAAGATCGAAGAGGTTCTGAACTCCGACGACCACAAGTGGTTCATCGGTAAGATGGATCCAGAAGAAGCCGCAAGGCGCGCGAAGGCCGCTGCGGACTTCAAGAAGCGCTACGCCAAGTAGGCGCGGCTCTCCGAGCGAACGCGTGCGTCCGGTGGCTCACCACCGGGCGCACGCTGCTATTTTGCGCTCCACGCAGGGGTTCAGGATGGGGGGTTCAGGATGGGGGGCTCAGGATGAAGAGCCCGTCAGGGACGCCGTCCGCTCCTAGAAGAACTCGACACGATCGGCTGGATCGCGCCACATCCCGTCTCCCTCGTGTACGGCGAAGGTTTCGTAGAAGGGGGTGAAGTTCATCAGGGTCCCCCTCACGCGGAACTCCGGCGGAGAGTGGGGGTTGGTCTGGATCTGCTGGCGAAGCGCTTCCTCCCGGAACTTGGAACGCCAGATCTGGGCGAAGTTGATGAAGAAGCGTTCGTCTCCGCTGAGCCCATCGATCAGCGGTGGGCGCCGGCCATGGAGATCGTGGTGGTAGGCTCGCCAGGCGATGGTGAGGCCATTCAGGTCGCCGATGTTCTCACCCATGGTGAGGGCACCGTTGATGTGCAGGTCGGGGAGGGGGAAAAAGCCTTCATACTGCTGGCGCAGACGCTGCGCTCGGGCCTCGTATTCAGCCGCATCCGCCTGGGTCCACCAATCACGCAACATCCCGTCACCGTCAAACTTGCGACCCTGATCGTCGAAGCCATGGCCCATTTCATGGCCGATGACCGTTCCGATGCCGCCGTAGTTGACCGCATCGTCCGCCTCGAGATCGAAGAAGGGGGGCTGCAAGATGGCGGCGGGAAAGACGATTTCGTTCAGCCTGGGGTTGTAGTAGGCATTGACGGTTTGCGGAGACATGAACCATTCATCACGGCGGATGGGTCCGCCGAGCTTGCCCAGTTGGTAGGCATAGTCGAAAGCCTCGATCCGATCGAGGTTTCCAATCAGGTCGTCCGGGTGGATCTCTAGACCGGTGTAGTCCCGCCAGTGATCGGGATAGCCGATCTTGGGGGTGAACTTGGCCAGCTTGTCCAAGGCCCGGGCCTTGGTCTCGGGGCTCATCCACCGGCAGGTGCTCAGGCTTTCTCCCAGAGCGGCCCGCAGGTTGGCGACAAGGGCCCGCATGCGTTCCTTGGCCTGGGGGGGGAAATGGCGCCGAACGTACTCTCGACCGACAGCCTGGCCCAGCTGACGGTTGACCAGGCCCACCCCCCGTTTCCAGCGCGGGGATGGCTGCTCCTGGCCGAAGAGGGTGCGCCCCTGGTACTCGAAGTAGGCGGCGTAGACCGACTCGGTGAGGTAAGGCGCCGCATGGGTCAGGAGGCGGGCACGGAAGTAAGCCTTCCAATCCTCGAGAGGTGTCTCATCGAACGCGCGTCCTAGGGCGGTGAGGTAGCTCGGCTGCCGGACGATGAACTCGGAGATCTCATCCAGCGAGAGAGCAGCCAGCAGGGGCTCCCAGGGCAGGCTCCTCGCCGAACCACGCATGGCCTCCGAGGAGAGCTTGTTGTAGGTCTTCTCGCTGTCGCGATTCTGAACGCGTGTCCACTGCCCAGCGGCGAGCCACTCTTCGACGCCGTAGGCGCGCAGGACGCTTTGCGTGGGATCGGGATCACCGCTCTCCTCGAAAAGACGTTCCAGGTAGGTGCGGTAGGCTTCTCGCACCGCCGCGGCTTCCGCTCCCTCTCGGCCGTAGTCGTCGCGGTCGGGGAGCCCGAGACCGTCCTGGGTGACGAAGACGGCATAGGCGGTGGGGTTCTTCGAATCTTGGGAGACGAAGAAGGTGAGAGGGGTGGCGATGTGCCTGCGTGCAAGGGCTCCCCAAGTGGCCGCCAGTTCCTCCTTCGAGGAGATGGCGGCAATCCGATCGAGATCGGCGCGGATCGGCTGCATACCGAGTTCGGCGAGGCGCTCGGTGTCCATGAAGCTGCGGTAGAGGTCGCGGACGAGCTGTTCCGGCGAACCGTCTGCCAGATCGTCCCTCTGGGCGAGGTCTTCGATGATCTCGCGCACATCGCGACTAGCCTGCTCGTTCAGAGCGACAAAGCTTCCCCAGCTCGCCTTGTCGGCGGGGATCTCGGTCCGATCGATCCAGCGGCCGTTGACGTAGCGCCAGAAGTCATCCTGGGGACGAACCGAAGGATCGAGATCACCGGGATCGATCGCCCGTTTCTCGCTCTCCTGCTGAGTGCCCGCCCGTTCGGCGTCGCTCGTGAGGGTTTCCCCGTGGGGTGACGCGGGACGATTCGCGCCGCAGGCGCAGAGGAAGAGGGCCAGGACGGTCGGGATCGAGGATGCTCGCATGGTGGATCGGGCGGGGATAGGTCGAGGGGGGGCGGTGAGTGTAGTTTGGAACGGGGAACTCGGCTGGGCGTTTGAGGCTGCTCAGGCCAGTCAGTGGAGGGTTTACGCCGACCTTTCCGAGGATCGCTCCGACACTTGCGGGGGCCGCTGATGGCGGCTTGACAGGTGGGCGCGGTGAGCATACGGATTGAGTTGTGAAGCACCTGCGGCAGAGCCGGGTCCCTTGGGTCATCGTGGCCCTGCTGGTTCTCGTGATCATCGTGGCCGTGCTGCCCTGCGGGGCCTTCGTCCATGGTCCCCATGAGACCTGCGACCTGTGCTTCCTCCATCTGGTGGAGATTCCCGCCCCGATCCTGATTCCGAGGATCGTGGAGTTGGCGTGGGTGGAGCCGCCCGTTCTGGGCTGCGGTCTCCTCCCTCAGCTTCGGCGACGTCCGAGAGAGAGCCGGGGTCCCCCGGAGCGAATCTGACCCTCTCTCCATCGAGTTCCGTGGCCTCGAGGGCCACGGACTTCATGCGTCAGTTTCTCGCGCTCTAGCCACCCCACCCCAGGCAAGGTCCAGCCAGGTAAGGCCTAGGCGGTCCCTGGGTGGTCGTGCAGCGCATCGCCGAGACCTCCCTACTTCACCCATCATGTTCCCTAGCATTCGCTGGGCGCTTCCGGCCGGGATCGGGCTGCTTGCCATCCCCTGCCAGACCAACGCCCAAGATTCCCAAACCCTTCCTAGCGCGTCCCAGGAAGTGGGCGTCGAGAGTGATTCCTCGAACCCATCCCAGGCGACGATCCAAGACATCCTGCGGCGTCTCGAAAAGCTCGAGCAGAGCCGATCGGATGATCGCGACGACTTCGAATTCGAACTCGAGGGCATCGAGGAGGATTTGAGTCGCCTGGAGGCCAAGGGGGCTGTCACCACGCAGCGCTCGAACGTCTTCAATCCCGGACTCACCGTCTTCGGCAACTTCCTGATGCGTTCCGACGATCAGCCCGTCCACCTCGACGGGGATCCTTCGGCGCCGCGAATCGACGACCAGTTCAACCTGAGGGAGATGGAGGTGGACTACCGGGCCGCCATCGATCCGTGGACCGACGGGGTGCTGATCGGGACCTACGAATCCGAGACCCCCGGTGATGCGAACTCCACCATCGAGGAGGGCTACGTCGTCGTCAAGAAACTGCCGATACTCGACAGTGCACCCGCCGGCTTGAAGCTCAAGCTCGGCCGCTTCCGTCCGGGTTTCGGACGCTTCAATCAGATCCACCTGCACGACCTGCCCCAACCGAGCTATCCGGAAGCGCTCGGCACCTTCCTGGGTCCCGAGGGCTACATCCGGGACGGGATGGAGGGGCAGTTCTTCCTTCCCTCACCCACGGAGAGTCAAACGATGGAAGCCACTCTCGGTCTTTTTGACGGTGGGGAGCTTCCCATCGCACCCCTCGAGAGTGCATCCAATCTGAGCGTTCTCGGCCGGGTGAAATGGTTCGACGATCTCGGCCAGGGCAAGGACCTCGAGGTGGGGCTCTCCGGTCTCCAGAATGGGAGCGATCACCGTGTTTATGGACTCGACGCAACCTACAAGTGGAAGCCCTACCAGGGCGGAGAGTGGAAGTCGTTCCTGATCGGAGGCGAGTTGTTCCAGGCCGACCTGAGCGAGGCCGGCCTGGATTCGAGTCCGCTCGGCTACTACCTGTGGTCCCAGTACCAGTTCGACAAGAATCTCTATGTCGGCGTGCGCTACGACCACTCCGAGGACCTAGCCGACTCCAGCATGCGCACCGACACCTACGGCGCGTATGTGACCTTCTATACCACCGAGTTCTTCCGCATGCGTCTGGGGCTGGAGCACTCGACGAGCGACTTCTCCGAACTCGACGGGCGCAACACCGTCTTGCTCGAAACGAATTTCATCTTCGGCTCGCACCCCGTCGAGCCCTACTGGGTCAATCGCTAGGAGGCTCATCATGCAATCACGGAACTCTCTTCGGCATTCTCTCCTCCTCGCGGCTCTCCTCCTGGGGGCGGGAACAGCCCTTGCCGGACCGCATCTCCCGGAAGGTGAACGAACTGCGGAGCCGGCCGCCGTGCCGGTTGCTCCCCTGAAGATCCTGACCACCCTGCCGGTCCTGGCCGACCTGGCCAAACAGGTAGGGGGGGAGTTTGTCAGCGTGGACTCCCTCGCACTTCCCAACCAGGATCCGCATTACGTCCAGCCGACTCCGATCCTGATGAAGAAGGCACGGGACGCGGATCTCTTCGTCGAGTGTGGGCTGCAGCTCGAACTCTGGGGCGAAAAAGTCGTCTCGGGATCGGGCAATCCCAAGATCCAGATCGGACAGCCGGGAAGGGTGATCGCCTCGACCGGGGTCCAGACCTTGGAGCTTCCAACCGTCCTGAGCCGGGAGTGGGGGGACGTACACCCCTATGGCAATCCCCATGTCTGGCTGGACCCACTCAACGCAAAGATCCTGGCTGGGAATATCGCCACAGCTCTCGAAGAGCTGGACGGAGCCCACAAGCAGACCTACGAGGACAACTTGGCGGACTTCCGCCACCGCATCGACGTGGCGCTATACGGCGCGGAACTCGTGGATGAGGTGGGTGGCCGAAAGCTCGATCGGCTGGCGAAGGGCGGCCGTCTCTCCGACTACCTCGAGCATCGAGAGCTCACGGAGATGCTCGGAGGGTGGCTTGCAAAGGCCGCCCCCCTAGCCGGACGGCCCATCGTCACCTATCACAAGACCTTCATCTATCTGGCGACGCGATTCGGGTTCACCATTCCCATCGAGATCGAAGAGAAGCCGGGGATCCCCCCCTCGGCCAAGCAGCGAGACCGGGTGTTGGGCGTCATGCGCGAGCAGGGGGTACGCACGATTCTGCAAGCGATCTACCACGATCGGACCGCAGGCACCTACCTTGCCCAGAAGACCGGGGCCCACCTCCTCTCCCTACCGATCGATGTCGGGGAGAGCGTTGGGGTGCCGGACTACTTCGCGATGATGGACAACCTCATCACGCGCCTCGTGGAATCCGAAACCCGCAAGGACTGACCCGCCATGCGTTCTTTCTCCTACCGGTGGCCCAACGCGATCGATCCGGGAAGGTGCGCGGCAACTTCGAGTTGAACCTTCCTGGGCGGGCGCGGGCGAGGGATCTCCCCGCCTGCGCTCGCCGTTCCTGCGACGACCACCCCGCTCCCGCCCTACGCCGACCTCTACTGGAGCCCCGATAAAGCCATGTCCGAGTTCTTGGATTCCATGACATATCCCTTCTTGGCGTGCATGATCCTGACGGGCATCCATGTCTACTTGGGTATCCACGTCATCCAACGCAAGGTCATCTTCGTCGACCTTGCATTGGCGACCATTGCCGCCCTCGGAGCGGTTTGGGGGGCTCTACTGGGTTGGGATGTTCACGAGAACATGCTCATCATCAAGGGTTTTTCCCTGGCCTTCACGATCGCGGGGGCGGCACTTTTCTCGCTGACGCGCATGCGGCACGAGAAGGTTCCCCATGAGGCCTTCATCGGGATCACCTATGCCGTGGCTCTGGCCGCGATCATCCTGGGGAGCTCGAAGCTACCCCATGGGGCCGAGGAACTGCGCGAACTCCAGGCGGGGAGCATTCTCTGGATCAGTGGAGCAACGATCGGTTGGACCGCACTCCTTTACGCGTTGATAGGAGTTTTCCACTACGTCTTCCGGCAGCAGTTCTTCGCCATCTCCCGGGATCCGGCCGCTGCCGAAGCCGCGGGCATGAACGTGCGCTTCTGGGACTTTCTGTTCTATGTGTCGTTCGGCTTCGTGGTGACGAGTTCCGTTTCGATCGCGGGAGTGCTGCTCGTGTTCTCCTATCTGGTGATCCCCTCGGTGATTGCGATCCTGTTCGCCCAGTCGGTGCGGGCTCGGCTGACCCTGGGCTGGATCGTCGGTACGCTGGTCAGCGCCAGCGGTGTGACGATCTCTTACTACGGGGATCTTCCCTCCGGTCCGGTCATTGTCGTTTGCTTCGGAGCCTTCTTGCTCCTGGCCGGCATCATTCATTTCGTCGGCTGGGCGGACAACCGGGGCAAGGCCCTGGTCAAGGTGGTGGCCTACGCGATTCTGGGTCTTGCCTTCATTCGCGGAACGATGTTCTTCGAGCGCACCAAGGAGCTCGAACTGGCTCACTTGCTGGCTGCCGGCTCCCCCGCCGAGCGCATGATCGCTCTGGCCGAGCTCGAAGCCAACCCCGAGGAGTTCGAAGAGGTCGAGGGTGAAGTGCGTGACCTACTGGCGAACGGAGAGCTCGAGGTGCGGCTACGCCTGATCGAGATCCTCGGAGAGAAGGGTCGGACGGAGTTCGAGAGCGATCTACTCGCGCTGCTTTCCGATGAGGACGACAACGTGCGCGAGAGCGCGATTCAGGCCGTGCGCGAACTGGGGGATCGGGAGAGCGCCGACGCGGTCTTCAGCGCGGCGTCGGGGGAAGAGGACGAGTATCTGCGGGTGGAACTCGCGGAGACCCTCCTCGAGTTCGGCGATACGCGGGGAATCCCCATTCTGCTGGCCCTTATGGAGAGCGGCGAAGCACGCGGAGCTCGACGTGATGCGTTCGAACACTTCGAAGCCCACGTAGCCTCTGGTCTCCCCTATGACCGCAACGCTGCGCCGGCACAGCACCGCCAGGAGATCGCCGCCCTGCGAGCCTGGTGGGAGGCCCACCGCGACGATCCATCCCTGTTGCACCCCACCGGGGATCGAGACGGGAGCGGGGAGTAGGGGGATGACTCAGCGCGGCCCCAAGGTCTCCTCCATGTCGGCTAGCACATAGCCCATCACGGCCAGCATGGCGGTCGCGCGCCGCAGGTACTTGGGCTCGACCTTGTCGAGCGTGTCCGCGTCGGTGTGGTGCCAGTCGAAGTAGTGTTCGCCGACCGTGACCAGGGCCAGACCGGGCACTCCGTCCGCCATCAGGGGGGATATGTCCGCGCCGTGGCCCCCATCCTGGATCTGGTCCGCGTCGATCGGCTCGAGGAAGGCGGAGATCTGGCGTAGGAGAGCCGCGGCCTCCTGGGCCTTGCTGCTCCCCGCTTCGGCACCGGCGAGGGTGAACCCAAACCCGAGGGGACGTTCGCATCCGCCGTCCATCTCGATGGCAGCCACGTGGGAATCCACCGTCTCGCCCAGTGCCTTGCGATAGGCCCGCCCTCCGGCTCCACCGTTTTCCTCGTTGGTCCAGAGGACGACCCGCAGGGTGCGCCTGGGCCTCATGCCGAGCCGGTGCAAGAGGGTCAGAGCCTCCCAGGCCGCAATACAGGACGCCCCATCGTCGTGGGCACCCTGACCCACGTCCCAGGAGTCGAAGTGCCCACCCATGACGACCACCTGCTCGGGGTGTTCGCTGCCACGGATCTCGGCGATCACGTTGGCGCTGGGTGCATCCTCGAGGGTGCGCGCTTCCATCTCGAGGTGCACGACGGCCGTCTGTCCCTGTTCTTGGAGGCGCAGCATCCACATCGCATCCTCGACCGTGATGGCTGCGGCAGGGATGCGTGGATCGTCCTCGCTGTAGTGCAGGGCTCCGGTGTGTGGCGTTGCGAGGGCACGACCGGTTGCCGACCGTACCAGGGCAGCCACAGCCCCGAGCCGCGCAGCCCGTGAGGGACCCGCGCTGCGATAGCGCACGGTCTTTCCATAGCCCTCCCAGTCGACCGCGTAGACGACGATCTTGCCCTGCACGCCCTCCCTGCCCAGGGATTCCAACTCCTCGAAGCTCTGCACGACGACGACCGGAGCCGTGATTCCGTCCTCGGGTGTGGCGACGCTGCCGCCCAGTCCGAGCATGGCGATCGCCCTGGGGCGGGGGCTCACGATACGCGCGGACTCCGCCCCTCGGACCCAGTGGGGGACCCGAACCTCTTGCCGGCGCACCTCGAGTCCCTCGGTACGCATCGTCGCGATGGCCCAGTCGATCGCGTGCTCCAGCGCCTTCGATCCACTGAGTCGTGGCCCGATGCGAATGGTCAGGTACTCGAGCTTGTCCCAGCCGACCTCGTCCACGAGGGCGGCTCCGAGGATGCGCCCGGCGCTCTCTCGGTAGCGGTCTGTGAGCGAGGGCGTCTCCTGCTGCATGGGGATAGGAGTCGATGCGATGCCGGCCGTGAGACCCAGCAGGAGAACCGGG